>NZ_JARAVL010000036.1:0-101861 GCF_033792725.1 Streptomyces sp. PA03-5A | reverse complement strand
CGCCGGGGCCGCGGCGGCCGGGGCCGGAGCGGGGGCGGCGGGGGCCGGGGCGGCGGGCGCGGCACCGGCGGCACCGATGACGGCGAGCTTGGCGCCGACCTCGGCGGTCTCGTCCTCGCCGACGAGGATCTCCAGCAGGGTGCCGGCGGCCGGCGACGGGATCTCGGTGTCGACCTTGTCGGTGGAGACCTCGAGCAGCGGCTCGTCGGCCTCGACGCTCTCGCCGACCGACTTCAGCCAGCGGGTGACGGTGCCCTCGGTCACCGACTCGCCCAGCGCAGGCAGCAGCACCGGGGTGCCCTCGGCGCCACCGGCCGGGGCCGGGGCGGGGGCCGCGGCGGCAGGCGCCGGGGCCGGGACGGGGGCGGGGGCCTCCTGCACCGGAGCCGGCGCGGGCTCCGCCGCGGCGGCCGGGGCGGGGGCGGCAGCGGGGGCGCCCGTGCCGTCGTCGATGACGGCCAGCTCGGCGCCGACCTCCACCGTCTCGTCCTCGGCCACCTTGATGGAGGAGAGGATGCCCGAAGCGGGCGCCGGGATCTCGGTGTCGACCTTGTCGGTCGACACCTCGAGCAGCGGCTCGTCGGCCTCGACGCGTTCACCCTCGGCCTTGAGCCAGCGGGTGACGGTGCCCTCGGACACGCTCTCGCCGAGCGCCGGCAGGGTTACGGAAACCGCCATGGTTTCGGTTGCTCCTAACGATCTGTGCGGATCTGTCTGCGTGTCCGTGGGTCAGTCGTGCGAGTGAAGGGGCTTGCCCGCGAGCGCGAGGTGCGCCTCGCCGAGGGCCTCGTTCTGCGTCGGGTGCGCGTGGATGAGCTGCGCGACCTCGGCCGGCAGCGCCTCCCAGTTGTAGACCAGCTGGGCCTCGCCCACCTGCTCGCCCATGCGGTCGCCGACCATGTGGACACCGACCACGGCGCCGTCGCGGACCTGGACGAGCTTGATCTCGCCCGCGGTCTTGAGGATCTTGCTCTTGCCGTTGCCGGCCAGGTTGTACTTCAGGGTGACGACCTTGTCGGCGCCGTACAGCTCCTTGGCCTTGGCCTCGGAGATGCCGACGGAGGCGACCTCCGGGTGGCAGTACGTGACGCGCGGCACGCCGTCGTAGTCGATCGGCACGGTCTTCAGACCGGCCAGCCGCTCCGCGACGAGGATGCCTTCGGCGAAGCCGACGTGGGCCAGCTGCAGGGTCGGGACGAGGTCGCCGACCGCGGAGATGGTGGGCACGTTGGTGCGCATGTACTCGTCGACGAGGACGTAGCCGCGGTCCATGGCGACCCCGGCCTCCTCGTAGCCCAGGCCCTGGGAGACCGGGCCGCGGCCGACGGCCACGAGCAGGACCTCGGCCTCGAACTCCTTGCCGTCGGCCAGGGTGACCTTGACGCCGTCGGCGGTGTACTCGGCCTTGGAGAAGAAGGTGCCGAGGTTGAACTTGATGCCCCGCTTGCGGAAGGCGCGCTCCAGCAGCTTCGAGCTGTTCTCGTCCTCGACCGGCACGAGGTGCGGCAGGCCCTCGACGATGGTGACGTCGGCGCCGAAGGACTTCCACGCCGAGGCGAACTCGACGCCGATGACACCGCCGCCGAGGATGATCGCGGACTTCGGCACACGGTCCAGGACCAGCGCGTGGTCGGAGGAGATGATGCGGTCGCCGTCGATGGCCAGGCCCGGCAGCGACTTCGGCACGGAGCCCGTCGCCAGCAGGACGTGCCGGCCGGTGTAGCGCTGGCCGCCCACGTCCACGGAGGTGGGGGAGGAGAGCCGGCCCTCACCGGTCACGTAGGTGACCTTGCGGGAGGCCACCAGGCCCTGCAGGCCCTTGTAGAGGCCCGAGATCACGTCGTCCTTGTACTTGTGGACCCCGGCGATGTCGATGCCCTCGAAAGTGGCCTTGACACCGAACTGATCGGCCTCGCGGGCCTGGTCCGCGATCTCACCGGCGTGCAGCAGAGCCTTCGTGGGGATGCAGCCGCGGTGCAGGCAGGTGCCGCCGAGCTTGTCCTTCTCGATCAGGGCGACGTCCAGACCGAGCTGCGCCGCACGCAGCGCTGCGGCGTAGCCGCCGCTACCGCCACCGAGGATCACTAGGTCGAAAACGGTGCTGGCGTCGTTCGCCACGTCACGTCCTCCATGCATGGATACGCCGGAGCCGGTCCGTCATGACCGGGCGGCGGCTTTTGTTCGGCCGCTTCTGTTAAACGGGGCCCTGTCGTGCCGAGACAACATCTTCGCACTTGTTCGGGGCCGACGAGGCACCGGGCCGGTGTCTGAGACGTACGGAACGTCCCCGGCCGGGGCTACTCGCCGGTATCCCTTGCGAAATACGGAGCGGTTGCACTCTTTGCTCGCCCTTGGCGAACGCGTACGGCCCCGGATGCCATACCCGGGGCCGTACGGAATGTGCCGAGGCTTACACGCGGTCAGAGCAGCTCGCCCTCGCCGGCCTTCTCGGCCACGCGCACCAGGGTGCGGATGGCGGAGCCGGTGCCGCCCTTGGGGGTGTAGCCGAAGGGGCCGGACTCGTTGAAGGCGGGGCCCGCGATGTCCAGGTGGGCCCAGGTGATGCCCTCGCCGACGAACTCCTTCAGGAACAGGCCGGCCGCCAGGCCGCCGCCCATGCGCTCGCCCATGTTCGCGATGTCCGCGGTGGGGGAGTCCATGGCCTTGCGCAGGTCGGCCGGGAGCGGCATCGGCCAGGACTGCTCGCCGACCTCGGTCGCGACCTCGTGCAGCGCGGTGCGGAAGGCGTCGTCGTTGGCCATGACGCCGAAGATGCGGTTGCCCAGGGCCAGCACCATGGCGCCGGTCAGGGTCGCCACGTCGATGATCGCGTCGGGCTTCTCCTCCGAGGCGCGGGTGAGGGCGTCGGCCATCACCAGGCGGCCCTCGGCGTCGGTGTTGAGCACCTCGACGGTCTTGCCGCTGTACATCTTCAGCACGTCGCCGGGGCGGGCGGCGCTGCCCGAGGGCATGTTCTCGGCGAGCGCCAGCCAGCCGGTGACGTTGACGGGCAGGCCGAGGCGCGCGGCGGCGACCACGGTGGACAGCACGGCGGCGGCACCGCTCATGTCGCACTTCATGGTCTCGTTGTGACCGGCCGGCTTCAGGGAGATGCCGCCCGAGTCGTAGGTGATGCCCTTGCCGACCAGTGCCAGGTGCTTGGCGCCGCGGCCCTTGGCACCCGTGTAGGCGATCTTCACCAGGCGGGGCGGGTTCGCCGAGCCCTGGCCGACGCCCATGATGCCGCCGTAGCCGCCCTTGACCAGCGCCTTCTCGTCCAGCACCTCGATCTTGAGGCCGTGCTCCTTGGCGGCCTCCTGCGCGAGCGCGGCGAAGGACTTCGGGTGGAGGTCGTTCGGCGGCATGTTGATCAGGTCGCGCGCCCGGTTGACCTCCGCCGCGATGACGGCGGCCCGCTCGGCGGCGGCCTTGAACGCCTTGTCCCGCGGCTTCGCGCCCACCAGCGCGACCTCGGCGAGCGGGGCCTTGCCGTTGGACGACTGGTACGCGGTGTACGTGTAGGCGCCGAGCAGCGCGCCCTCGGCGACCGCCTGCGCGGCGTCCGCGTCCTGCACCGGAAGGGCGTAGGCGGCCTTCTTCGACCCGGCCAGCGCGCGGGCGGCGGCGCCGGCGGCCTTGCGCAGCGCCTCGGTGTCGTACGCGGCGCCGTCGGCCGGGGCCTCACCGAGCCCGACCGCCAGCACGACCGGGGACTTCAGGCCGTCCGGGGCGGGGAGCTTGGTCACCTCACCCTCCGCGCCCGAGGCGCCCAGTGTCTCGAGCGTCGCGGCGAGCCGGCCGGAGAAGGCCTGGTCCACCGCCTCCGCCCCGGCGGCGACCTCGGGGCCCTTGGCGCCCTTGGTCACGCCGACGACGACGGCGTCAGCGCGCAGCGCTGCCGCGGAGGAGGTGCTGAGAGTCAGTGCAGTCACGGTGATGCGGATCCTGTTCCTTCGGGGGTCCAATACTTGACGCCGGACTCCGTCCGGCTCCCTCGTGCCCGACGCCGGGCGTCCTTCGCGGCACGGGCGGGGGTGCAGCACCGACCTTACGCTCACTCCTGTCGCTTGCGACCACGACCTGCGCCCATGGCGGCGAAGGCGCGGGTTTTCCCTATGGGAACGCGCCCGCGCGGCACCCCGGGCAGGGTCCCGATCCCCTTCCGCCCGGCGGGAGTCGGGGCGCCGGACCGCATCGCGCCCGGTCGCCGTGCGGCGCTCAGCCCAGGGTGAGCACCAGCAGCGCGGCCGTCGCGGCGGTCTCGCACAACGCGCCGAAGACGTCACCGGTGACGCCGCCCAGGCGCCGGCGGCACCGCCGCAGCAGCAGTTCCGCGGCGGCCAGGGCCACCGCCGCCGCCGCCGCACAGCGCGCCGCGTCCGGCACGCCGAAGGCGGCCCCGCAGCCGGCGCAGACCGCCACTGTCAGCGCGGCCGACGCCCAGGCGGTACGGGCGGGGACCGCGCCCGCCACGGCCGCGCCGAGCCCGCCGGGGCGAGCCGGGGGCACACCGTCACGGCAGGCCAGCGTCATCGCGGCGCGGGCGGTGAGCCCGGCCAGGGCGGCGGCGACCGCACCCCGGGTCCAGGACTGGCCGTACAGCTCGGCGAGCGCGGCGACCTGGGCCAGCAGGACGAGGACCAGGGTGAGCACACCGAAGGGCCCGATGTCGGACTGCTTCATGATGCGCAGCGCGTCCTCGGCGGGCTTGCCGCTGCCCAGCCCGTCGGCGGTGTCGGCCAGCCCGTCCAGGTGCAGCCCCCGCGTCAGGGCGGCCGGTACGGCGGCGCTCGCCACCGCGGCGGGCAGCGGCCCCGAGCCGAGGAGCAGCAGGAGTCCGCCGGCCGCCGCCGCGCACAGCCCCACGACCAGCCCGGCCACGGGCGCCCAGAGCATCCCGGCGCGGGCCGCCGGGCGGTCCCAGCGGGTGACCCGGACCCGCAGCACCGTCAGGGTGCCGAAGGCGAAGCGCAGTCCGTCGGCGGCCGTGACGGCAGGGTCCGCGGGAGCGGGTGCGGGGTCGGCGGTCATGGCGTGCAGGGTAACCGCCGGGCCGGAACCGTATAGTGCCGCGTACGGGGCGAATCTGGAGCAATCGGCATGGGCGACTGGTGGTACCGCAACATCATCGAGCCGGGAAAGCTGCCGCTGCTCCTTGCGCTGGGCGCGTTCGTACTGACCTTCCTGGTCACCCGGATGATCACCCGTCTCATCCGGGCCGGCAGGGGCCCCTTCCGCAACATCTCCTCGGGCGGCACCCACATCCACCACGTGGTGCCCGGGATCATCCTCATGACGATCGGCGGCTTCGGGGGCGTCGCCAGTTCCTCACGGGGCTTCGGCGCCTACCTGTCCGCGGCCCTGTTCGGCGCCGGAGCGGGCCTGGTGCTCGACGAGTTCGCGCTCGTGCTCTACCTCGACGACGTGTACTGGAGCGATCGCGGCCGCAAGAGCGTCGAGGCCGTCGTCGTCACCTTCTCCGTCGTCGTGATGATGCTCCTCGGCCTGGTCCCCTTCGGCGTCAACTCGGTCAGCCCGGACGAGCAGCAGAGCCGCGTCTCGGTGATCCTCACCATCGCCGTCAACTTCCTGTTCGTCCTCGTCGCCCTCGTCAAGGGCAAGCTGCGCTCCGCCGTCGTCGGCGTCTTCGTGCCCTTCGTCGCGCTGTACGCGGCCCTGCGGCTGGCGCGCCCCGACTCGTTGTGGGCCGAGCGGCTCTACTCCCGCAGGCCCGGGGCGGTCCGGCGGGCGGAGGCCCGCGCCGCACGGCACGACGCGCGCTGGTCGGGCCCGTTGCGGCGGCTCCAGGACTGGATCGGCGGCTTCACCGAGCGCTGAGCCCCGGCGCGTCCGCCGGGTGTGCGGCGCGTGTGGTGGCCGCGTGCCGGGTGCAGGCCGCCGCGGCGCCCCGGCAGGGCCCGCCCGCGACGGTTTCCTCGTCGGCACCGCCGGTGGCGGTCGGCCGCTCCAGGTGCCCGATCGTCTCCGTGCCGCCGTGCCGCCGTGCCGCCGTGCCGCCGTGCCGCCGTGGCGTCCCGGCGATCCGGGCCGGCTCAGCGCCGCGGCGAGGGCATCCGGGGCGCGGCGAGGAAGCCCTCGGCCCGTGCGCTCGCCAGTCCGATCCGGGGCAGTTCGCCGCCCTTCTCGAAGAGCAGGAAACGCGGCTCCCAGACCGGCCGGTACTTGGCGTTGGCGCGGTACAGCGACTCGATCTGCCACCACCGGGAGAAGAAGGTCAGCAGCGCCCGCCACATCCGCAGCACCGGCCCGGCGCCCAGCCTCGCCCCGCGCTCGAAGACCGAACGGAACACGGCGAAGTTGAGCGACACGCGCTCGACCCCGGTCTCCTCCGCGCGCCGGATCAGCTCGATCACCATGAACTCCACCAGCCCGTTGTCGGAGTCCCGGTCACGGCGCATCAGGTCCAGCGACAGCCCGTGCCGCCCCCACGGCACGAAACTGAGCAGCGCCCTCGGCTCGCCCTGCCCGTCCGCGCACTCCACCATGACGCACCGGCCGTCCGCCGGGTCGCCGAGCCGCCCCAGCGCCATGGAGAAGCCCCGTTCGGTCTGCCCGTACCGCCAGCGGTCCGCGCGCTCCAGCAGGGCCGTCATCTCCCGCGCCGGGATGTCCTCGTGACGCCGTACGCGGACGGTGTACCCGGCGCGCCCGATCCGGTGGTACGCCTGCCGCACGGTGCGCATCGCGCGGCCCTCCAGGGTGAAGTCGGCGACCTCGACGATCGCCTCGTCGCCGAGCTCCAGGGCGTCCAGCCCGTGCCGTGCGTAGACGGTGCCTGCCTCCTCGCCGGCCCCCACCACCGCCGGTACCCAGGCGTGCTCGCGGGCCTCGGCGAGCCAGGCCTCGATCGCCCCGGGCCAGGCCTCTGGGTCGCCGATGGGGTCGCCGGAGGCGAGGGACACCCCGCCGACGACGCGGTAGGCGATCGCCGACTTGCCCGACGGCGACCAGACGACGCTCTTGTCGCGGCGCAGCGCGAAGTAGCCGAGCGAGTCACGTTCGCCGTGCCGGTCGAGCAGGGCCCGCAGCCGCATCTCGTCCTGCGGGCCCAGCAGTTCGCGGCCGCGGGGCGAGCGGAAGGCCGCGTACAGCACCAGCAGGAACAGCACGGCGCTCATGGCGTTGATGGTGACGTCGACCCAGCCCGGGGTCGAGATCCCCGGGAAGGACTCCTCGGCGTCCGCCAGCGAGACCACGCGGAGCATGGCGTACGCGTACCGCTGGCCGAAGGTCGAGCCGTGCCCCGTGTCGGTGACGGTGACCAGGCCCGCGGCGAGGAGTCCGCCGGCCGCGACGCCGCCGACGGCGACCGCCGCGGCCAGCCGGGGGTTGGAGGGGTCGCCCTTGGCGCGGAACGCACGGCGCCCGGCGAGCAGCGCGGCGCAGAAGGCGGCGGTGATCCCCAGCGACACCCAGTTCTGCGGGTGGCCGCGGAACGCGGGGACGGCCGTCGCCGCGGCCAGGAACAGCAGGTAGAGCCCGGCGAGGACGAGGTTGAGCAGCCAGGCCGCGCGCTTCCTGCGGCGCATCGTGACCGCCAGGAAGAGCGCGAGGAAGGCCGGGGTGTAGCCGGCGGTCAGCAGGTACGGGGTGACGTACTCGTCGACGTCATGACGCCGGATGTCGTTCCCGAAGGACACCCACACCGCACCCAGCAGGTCGACCAGGCCGACCAGGCGCAGGTACCGGACGGTGGACACCGCGCCGCGTTCACGCCAGACCGAGACGGCCGTTCCCATAGGTCCGGATCCTACGGGAACGACCCGGTTCGCGATGGGTCAGAAACGTTCCGGCAGCTCCGCCGACAGGGCCGCCGCCGCCTTCAGAAGGGGCAGCGCCAGCAGCGCGCCGGTGCCCTCACCCGCCGTCACCTTCTGGTCGAGCAGCGGCTCGATGGACAGCCGGTCCAGCGCCTTGACCTGCCCCGGCTCACCGCTGGCCTGCCCCGCCAGCCACCAGTCCGGCGCCCGGAAGGCGATCCGCTGCGCGACCAGCGCGCACGCCGCGGACACCACGCCGTCCAGCACCACCGGCAGCTTCCGCACCGAGGCCTGCAGCAGGAAACCGGTGATCGCCGCCACGTCCGCGCCGCCGACCGCCGCCAGCAGCTCCAGCTGGTCGCCCAGCACGGGCCGGGCCCGGCGCAGCGCGTCGCGGATCGCCGCGCACTTGCGCATCCACGCGATGTCGTCGATGCCCGAACCGCGGCCGGTCACCACGGAGGCGTCGGTACCGCACAGCGCTGCGATCAGCACCCCGGCCACCGTGGTGCCGCCCACGCTCAGATCGCCCAGGAGCACCAGGTCCGTGCCGGAGTCCGCCTCCTCGTCCGCGACGGCCATGCCGGCCCGGAACGCCGCCTCGGCCTCCTCGGCCGTCAGCGCGTCCTCCACGTCGATCCGGCCGGAGCCGCGCCGCACGCGGTGCGCCGTCACGTCGGCGGGCAGGTCATCGGCCGGCGCGTCCACGCCGACGTCCACCACCCGCAGCGCCGCGCCGTACTGACGGGCCAGCACATTGACCGGGGAGGCCCCGTCCAGGACCCGCCGCACCAGCTCGACCGCGGTGCCCCCGGGGCGGGCGGACACCTTCAGTGCCGCCACCCCGTGGTCCGCCGCGAAGAGCACGGCCTTGGGGTGCTCGATCGGGCGTAGGGTCGCCGCGCCCTGGACCGCCGACAGCCAGTCGGCGAGCTCGGCCAGCCCGCCCAGCGCGCTCGCCGGGCGCACCAGCCGCTGCCAACGGTCGCGTGCGTCACGGCGCACACCGGCGTCCGGACGCTCCACCAGGGTCGCGAAGTCATCAAGGTTCAGGCCGCTCACGGGGTCGAACACTACCGGTCCGCGGGGTCGCGCGCCGAGGTCAGCCCCGCAGTGACAGCGCCTGTCCCGCGACCACCAGCACCACGTGCTCGGACTCGTCGGCCAGCGCGAGGTTCAGCCGCCCCAGCTCGTCCCGGAATCTGCGCCCGCTGGCCGTGGCCGGTACGACCCCGGAGCCGACCTCGTTGCTGACCGCCACGGCCGTACGGCGGGTCGCGCGCCACGCCGCGGTCAGTTCCCCGACGCGGCGGCGCAGTTCGCGTTCGGCGCCCTCCGCCCACTTCTCGTCGTCCCACGCGCCGAGTTCGTCCATGGTGTGCGTCAGCCACAGCGACAGGCAGTCGATCAGCAGCGCGGGCCCGTCCTCCTCGGCCAGCAGCGGCAGCAGGTCGCAGGTCTCCACCGTCTGCCACGACTGCGGACGCCGCTCGCGGTGCAGCGCCACGCGCTCCGCCCATTCCGGGTCACCGCCGCGCGTCCCGCCGGTGGCCACGTACAGCACGTCGGGGAAGGCCGACAGCCGCCGCTCCGCCTCCACCGACTTGCCCGACCGCGCCCCGCCCAGCACGAGCGTGCGCCGCGGCACGTCGGGCACGTCGTGCAGGTCGCCGACGGTCAGCGTCGTGCCGTCCGGCACCGCCCGTACGCCGAGCGCGGCCAGCCGGCGCCGCAGCTCCGGCCCGGGGTGGGCACGGTGGTCCAGGTGGACCGCGACGACGTCGGTGGTGCTCCCGACCGCGCCGGCCGCGCGCAGCCGCGCCAGCCCGTCCGGCCGGCCCACGGCGTCCAGCAGCACCATCCGGTACGGCTCCACGGCCTCCGGCAGCCCCGCCGGAGCGCACTCCGGCGGCAGGTACAGCAGCCGCTCGCCGTACGGTCCTGTCACCTCGTAGCCGGTCCCGGGCGCGTCGAGGGGCACCGCCCGCACCCGGTGCCCGGTCAGCAGCGTGATCTCCTGCCCGGCCGCCACCCGGCCCGGCGCGGGCAGCCCCGCCGGGATCTCCACGGCCGGCCCGTCGTGCGGATGCGACAGCAGCACCTGGCGGACCCCGGCGAGCGAGTGACCGGAGCGCGCCGCGGTCAGCGCGAGGCCCGGCGTCAGGTCGAGCAGCAGCACCCCGTCCACGAGCAGCGAGGTCGCCGCCCGCGCCTGGTCGCCCACCGCCGTCGCGCACGCCGCGCACGGGCAGCCGGGGAGGGGCAGGCCGTCGGGGCCACCGGTGCCGAGGAGAGTCAGTTCCACGTGCAGATCCTCTCGCGTCCGCGCACGCTACGCTGCCGGGCAGGCACCCCCAGGGACGAGGAGACGGACATGGCGTGGACGTGGCGTTTCGAGAAGACCGACGGCACGGAGGTCACCCCCGCGGTCGAGCCCGAGGAGTTCCCCACGCAGGGCGATGCCGAGTCCTGGATCGGCGAGGTCTGGAAGGACCTCCTCCAGGGAGGCGCCGACCAGGTGCACCTCTTCGAGGACGGCACGAAGATCTACGGCCCGATGAGCCTGCACGCCGACGAGTAGACCGGTGACCGGGCGGCCGGGGGTCCGGCCGCCGCACCACGGCGGGGGCGGGGTCGTGGGACGTCCCACGGCCCCGCCCCCGGCTGTGCGTCCGGCCGCTACTGGAGCTGCCCGAGCGTGACCTTGACGGTCTTCTCGCTGCCGCCGCGCTGGAAGGTGACGTCCACGGCGTCGCCGGGCGCGTGCTGGACCAGGGCCTCGGAGAGCGACTGAAGGGTCGTGATGTCGTCGCCCCCGACATCGGTGATGACGTCCCCGGGCTTGATCCCGGCCTTGTCCGCCGCTCCGCCCCGGGTCACCTCGACGACGCCCACCCCGGCGGGCTGGAAGTTCTCGTCGAGGACGGTGCGCGCGACGATGCCCAGCGCCGCGCGGCCGGAGTCGACGACCTTGCCGTGCTGGATGATCTGGTCCGCGATGCGGGTGACGGTCGCCGCGGGGATGGCGAAGCCGATGCCCGGGGCCGAGGAGTCGCCCATGGTGGGGTTGACCGCGGCGAGCGTCGGGATGCCGATGACCTGGCCGGAGAGGTTGACCAGTGCGCCGCCGCTGTTGCCGGGGTTGATGGGAGCCGAGGTCTGCACCATGTCGGCCAGGGTGGCGCCGGTGCCGCCCTCGGCCCCGGTCTCGCTGACCGTACGGCCGACGGCCGAGACGATGCCCTGCGTGACGCTGCTGTTCAGGCCGAGCGGACTGCCCATGGCGAGCACGATCTGGCCGACCTGGACGTCGCGTGAGCGGCCGAAGGACGCCGCGCGCAGCCCGCTCGGCGGGTCGTCGAGTTCGATGACGGCGAGGTCCTGCTCGGGGTAGGCGGCCACGAGCCGGCCCTTGTGCGGGGTGTCGCTGTTGGCGAGGGTGACCTCGAAGGTGTGGGAGTTGCCGACGACATGGGCGTTGGTGACGATGTGGCCCTTGGTGTCGTAGACGATGCCGGAGCCCAGTCCCTCGGACGTGTTGATCTGGACGACGGACGGCAGCACCGCCTTGACCACCTGCTGGTAGGAGCGCTCCAGATCACGGGCGCCGGCCAGCTCGGAGGCGGCGACGGGCGCGGGCGCCGAGGATGCCGCGCTGGGGGAGGGGGAGTCCCCCGTGCATCCGGCGGTGACGCCACCGCAGCACGCGACGGCCAGCAGCAGGGCCGCCGCCCGGAGCGCCGTCGGCGGCCGCCATCGGTTGGGCTTCGAATCGCGCATGACCGAAGTGTCGCGTTCGTGACGTCCCGTCCTCGGTATCCCGCCCCGGTCAGTTCCGTACGCCGCACAAATGCAGCAGTGCCGCGACCCCGCGGTAGGGGTCGGTGCGGCCGGCCAGCTCCTCGGCGGCCAGCAACTCCTCCGGCACCTCCACGGAGTCGTCCGGCGCCGTGTCGGTGAAGACCCGCACCCCGTACCAGGCGTGCAGCGGCGCGCCGATGGCGCTGAGGGTCGTCGTCAGGTCCGCGCGCCGGTCGGCACGGGCGGCGAGCCCCAGCCGGTTGGTGTACGTGTCGCCCGCGAAGGCGGACAGCGCACCGGCCCAGTCGCCCTGCAGCGCGGGCCGCATCGCCAGGGCGTCGGCGTTGCGCACCAGCAGCGACAGCAGCCCGCCGGGGGCCAGCACCCGGGCGAGCCCGGCGACCATCGCGTCCGGCTCGGGCACGTACATCAGCACGCCGTGGCAGAGCACGACGTCGAAGCTGCCGGGCCCGAAGTGCCGGCCGGTCTCCCGGCCGTCGCCCTCGACGAGGCTGATCCGCTCGCGTATGCCCTCCGGCTCGGCGGCCACGGCCCCGCGCAGGACCCCCGCCATCTCCGGATCGGCCTCCAGGCCGGTGACCAGGTGGCCGGCACGGGCGAGTCGCAGCGCCTGGGTGCCCTGGCCGGGGCCGACGTCGAGGATCCTGAGCCGGCGCCCCACGGGGAAGCGCGCGGTGATCTGCTCGTCCAGCTGGCGCGCGACCAGCTCCTGGCGCACGGTGTTCCGGAGCCCGCCCAGCCGGTCCAGCCAGGAGCCGGCGGCGCCGGCGAAACCGCCGTTCCCGCTCAGAGCTTGGTGCCGCGCTTGACCTGCGGCTTCGGCAGGCGCAGTCGGCGCATCTGGAGGGTCCGCATGAGGGCGTAGGCGACCGCGCCCTTGGTGGGCTTGTCCGGGAAGCGCTTGGCCAGCTCGCGGCGGAGCAGGAAACCGGTGAAGGCCGAGTCGACGACGATCAGCACGATGACCACGAGCCACAGCAGCAGGGAGAGGTTCTGCAGCGCGGGGTTGCGGAGCATGCTGAGCACGAGGATGACCACGGCGAGCGGCAGGAAGAACTCGGCCATGCGGAAGCGCGAGTCCACGTAGTCGCGCGCGAACTTGCGCACGGGGCCCTTGTCACGGGCGGGCAGGTAGCGCTCGTCCCCGTTCATCAGGGCCTCGCGCTGCTTGGCCAGGTCGGCCCGCCGGGCGTCGCGGGCCTGCCTGGTGGCGGCCTTGCGGTCGGTGGGCGCGGTCACCGCCTTGCGGCGCTGGCCCTGGGCATCGCTGCGCTTGGGCGTGGGGCGACCCTTGGGAGCCTGCGGGTCGCGGGGCTGCCGGTCGTCCACCACAGTGGTGGACGCGGTCTGCTCGCTTTGGGAACGACGTCGGAACACGACTCCAAGGTTACGTGCTCGCCGACGGGACCCCCAGCCCCTCACCTACTCCCTGCGCCTGAGGTCATCGAACTGTGATCGTTCCTAAGGATGAGCGCATCAGCAACAGAACAGTGGGGTAATGGAACCAGGCCCCGTACTGTGGGGTCTGTAGAGGTGTGCTGGCGAGCTGAATGAAGGGGGCGCGCGAGGCCCATGAGCGGTGTCATGAAGCGGATGGGGATGATCTTCCGCGCGAAGGCCAACAAGGCCCTTGACCGGGCCGAGGATCCGCGCGAGACCCTCGACTACTCGTACCAGAAACAGCTGGAGCTGCTGCAGAAGGTTCGGCGCGGTGTGGCCGACGTCGCCACCTCGCGCAAGCGCCTGGAGCTGCAGCTGAACCAGCTGCAGCAGCAGTCCGCGAAGTACGAGGACCAGGGCCGCAAGGCGCTCGCCCTGGGACGGGAGGACCTGGCCCGCGAGGCGCTGTCGCGTCGAGCCGCCCTCCAGCAGCAGGTCACCGACCTGGAGACGCAGCACCAGACGCTGCAGGGCGAGGAGGAGAAGCTCACCCTCGCCGCCCAGCGCCTGCAGGCCAAGGTGGACGCCTTCCGCACCAAGAAGGAGACCATCAAGGCCACCTACAGCGCGGCCAAGGCACAGACCCAGATCGGCGAGGCCTTCTCCGGCATCTCGGAGGAGATGGGCGACGTCGGCCTGGCGATCCAGCGGGCCGAGGACAAGACCGAGCAGCTGCGCGCCCGGGCCGGCGCCCTGGACGAGCTGCTGGCCTCCGGCGCCCTGGACGACCCGACCGGGATCGCCAAGGACGACATCCAGGCGGAGCTCGACCGCCTCTCCGGCGGCAGCGACGTCGAACTGGAGCTGCAGCGCATGAAGGCCGAGCTCGCCGGCGGCTCCCCGCAGCAGGCCATCGAGAGCGGACAGCAGGGCCAGACCCCGTCGCAGACCCAGGACCAGCCCCGGTTCGACAAGCAGTGAGACACCCCTAGAGGAGGGCGTCGTGATCGTGAGGATCATGGGCGAGGGCCAGGTCACGGTGGACGAGAGCCACCTCACCGAACTCAACAAGCTCGACGACGAGCTCCTGGCGGAGATGGAGAGCGGTGACGACGCCGGGTTCCGGCGCACGCTCACCGCGCTCCTCGACGCCGTCCGGCGGCTCGGCACACCTCTGCCGGACGACTCCCTGGAGCCGTCCGAGCTGATCCTGCCGGCCTCGGAGGCCACCTTGGAGGAGGTCCGGGCACTGCTCGGGGACGGCGGGCTCATCCCCGGCTGACACCTCGCCGACCAGCGCACCCGCCGAGTGCCCCGGCCCGGTACCGCACCGGACCGGGGCACGGCCGTTCCTGGGGGACCCGTACCGTTGGTGAGCGTGCAGCATCGATCGATGAAGGACCGGGCCCGGCTGTGGCCGCAGGCCCACCCCGTAGCCCTCGACGCCGGGCTGGCGCTCGCCGTCCTCGCGGTGATCCTCGGCAACATGTTCATCGGGCCGCACACCGAGCGGTACGACGCCTCGGTCCCCGACATCCTGCTGGCCGTCCTCGGCTCCGCCGCGCTGATGGTGCGCCGGCGCAGCCCGCTGGGCGTCCTCGCCTTCACCGGCGCGGTCACCGTCGTCTACCTGCTCACCGCGACCGGGGAGGGCCGCGCCCCGGTGGCCGCCACCGTCGTCGTGGCGCTCTTCTCCGCCTCCACGCGCACCGACCGCACCACCACCTTCCGGCTCGGCCTCGCCACCTGCCTGCTGCTGCCCGCGATCGCCATGCTCTTCGGGGCCCGGCCCTGGTACTCCGCGGAGAACATCGCCCTGTTCGCGTGGAGCGGCATGGCCGCAGCCGCCGGCGAGGCCACCCGGCACCGCCGCGCCTACGTCGCCGCCGTCGAGGAGCGCGCCGAGCGGGCCGAGCGCACCCGGGAGGAGGAGGCCAAGCGCCGCGTCGCCGAGGAGCGGATGCGGATCGCCCGCGAGCTGCACGACGTGGTCGCCCACCACATCGCCCTGGTCAACGTGCAGGCCGGTGTCGCCGCCCACGTCATGGACAGCCGGCCCGACCAGGCGAAGCAGGCCCTCGCACACGTCCGCGAGGCGAGCCGTTCGGCGCTGGACGAGCTCCGTGCGACCGTCGGCCTGCTGCGGCAGTCGGGGGACCCCGCCGCACCCATGGAACCGGCACCCGGCCTCGGTGTGCTGGACCAGCTCGTCGACGGCTTCCGCCGGGCCGGGCTGCCGGTGGAGGTGGCCGAGGAGGACCCCGGCACGCTTCCCGCGAGCGTGGACCTCACCGCGTACCGGGTCATCCAGGAGTCGCTGACCAACGTCCACAAGCACGCCGGCCCGGGTGCACGGGCGCGGATCCGCATCGCGCGCGGCGACGGGACGCTGGAGGTCACCGTGGTCGACCGTGGCGGCAGCCCGCAGGCCCCGGGCACCGCGGGCGGCGGCCACGGCCTGATCGGCATGCGCGAGCGGGCCGCGGCCCTCGGCGGCACCTGCGAGGCCGGCCCCTGCACGCAGGGCGGTTTCCGCGTCCACGCCCGCCTGCCGCTGGTGGTGCCGGGCCAGCCGGCCGCCCGGCGGGGGGATGGGAGGATCCCGGCATGATCAGGGTGTTGCTCGCGGACGACCAGGCGCTGCTGCGGGGCGCGTTCCGCGTCCTCGTGGAGTCCGAACCGGACATGGAGGTCGTGGGGGAGGCCTCGGACGGCGCCGAGGCCGTCGCGCTGGCCCGCAGCACCCGGGCGGACGTCGTCCTGATGGACATCCGGATGCCCGGCACGGACGGCCTCGCCGCCACCCGCGAGATCACCGCCGCCGAGGACCTGACCGGTGTGGCGGTCCTCGTCCTGACGACGTTCGAAGCGGACGAGTACGTCGCGCAGGCGATCCGCGCCGGCGCCGCCGGGTTCCTCGGCAAGGGCGCCGAGCCGGCCGAGCTGCTCGCCGCGATTCGCACCGTCGCCGAGGGCGACGCGCTGCTGTCCCCGTCGGCGACCAAGAGCCTGATCGCCCAGTTCCTGGCGCAGAGCGGCGGCCAGCGCCCGCTGCCCTCGGAGGGCGGATCGGCGGCCCCGGACCTGGACGCGCTGACGGCACGCGAGCGCGAGGTGCTGGTCGAGGTGGCGCTGGGGCTGCCGAACGACGAGATCGCCGAACGCCTCGGGGTGAGCCCGCTCACCGTCAAGACGCACGTGAACCGCACCATGGCCAAACTCGGTGCCCGCGACCGCGCGCAGCTGGTCGTCGCCGCGTACGAGTCGGGCCTGGTGCGGCCCGCGGCGCGCTGAGTACGACCGGCGTGTACCGCATCCGCAGTACGCCCCCGGAACCAATCACGACCTCGGGCTGAGGAAACCACCCTCCGCGACAGGAGAAAGTGGCGTGGGCTGACAAAAGTCCGCAACCCGAGAACACCCGAGCACTCTGAGCACAGAGAAGAGACCGCACCACGATGTCCTGGCTGTCCCGGTTCAGCCTCGCCCAGCGCAGTCTGGTCGCGCTGATGGCGGTGGTCGCCATCGGCTTCGGCGCCATCGCGATACCGTCCCTCAAGCAGCAGTTGCTGCCCTCCATCGACCTGCCCATGGTGTCGGTGATCACGACCTACCCGGGCGCGTCCCCCGACGTCGTCGAGAAGCAGGTCGTCGAGCCGATCGAAGCCGGCGTCAAGGGCGTCGACGGCATCACGGGCATCACGTCCACGGCCAGCGAGGGCGCTGCCGTGATCATGGCCCGGTTCGACTACGGCAACGACAGCGACACGCTGGTGGCCAACGTCCAGCAGGCGGTGAACCGGGTCTCCTCGCGGCTGCCGGAGGACGCGGACCCGCAGGTCATCGCCGGCTCGACGGACGACATCCCGACCGTCGTCCTCGCCGCCACCTCCACCGGCCTGGACCAGCAGGCACTGGCCGACGCGCTCGACCGGTCGGTCGTCCCGGTCCTGCAGGACATCGACGGCGCCGGCCAGGTGACCGTCACCGGCGTCCAGGACCAGATCGTCACCGTCACCCCCGACGACAAGAAGCTCGCCGCCCGCAAGCTCGGCGCCATCGCCCTGGTGCAGGCGCTGCAGGCCGGCGGCCACCCCGTCCCGGCCGGCTCCTTCGACGACAGCGGCAAGAGCCGCACCGTCCAGGTCGGCGGCGAGTACGCCTCCGTGCAGCAGATCGAGGACCTGCGGATCCCCGCCGGCCCGGAGCCCGTGCGCCTCGGCGACGTCGCCACCGTCGCGGAGCGCCCGGACGCCGCCGCCTCCATCACCCGGACCGACGGCGAGCCGAGCCTCGGCGTCGCCGTCACCATGGACCAGGACGGCAGCGCCGTCGCGATCTCCTCGGCGGTCAAGGACAAGCTGGCCGACCTCGAGCGCGACCTCGGCAAGGGCGCCAAGCTCACCGTCGTCAGCGACCAGGGCCCCGCGGTCTCCAAGTCCATCGACGGACTGACCACCGAGGGCCTGCTCGGTCTGCTCTTCGCGGTCGTGATCATCCTGGTCTTCCTGGCGTCTCTGCGCTCGACGCTGGTGACCGCGGTCTCCATCCCGCTCTCCGTCGTGCTGACGCTGATCGTGCTGTGGACCCGCGACCTGTCGCTCAACATGCTCACCCTGGGCGCGCTGACCATCGCCATCGGCCGTGTCGTCGACGACTCGATCGTGGTGCTGGAGAACATCAAGCGGCACCTCGCCTACGGTGAGGAGAAGCAGTCCGCGATCATCGCCGCCGTGCGCGAGGTGGCCGGTGCGGTCACCGCCTCCACGCTCACCACGGTCGCCGTCTTCGTGCCGATCGGCCTGGTCGGCGGCATGGTGGGCGCCCTGTTCGGCTCGTTCTCGCTGACCGTCGCCGCCGCGCTGCTGGCCTCGCTGCTGGTGTCGCTGACGGTCGTCCCGGTGCTCTCGTTCTGGTTCCTCAAGCCCCCGGCCGACGCCGGCACCGTGGACCCGGACGAGATCCGCCGCAGGGCCGAGGAGGAGGAGGCCCGCAGCCTGCTGCAGCGGCTCTACGTGCCGGTGCTGCGCTTCGCCACCCGGCGCCGCCTCACCAGCATCGCGATCGCGGTCGCGGTCCTGCTGGGCACCTTCGGGCTCGCCCCGATGCTCAAGACCAACTTCTTCGACCAGGGCGACCAGGACACCCTGACCGTCAGGCAGGAGCTCCCGCCGGGCACCAGCCTGGCGGCCTCCGACGCGGCGGCCCGCAAGGTCGAGAAGCTCCTCGAGGGTATCGACCAGGTCCAGGACTACCAGGTCACCGTCGGTTCCTCCGGCTTCCTGGCGGCCTTCGGCGGCGGCACCGGCGCCAACCAGGCCAGCTTCCAGGTGAAGCTGAAGAACGCCGACGACAGCGCGGACGTCCTCGACGAGATCCGCGCCGGCCTCAAGACGCTCGACGGCGTCGGCACCACCTCGGTCTCCGGTGGCGGCGGCTTCGGCAGCCAGAACCTGTCGGTCGTGGTCAAGGCCGCGGACGCCGACACCCTGGCCAAGGCCAGTGCCGAGGTCCGCGACGCCGTCGCCGGGCTGGACGACGTCACCGACGTCACCAGCGACCTCGCGCAGAGCGTGCCCCGCATCGAGGTCCACGCCAAGCAGGCCGAGGCCGCCAAGTACGGCCTCAACGACGCCACCATCGGCGCCGCCGTCACCCAGGCCGTGCGCGGTACGACCGTCGGCACCGCGGTGCTCGACGACACCGAGCGCGACGTGCGGGTGGTCTCCGAGCAGAAGGCCGGGACGGTCGCCGAACTGAAGGCCCTCACCATCCCCGCCCCCGCGGGACCGGTGAAGCTCGGCAAGGTCGCCGAGGTCGTCGAGGCCCCCGGCCCGGTGCAGAAGACCCGGATCGACGGCGCCCGCGCCGCGACGATCACGGCGACGCCGGCCGGTGACAACACCGGCGCGGTGAGCACCGCCCTGCAGTCGAAGATCAAGTCGCTCGACCTGCCCAAGGGCGCCACCGCCGAGATCGGCGGTGTCTCCTCGGACCAGGACGACGCCTTCGTGGGGCTCGGGCTCGCGATGCTCGCCGCGATCGCCATCGTCTTCATGCTGCTGGTCGGCACCTTCCGCAGCCTGATCCAGCCGATGGTGCTGCTGGTGTCCATCCCGTTCGCCGCGACCGGCGCGATCGGCCTGCTGCTGATCACCGGCACCCCGATGGGCGTCCCGGCGCTGATCGGCATGCTGATGCTCATCGGCATCGTCGTGACCAACGCGATCGTGCTGATGGACCTCATCAACCAGTACCGCGCCCAGGGGTACGGCGTCGTGGAGGCCGTCATCGAGGGTGGCCGGCACCGTCTGCGGCCGATCCTGATGACCGCGCTGGCGACCATCTTCGCCCTGCTCCCGATGGCCCTCGGGGTGACCGGCGAGGGCGGCTTCATCGCCCAGCCGCTCGCCGTCGTCGTCATCGGCGGTCTGCTCACCTCGACGCTGCTGACCCTGCTGCTCGTCCCGACCCTCTACACGATGGTCGAGATCCGCAAGGAGCGCCGTGCCAAGCGCAAGGCGCTGAAGCGGGCGGCCGGGGCCGCGGGCCCGGGCGAGGAGGAGACGCAGAAGAAGTCGGAGCTGGCCGGGGTCTGAGACCCGGCGCAGTACGACAGGCGGCAGGGCCCGGGGCGTTCACGAACGCCCCGGGCCCTGCCCCGTCTACAGGAAGAACCCGGACGGGATGTACGGCTCCGGCGGACGCATCCCGCGCAGGCAGACCCAGCCGGACGTGCTCAGCTCCAGCCCGGCCGTCAGGCCCACGTCCACCGCCCACTGCTGTTCGGCCGTCAGGTTGGGGACCTGCGCCGTCGTGCCCTCGGGCAGGCTCAGCAGCGCGGCGGTGAGCAGCCGGGACGCCAGGCGACGGGAGGTGGCGGCCAGCAGCCGTACGTTCCCGTCCCGGTCGACGTAGCAGTAGCCGCTCCCGGCGAGGTCGTCCACGACCAACAGGGGGCACTCGGTGAGCAGTTGGTCGTGGTCGGGGCCGTGCGCGCCGCCACGGGTGCGCCGGTCCACGGAGTCCATCAGGTCGCGGTGCTTCGCCGAGCCCTCGTGCACCGCCCCGTCCGGCGCGGGCAGGTCGCCCTTGCGGACGGCGCCTTCCAGGCGCATCGCCGGGTGCAGCGCGAAACCCGCCCGGCGGTAGGTCGCCGCCGCCCGCGGGTCGCGGGAGCTGCAGATGATGCCGCGCAGGCAGCCGCGCCCGTACGCCATCGCCGCGGCGAGCAGTTCGCGCCCGACCCCCTGCCGCTGCGCGGAGGGCAGCACGGCGAAGAGCGACAGCCCCCACGTCCCCTCGCGGCGCGTCGACATGGCGACCCCGAGCGGCATGCCGGAGGTCTCGTCCACGGCCAGCCAGCAGCCACCGGGGTCGGTGCGCGCGACGTACCGGTTGCGCCGTCGCAGCAGGGCGGCCCGCTCGGGAGGCATCTCCTCGGGCGGGCCGCCACCGGGCAGGGCGTCGGAGGCGCCGAACGCGGCGGCGGCCACGACCGCTACGGCGTCGGCGTCCTCGTCGGTGTCGTGCAACGGGCGCAGGATCATGCGCCCATCCTGCCCCTAGGGCAGGGCGAGCATCCGCTCCAGCGCCAGCTTCGCGAAGTGTTCGGTCTCCCGGTCGACTTGGATGCGGTTGACGACCTTGCCGTCGGCCAGCGACTCCAGCGCCCACACCAGGTGCGGCAGGTCGATCCGGTTCATGGTCGAGCAGAAGCAGACGGTCTTGTCGAGGAAGACGATCTGCTTGTCCGGGTGCGCCTTGGCCAGTCGGCGGACCAGGTTGAGCTCGGTGCCGATCGCCCAGGACGAACCGGCCGGCGCCGCCTCCAGGGCCTTGATGATGTACTCGGTCGAGCCGACCTGGTCGGCCGCGGTGACGACCTCGTGCTTGCACTCGGGGTGCACCAGGACGTTGACGCCGGGGATGCGGGCGCGCACGTCCTCCACCGAGTCCAGCGAGAAGCGGCCGTGCACCGAGCAGTGCCCGCGCCACAGGATCATCTTGGCGTCGCGCAGCTGCTCCGCGGTGACCCCGCCGTTCGGCTTGTGCGGGTTGTAGAGGACGCAGTCCTCCAGCGAGAGGCCCATCTCCCGGACCGCGGTGTTGCGGCCGAGGTGCTGGTCGGGGAGGAAGAGCACCTTCTCGCCCTGCTGGAACGCCCACTCCAGGGCGCGCTTGGCGTTGCTGGAGGTGCAGATCGTGCCGCCGTGACGGCCGGTGAAGGACTTGATGTCGGCGGAGGAGTTCATGTACGAGACGGGCACGGTGACGTCGGCGACGCCGGCCTCGGTGAGCACGTCCCAGCACTCGGCGACCTGCTCTGCGGTGGCCATGTCGGCCATGGAGCAGCCGGCCGCCAGGTCGGGGAGGATCACCTGCTGGGCGTCGGAGGTCAGGATGTCCGCGGACTCGGCCATGAAGTGCACACCGCAGAAGACGATGTACTCCGCCTCCGGCCGGGCGGCGGCGTCACGGGCCAGCTTGAAGGAGTCGCCGGTGACGTCGGCGAACTGGATGACCTCGTCGCGCTGGTAGTGGTGGCCCAGGACGAAGACCTTCTCGCCGAGCTTCGCCTTGGCGGCGCGGGCGCGCTCCACCAGATCCGGGTCCGAGGGGAGGGGCAGGTCGCCGGGACAGTCGACGCCGCGCTCGCTGCGCGGGTCGGACTCGCGGCCCAGGAGGAGCAGGGCGAGCGGGGTCGGCTGGACGTCCAGCGGTTCGGATGTGGTGGTCACGGGCCCGAAGCCCTTTCTCTGCGGAACTACGGCTCAAACCTTTTCGTCTATTTGACGCTATCTATCATAACCCGTTCGCGTCAGAATGACGATGGCCCTCGCGTCAATGTGACGCATTACCCGAACAAGGCCCGGTGTGCGAGCATGGATGGCGCCAAGACGCATGGGACCCGGAGGAATGAATCCGGGAAGCCACCGGTTCACCGTTGTGGCAGCATCCGTACAACCCGGGAGTGGATCAGATGACGGTTCAGGACGAGACCAGCCAGAGCGAGGGCATCATCCTGTCCGACGCGGCGGCCTCCAAGGTCAAGAGCCTGCTCGAGCAGGAGGGCCGCGACGACCTCGCGCTGCGCGTCGCCGTCCAGCCGGGCGGTTGCTCCGGCCTGCGCTACCAGCTGTTCTTCGATGAGCGCGCGCTCGACGGCGACGTCGTGAAGGACTTCGGCGGAGTGAAGGTGGTCACCGACCGCATGAGCGCCCCGTACCTCGGCGGCGCCTCCATCGACTTCGTCGACACGATCGAGAAGCAGGGCTTCACGATCGACAACCCGAACGCCACCGGCTCCTGCGCCTGCGGCGACTCGTTCCACTGAGCCCCGCGCGAAAGCGGCGGACACCCGGGGTGCCCGCCGTTTTCGGCATGTCCTGACGCGCCTTCCCGGCGCCCCGGTTACTTCCGCGGCACCGTGCTGCCGTCGGAGAGGTCGACGACCTTGCGGTCGCCCAGCGGCGTGTCGAGCCGGACCGTGCGGGAGAACCGCTCGGCGATCATGATGCAGGCCTTCCCCGGCTCCTTCTCCACCGCAGTGACCTTGACCTTCACCACCGTGCCCGAGCCGTCGGCCGAGACCGTGTAGTCGCTGCACACCCCGCCCCAGAAGCGCAGGGTCAGCTCCGTCCCCTCGGCGCGGTACGACTCGACCTTCGCCGCCCCGGCGGCCGGTGCCGCCGTCCCCCAGGGCGCGGGGGAGGCCGTGCCGCCCCGCACGTACGCCGGGTCCACCGCCGGCTGGGCCAGCACCGAGGTGCGCGTCACGCCCTCCTGCGCCACCTCGAAGAGCCAGGACGGCACGAGCGTCTGCCGCCCGGCCACGAACTGGGCCGACAGGCCGAACTCGGCCTTCCGCACCTCCATCGGCCGGTGCGCCGTCGGTACGCAGGGGAGCACCTGCGGCAGCGTCGGGTCGTCGCCGGGGGCGCGGGAGGGCTTCGGCACCACGGTGGGGCAGTCGCCGATCCCCAGGTCACCGCCCGTCCCGGGGCGCTCCAGCAGCTTCAGCGCCTCCTTCGCCGACACCACCGGGTAGGTGTCACCCCTGGTCAGCGGTGCCATCATGCCGTGCCCGGTGACCAGCAGCCCGTCCGAGGCGACCTGCACCGCCGACCGCCAGCCGTGCGTGGGCAGCCCCGCCACCCGCGGGTCCGCGGTGACCGTGCGCAGGACCCCCGAGACCTCGCCGGCGTCCGTACGTGCGCCCTTCAGTCCCAGCGCCGCGAAGACCGGCGCGGCCCTGCGCAGCGCCTCCGCCGCCGGCACCGCGAGGTCGTCCTGCGCCGGGGCGCGGCCCTCGCGGGGCTTGCCGCCGTAGTACGAGTACGCCCAAGTGCCCGGCGCGTCCTTGTTCACCCGGAGCACCGGACCGCCCCCGTCCGGCGTACCACCGGCCTTCCACACGCCGTGGTCGGACTTCACCGTGCCCGGCACGCCCAGGGCCTGCGCGAGCCGCTCCACGGCGGCACGCGACACGCTGCCCGGCCGCTGCACGGCGGCGGAGGAGGGGCCGTCGGGCAGATCGCCCCGGACGGTGAGCTCGGCACCCGTGCCGCCGGTGGCGGAGTCCAGTTCGAGCGGCTCCGCGGCGTCGCTCCCGCTGCCGCCCGAGGCGCGCGGTACACCGCCCTCGGCACTCGACGAGGCCCAGTAGGCACCACCGCCCCCGGCGGCCAGTACGGCCACGGCCACCGTCGACATCACCCACGGCGGCCTGTGCCGGCGGCGCGTTCGCGTCGGCTCGCTCTCCACGATGGCTCCTTCGGCTCCGCACAGCTGCTGACGTCCCGGTCCTTCAACCGGGGGACGCCACTTGGACGGGCCGGAGCGCTTCGCGGTTCCGATCAGTCGGCGTACTCGGCCATGCCCTCGACGACGTGCGACGACGCGGCCGGCACCGTGATCCCGTGCAGGCTCGCCGGGCTGACCCGCGCGGACTCGTCCTCCGCGGGGACCTCCCAGTGCGCGGCCATCTTGCGGCAGTCGCCGATCAGCTCGGCGAGCGACTCGGGGTCGCCGAGGGGCGCGGGGGGAAGAGGAGTGGTCATGCATACGACCCTAGGCACGTGGCGTCACGGGAGAAAGCCCTACTATCGGGTAGTTTCACCATGTCGGCGTCCACCGGCCCAGCCGGTAGCGTGGACAGGTCCCGTCCGCAGCCCGCCTCCGCAGGAGCGTTCCAGCCGTGCGTATCGCAGTCACCGGCTCCATCGCCACCGACCACCTGATGACCTTCCCCGGCCGATTCGCCGACCAGCTCGTCGCCGACCAGCTGCACACGGTCTCCCTCTCCTTCCTGGTCGACACGCTCGACGTACGCCGCGGTGGCGTCGGTGCGAACATCTGCTTCGGCATGGGCCAGCTGGGTGTCCGGCCCGTCCTCGTCGGCGCCGCCGGCTCCGACTTCGACGAGTACCGCGCCTGGCTCGACCGGCACGGCGTCGACACCGCCTCCGTCCGCATCTCCGAGGTGCTGCACACGGCGCGCTTCGTCTGCACCACCGACGCCGACCACAACCAGATCGGCTCCTTCTACACCGGTGCCATGAGCGAGGCCCGCCTCATCGAGCTGCACTCGGTCGCCGCCCGCGTCGGCGGCCTCGACCTGGTGCTCATCGGCGCCGACGACCCCGAGGCGATGCTCCGCCACACCGAGGAGTGCCGCTCCCGCGACATCCCGTGGGCGGCGGACTTCTCGCAGCAGATCGCCCGCATGAACGGCGACGAGATCCGGATACTGCTGGACGGCGCGGCCTACCTCTTCTCCAACGAGTACGAGAAGGGCCTCATCGAGTCCAAGACCGGCTGGACGGACGAGGAGATCCTCGGCCGGGTCGGCACCCGCGTCACCACGCTGGGCTCGCGCGGCGTCCGCATCGAGCGGGCCGGCGAGGAGCCGATCGTCGTGGGCTGCCCGGAGGAGGACGCCAAGGTCGACCCCACCGGCGTCGGCGACGCCTTCCGCGCCGGCTTCCTCTCCGGCCTCGCCTGGGGCGTCGAGGCGGAGCGCGCGGCACAGGTGGGCTGCATGCTGGCGACGCTGGTGATCGAGACCCTCGGCACGCAGGAGTACCAGCTGCGGCGGGCCCACTTCATGGACCGCTTCACCAAGGCCTACGGCGACGAGGCCGCCGAAGAGGTCCGCACCCACCTGCACTGAGGCTCACCGCGGGGTTGCGGGCGGTCGCCCGCAACCCCCGGGCCCGTCAGGAGACGCGGCGCACCCAGTACGCGACGCCGCGGGGCGCGGCGTGCGCGCCGAGGTACTCCTGCTCGCGCATGTCGCACCACGCGGGGATGTCGAGCCGGGCGGCCTCGTCGTCGGAGAGCACCGACACGACGCCGCCGACCGGCACGTCCCCGATGACCTTCGCCAGCTCGATGACCGGGATCGGGCACCGCTTGCCGAGGGAGTCCACGACGAGGTCGGGCTCGCCCTCCTCCTCCGCAGCCCCCGCTCCACCCGCCGTCCGCGCCGCCCGCGCCGCGGGCCCGGACGCCGGCGCCGGAGCGCCGAGCCGCTCCCGTACCGTCCGCACCACGCCCGGCAGCACCTCGAGGAAGCGGTCCACGTCGCCCGCCTCCGTACCCGCCGGCAGCGAGACCCGGACGTTCCCCTCGGACAGCACGCCCATCGCCTTCAGCACGTGGCTGGGCGTCAGCGTGCTGGAGGTGCACGACGACCCGGAGGAGACGGAGAAGCCCTCCCGGTCCAGTTCGTGCAGCAGCGCCTCGCCGTCCACGTAGAGGCAGGAGAAGGTCACCACGTTCGGCAGCCGCACCTCGGGGTGGCCCACGACCTCCACGTCCGGGAGGAGTTCGGGCACCGCCGTACGGATGCGGTCGACCAGGGCGGAAAGCCGTGCCGCCTCCGCGTCCGCCGCGGCGCGCACCGCCCGCAGGGAGGCCGCCGCGGCGACGATCGCGGGCAGGTTCTCGAAGCCGGGTGCCCGCCCCGACTCCCGTTCGTCCGAGGGGTGCTGGGCGGCGAAGCGGGTGCCCTTGCGGACCGCCAGCAGGCCGACGCCGGACGGTCCGCCCCACTTGTGGGCGCTCGCGGTCAGCAGCGACCAGCCACCCGCCACCGCGCCCCAGCCCAGTGACTGGGCGGCGTCCACGAGCAGCGGCACCCCCGCCGCCCGGCACAGCTCGGCGGCCCGGTCGACCGGCTGCACCGTGCCGACCTCGTGGTTGGCGGACTGCAGGCAGGCCAGCGCGGTGTCCTCGCGCAGCGCGGCGCCGAAGGCGTCGGGGTCGACCAGACCCGTGCGGTCCGTGCCCACCTGCGTGACGTCGGCGTCCTCCACCGCGTGCAGCACGGAGGAGTGCTCGACGGCCGAGACGACCACGTGCCGGCCGATCCGGCGTCGGCCGGCGAGCGCCCCGGCCACCCCCGCGTGCACCGCACGAGTACCCGAAGGAGTGAAAACGAGTTCGTCCGGACGGCACCCGACGGCGTCGGCGGCGGCCTCGCGGGCGGCGTCGAGGAGCAGCCGTGCGCGGCGCCCTTCGCGGTAGAGCCGGGAGGGATCGGCCCACCCTTCGTCGAGCGCGGCGAGGAGTGCCTGCCGGGCGACGGGATGCAGTGGTGCGGCGGACGCGGCGTCGAAGTAGGGCACGTCCTGCACGCTACGCCCCGGCGTCCCCGCGGAGCGTCTGGGGACCAGTCAAAAGCCCCCGAAACGGGGCCCTCCGCAGGTGCGCAGCGGTGCCCGACACCCCTTCGGGGGCAGCCCCGGCGCGTTGGCACCCCTCCCCGCGCGCCCCAAAATCGAGTCCAGTAGGGTTTGGTCCGCATAAACATCCACACCACTGCCCGCGCCAGGGCGACCGACCAGCACAGGCCGGGCATCCGGACGCGTGGGCGAGACTCTCGGGAAGGCGCTACGTGAGTCCCTACGGCTCCGACCGCTCGTCGCGGCGCCCGATGCGGCGGATTCTGCCGCAGGCGCTGGCCGCGGGCCTGGTCCTTGCGACCGCCACCGGTTGCACATACGAGGACTTCCCCCGCCTCGGCATGCCCAGCCCCGTCACGGAACAGGCACCGCGGATCCTGTCGCTCTGGCAGGGTTCCTGGGCTGCCGCGCTGGCGGTCGGCGTGCTCGTGTGGGGCTTGATCCTCTGGAGCATCATCTTCCACCGGCGCAGCCGCACCAAGGTGGAGATCCCGCCCCAGATCCGCTACAACATGCCGATCGAGGCGCTCTTCACCACCGTCCCGCTGGTCATCATCTCGGTGCTCTTCTACTTCACCGCCCGGGACGAGTCCAAGCTCCTGGAGACCTCCGCGCGGCCCGACCACGTCGTCAACGTGGTCGGTTTCCAGTGGAGCTGGGCCTTCAACTACGTCGAGGACGTGGACGGCAACCCGTCGACCCCGGCGGCCGGCACGGTGCCCGCGGAGCTCTCCACGATCTCGGCGAAGAAGCTGGACGCGCCCGCGGGTGCCGACGGCGTCTACGACTTCGGCACGCCGGCCTCCAAGGACCAGGACACCGGCAACCCGGGCCCGACCCTGTGGCTCCCCAAGGGCGAGTCGGTCCGGTTCGTCCTCACCTCGCGTGACGTCATCCACTCCTTCTGGGTGGTTCCCTTCCTGATGAAGATGGACGTCATCCCCGGACACACCAACGTCTTCCAGGTGACCCCCAACAAGGAGGGCACCTTCGTGGGCAAGTGCGCCGAGCTGTGCGGTGTGGACCACTCCCGGATGCTCTTCAACGTCAAGGTCGTCTCCCCGGAGGCCTACAAGCAGCACCTCCAGGACCTGGCGAAGAAGGGCCAGACCGGTTACGTCCCGGCAGGCATTGCCACCACCGGCAACGCCAAGAACGCGGAGACCAAGACCCAGTGAGCATTCTCAACGAACCCCACGGTGCGGCCGCCGCGCACGACGACGCGTACGCGGACGAGATGCCGGTCCGCACGAAGCAGCCGGGCAACGTCATCGTCAAGTGGCTGACCACCACCGACCACAAGACGATCGGCACGCTCTACCTGGCGACGTCGTTCTTCTTCTTCCTCATCGGTGGCGTGATGGCGCTCGTCATGCGCGCCGAACTCGCCCGCCCGGGCACCCAGGTGGTGTCCAACGAGCAGTTCAACCAGCTCTTCACGATGCACGGCACCGTGATGCTGCTGATGTTCGCGACCCCGCTCTTCGCCGGCTTCGCGAACTGGATCATGCCGCTGCAGATCGGCGCCCCCGACGTCGCGTTCCCGCGGCTGAACATGTTCGCCTACTGGCTCTACCTGTTCGGCTCGCTGATCGCGGTCGCCGGCTTCCTCACCCCGAACGGCGCCGCCGACTTCGGCTGGTTCGCCTACTCCCCGCTGACCGACGCGGTCCGCTCGCCGGGCATCGGCAGCGACCTGTGGATCATGGGTCTGGCGTTCTCCGGCTTCGGTACGATCCTCGGCTCGGTCAACTTCATCACCACGATCATCTGCATGCGCGCCCCCGGCATGACGATGTTCCGGATGCCGATCTTCGTCTGGAACGTGCTGCTCACCGGTGTGCTGGTGCTCTTCGCCTTCCCGGTGCTGGCCGCCGCGCTGCTGGCCCTGGAGGCCGACCGGAAGTTCGGTGCGCACGTGTTCGACGCCGCCAACGGCGGCGCCTTGCTATGGCAGCACCTCTTCTGGTTCTTCGGGCACCCAGAGGTGTACATCATCGCGCTGCCGTTCTTCGGCATCATCAGTGAGGTCATCCCGGTCTTCTCCCGGAAGCCGATGTTCGGCTACGTCAGCCTCATCGCGGCGACGATCTCGATCGCCGGCCTCTCGGCGACGGTGTGGGCCCACCACATGTACGTCACCGGTGGTGTGCTGCTGCCGTTCTTCTCCTTCATGACCTTCCTGATCGCGGTACCGACCGGTGTGAAGTTCTTCAACTGGATCGGCACCATGTGGAAGGGCTCACTGAGCTTCGAGACACCCATGCTCTGGGCCATCGGCTTCCTGATCACCTTCACCTTCGGTGGTCTGACCGGTGTCATCCTGGCCTCGCCGCCGCTGGACTTCCACGTCTCCGACTCGTACTTCGTGGTGGCGCACTTCCACTACGTCGTCTTCGGCACGGTCGTCTTCGCGATGTTCTCGGGCTTCCACTTCTGGTGGCCGAAGTTCACCGGCAAGATGCTCGACGAGCGCCTGGGCAAGATCACCTTCTGGACGCTGTTCATCGGCTTCCACGGCACCTTCCTCGTCCAGCACTGGCTGGGTGCCGAGGGCATGCCCCGCCGCTACGCGGACTACCTGGCCGCCGACGGCTTCACCACGCTGAACACCATCTCGACGATCAGCTCCTTCCTGCTGGGCCTGTCGGTCCTGCCGTTCATCTACAACGTGTGGAAGACGGCGAAGTACGGCAAGCCGGTCGAGGTGGACGACCCGTGGGGCTACGGCCGCTCGCTGGAGTGGGCGACCTCCTGCCCGCCGCCGCGGCACAACTTCCTCACGCTGCCCCGCATCCGGTCCGAATCCCCGGCCTTCGACCTCCACCACCCGGAGATGGCCGCTCTGGACCAGCTGGAGAACGTCGGCGCGGCCCCGGCCGTCTCCGGCGGCGATGAGAAGGAGAGCGGCAAGTGAAGTTCCAGGGCAAGCTGTTCCTGTGGCTGTCCGTCTTCTTCCTGGGCATGGCCGTCGTCTACGGCCTGTGGTCCAAGGAGCCGGTCGGCACCACGGCGCTCTTCCTCTCCTTCGGCCTCGCCGTGATGGTCGGTTTCTACCTGGCCTTCACCGCCCGGCGCGCCGACACCGGCGCCCAGGACCGTGAGGACGCGGACGTCGCGGACGACTCCGGCGAGCTGGGCTTCTTCAGCCCGCACAGCTGGCAGCCGCTGCTGCTGGCCTTCGGTGGAGCCACCGCCTTCCTGGGCATCATCTTCGGCTGGTGGCTCATCTACTTCGGCGCGCCCTTCATCCTCGTCGGCCTGTGGGGCTGGGTCTTCGAGTACTACCGGGGTGAGAACCGCACCCAGTGAGCGCCCGGCGCCCACGCACCGCACGGCGATGGCCCGGACCCCGAACGGGGGGTCCGGGCCATCGCCCGTTCGTACGCGCTCGGCGAGCGCCGGAGATCATCTCTGCCTAGCGTGGTGACCATGGGTCACTTTTCTCCGCGCCGCATGGCGACCGCGATCGCTGCAGTGACACTCTCCGCGCCGCTGGCCTCCTGTTCGGGCGGCGGCGATCCCCTCGCCACCGCCCCCTACGACGCCGCCGGCCAGGTCGTGTGGACCGGGGGAACCACCGGGTCGAAGAAGGCCGACCCCAAGAAGCCGCTGGAAATCACCGTCAAGGGTGAGGGCAACCGCATCACCGATGTGACGGCCACCGACGGTTCGGGACGCTACGTGAGCGGCCGCCTGTCCGCGGACGGCAAGAGCTGGCGCAGCACCTCGAAGCTCTCCTCCGCGGCGCACTACGTCGTCAAGGTGACCACCGAGGACGCGAAGGGCCACCAGGGACGCAAGACGCTCGCCGTGGACACCTCGGGCACCAAGCGCCATCTGAAGGTCACCTTCGGCCCGGAGAGCGGCACCTACGGCGTCGGACAGCCCATCACCGCCGAGCTGAGCGCGGCCGTGAAGGACACCCTCGGCCGGAGCGTCGTCGAGCGCAACCTGCACGTCAACGCCTCCCCGGCGGCCGACGAGGGCGCCTGGTACTGGGTCGACGACAAGACCCTGCACTACCGCCCCCGTACCTACTGGCCCGCGCACGCCCGCATCGACGTGCGCAGCACCCTGGACAACGTGCACATCAAGGGCTCGCTCTACGGGGGCGACGTCAAGCCGCTGACGCTGCGCACCGGCGACCGCGTCGAGGCCGTCACCGACGCCGCGACGCACTCCATGACCTTCAAGCGCAACGGCAAGCTCGTCCGCACTATCCCGGTGACCACCGGCAAGCCGGGGTTCTCCACCCGCAACGGCATCAAGGTGGTGCTGGGTCAGGAGGCCAACGTAAGGATGCGCAGCGAGACCGTGGGGATCGCCTCGGGCAGTTCCGACTCCTACGACCTGCCCGTCCAGTGGGCCACCCGTGTGACCTGGAGCGGTGAGTACGTGCACGCGGCGCCCTGGTCGGTGGGCTCTCAGGGGATCGCCAACGTCAGCCACGGCTGCGTCGGCATGAGCACCGAGAACGCCCACTGGTTCTTCGACAACGTGCGGCGCGGCGACCTGGTCTCGGTCGTCCACAGCCTGGGTGAGGACATGCCCGCCTTCAGCAACGGCTTCGGCGACTGGAACCTGTCCTGGAGCGAGTGGCGCAAGGGCAGTGCGACGGGAACGCGCAAGGGCGCCGACCCGGCCGTCGCCGACCGTACCGACGCCCCTGAGGCCCGTCTTCAGCCCGAGATGTGACGCTACGCGTCGACGGCCAGCCGCTGCCTCAGCAGCCCCGCCAGGGCCTCGTTCAGCGCGACCGGGTCGACCGGGTGGCTCACCGCCGCGTCGGCCCGGCTCCAGCTGGCCAGCCAGGCGTCCTGGGGGCGCCCGATGAGCACCAGCACCGGCGGGCAGCGGAAGATCTCGTCCTTCACCTGGCGGCACACTCCCATGCCGCCGGCCGGGACGGCCTCGCCGTCGAACACGCACGCGTCGATGCCGCCGTTCTCCAGCGCGCTGAGGACCGCCGGGAGGGTCGCGCACTCCATGTACTCCACCGGCGGCAGGTCGCTCGCCAGGCGGCGGCCGACGGCCAGACGGACCTGTTCCCGGGTGTTCCTGTCGTCGCTGTAGACCAGCACCGTCGCGGTCGTCTGCATCCGTGCCTCCTCGCCCTCGTGGAGTCGCCTGCCTGTGGCCGAACCTTACTCCCGGGCAGGGTGCTTCGAGGAGGGTTAGCTCCTTCGGGCGACGCCTTTCCCTACCTCAAGGGCCTTGACACACCGAATGGCACCCCCCGGAGTGAGCGCGAGATAAGCGACCGACATAATGTCGGTCGTGGCGACAGCAACAGCAGTAGAAACCGGGCACGCGCACCCGTCGGTCAACCGGCCGAACCTCACCAGCGTCGGAACCATCATCTGGCTGAGTTCCGAGCTGATGTTCTTCGCGGCCCTCTTCGCGATGTACTTCACCCTTCGCTCGGTGACGGGTGCCGAGTACTGGAAGGCGCACGCCGACGTCCTGGACATCCCGTTCTCGGCGACGAACACCACGATCCTCGTGCTCTCCTCCTTCACCTGCCAGATGGGTGTCTTCGCCGCCGAGCGCGGCGATGTGAAGAAGCTGCGCGCGTGGTTCATCGTGACGTTCATCATGGGCGCGATCTTCGTCGGCGGTCAGATCTTCGAGTACACCAACCTGGTCAAGGAGGACGGCCTCTCGCTCTCCTCCGACCCGTACGGTTCGGTGTTCTACCTGACCACCGGATTCCACGGTCTGCACGTGACGGGTGGTCTCATCGCCTTCCTGCTGGTCCTCGGACGGACCTACGCGGCACGGCGGTTCACCCACGAGCAGGCCACCGCGGCCATCGTCGTGTCCTACTACTGGCACTTCGTCGATGTCGTCTGGATCGGCCTCTTCGCCACGATCTACCTGATCAAGTAGTCGGGGCCCCGCGCGAGTTGCGCACACGGTCAACGACATCCAGAACCATCGACGCAAGAGATCCTGACACCGGGGTAATCCGTGAAAAAGCTCTCCGCACGACGGCGCCACCCGCTGGCGGCGCTCGTCGTCCTACTTGTCGCGCTCACGGCCATCGGGGGGCTGTACGCCGCGCTCGCGCCGGCGCCCAAGGCGCAGGCCGACGACAGCTCTCAGTCCCTCGCCATCGAAGAGGGCAAGAAGCTGTTCGCCGTCGGCTGCTCCAGCTGCCACGGTACGTCGGGGCAGGGCGGCAGTGACGGCCCCAGCCTCGTCGGCGTCGGCTCCGCGGCCGTGGACTTCCAGGTCGGCACCGGTCGCATGCCGGCCCAGCAGCCCGGCGCCCAGGTGCCGCGCAAGAAGGTCATCTACGACCAGAAGCAGATCGACCAGCTCGCGGCGTACATCGCCTCGCTGGGCCCCGGTCCGGTCACGCCCACCGAGGAGCAGTACGACCCGGCCGGCGCCAACGCCGCGCGCGGCGGGGAGCTCTTCCGCACCAACTGCGCCCAGTGCCACAACTACCAGGGCAAGGGCGGAGCGCTGACGCACGGCAAGTACGCGCCCACGCTGGAAGGCGTGAGCGACAAGCACCTGTACGAGGCCATGCTGACCGGCCCGCAGAACATGCCGTCCTTCCCCGACACGACGATGCCGGAGGAGAACAAGCGGGAGATCATCGCTTACCTCGACGCCGTCAACGGCGAGGGCGCGCCGAGCCCCGGCGGCATGTCGCTGGGCAGCCTCGGCCCGGTCACCGAGGGTCTCTTCGGCTGGATCTTCGGCCTCGGGGCCCTGATCGCCTGCGCCATTTGGCTCGCGGCCCACACCACCAAGGCGAAGAAGTCATGAGTCAGGACATGTCACAAGAGAACCTGCCGGACAGGCCGGCACACCAGGGCGGCGGCCAGCTCGCGACCGCGGAGAACCCGTTCGCGGACCCGGGCTTCCCGGCCCACCTGCCGCGCCGCCAGGACATCGACGAGAAGGCCGCGAGGTCCTCCGAGCGCACGGTGGCCTTCCTGTTCACCGTGTCGATGCTCGCCACGCTGGCCTTCATCGCCAGCTTCGTGGTCATCCCGATCGACAAGATCGTCTACATCTGGCCGCTGGGTCACATCAGCGCGCTGAACTTCGCGCTGGGCATGACCCTCGGCGTCTCGCTCTTCGCCATCGGCGCCGGCGCGGTCCACTGGGCCCGCACGCTGATGTCGGACGTCGAGGTCGCCGACGACCGCCACCCGATCGAGGCGAGCCCCGAGGTCAGCGCCAAGGTCAAGGCCGACTTCGCCACCGGGGCCGGGGAGAGCCAGATCGGCCGCCGCAAGCTGATCCGCAACACCATGCTCGGCGCGCTGACCCTGGTGCCGCTCTCCGGTGTGTTCCTGCTGCGCGACCTCGGCCCGCTGCCGGAGGACAAGCTCCGCCACACGCTGTGGTCCAAGGGCAGGCTGCTGATCAACCAGAACACCAACAAGCCGCTGCGTCCCGAGGACGTCGCCGTCGGCTCGCTCACCTTCGCCGTGCCCGAGGGCCTGGAGGAGGAGCAGCACGACTACCAGGAGCAGCTCGCCAAGGCGGCCCTGATGATCGTCCGCATCCAGCCGGACGACATCAAGGACAAGAAGTCCCGCGAGTGGGCGCACCAGGGCATCCTGGCGTTCTCCAAGATCTGCACCCACGTCGGCTGCCCGATCAGCCTCTACGAGCAGCAGACGCACCACGTGCTCTGCCCGTGCCACCAGTCGACGTTCGACCTTTCCGACGGTGCCCGGGTGATCTTCGGTCCCGCCGGTCACGCCCTGCCGCAGCTGCACATCAGCGTGAACGGTGAGGGTTACCTCGAGGCACTGGGCGACTTCGAAGAGCCCGTGGGCCCTGCGTTTTGGGAGCGTGGATGAGCACCAACACGAGCGCGAGCGCGAAGCAGCGCGGAAAGGCGCCCGCCGGCGAACGTGTCGCCGACTGGGCCGACGGCCGGCTGGGCATCTACAGCCTGGGCAAGGCCAACCTGCGGAAGATCTTCCCGGACCACTGGTCCTTCATGCTGGGCGAGATCGCCCTCTACAGCTTCATCATCATCATCCTGACCGGTGTCTACCTGACGCTGTTCTTCCACCCGGCGATGAACGAGGTCGTCTACGACGGCTCCTACGCGCCGCTGCAGGGCATCACGATGTCCGATGCGTACGCGTCGACCCTGCACATCAGCTTCGACGTGCGCGGCGGTCTGCTCGTCCGCCAGATCCACCACTGGGCGGCCATCGTCTTCGTGGCCGCGATGCTCGTGCACATGATGCGCATCTTCTTCACCGGTGCGTTCCGCAAGCCGCGCGAGGTCAACTGGGTCTTCGGCTTCCTGCTGCTGTTCCTCGGCATGTTCGACGGCTTCATGGGCTACTCGCTGCCGGACGACCTGCTGTCGGGCACCGGTATCCGCTTCATGGAAGGCGCCGTGCTGTCCGTGCCGATCGTCGGCACGTACCTCTCGTTCTTCCTCTTCGGCGGTGAGTTCCCCGGCACCGACATCGTGCCGCGGTTCTACACGATCCACGTGCTGCTGATCCCCGGCATCATGGCGGGCCTGCTGGTGGCCCACCTGATCCTGATCGTCTACCACAAGCACACGCAGTGGGCCGGCCCCGGCAAGTCGGAGAAGAACGTCGTGGGCATGCCGTTCTTCCCGGTCTACACGGCCAAGGCGGGCGGCTTCTTCTTCATCGTCTTCGGTGTCATCGCGGCCATGTCCGCGCTGGTCTCCGTGAACCCGGTGTGGGCGTACGGCCCCTACCGTCCGGACCAGGTGTCGACCGACGCCCAGCCCGACTGGTACATGGGCTTCTCCGAGGGCCTGATCCGCATCATGCCGGGCTGGGAGATCAACTTCGCGGGCCACACGCTCGTCCTGGGCGTGTTCATCCCGCTGGTGATCTTCCCGCTGGTCCTGGGCTTCATGGGCGTCTACCCGTTCCTGGAATCCTGGGTCACCGGTGACAAGCGCGAGCACCACCTGCTCGACCGGCCGCGCAACCGGCCCGTCCGCACGGGCATCGGCGCCGCCTGGATCAGCCTCTACCTGATCCTGCTCGTCGGCGGTGGCAACGACCTCTTCGCCACCCGCTTCCATCTGTCGATCAACGCGATCACCTGGGTGGTCCGGATCTCGTTCTTCGTGCTGCCGGTGCTGGTCTTCGTCGTCACCAAGCGGATCTGCCTGGGTCTGCAGCGACGCGACCGCGACAAGGTGCTGCACGGTCGCGAGACCGGCATCATCAAGCGGCTCCCGCACGGTGAGTTCATCGAGATCCACGAGCCGCTGGAGCAGGGCTCGCTGTTCAAGCTCACCCAGCACGAGCAGCCCAAGCCGCTCGAGGTCGGCCCCGAGGTCGACGAGAACGGCGTGGAGAAGAAGGTCGGCCCCACGGCGAAGCTGCGCGCGAAGCTGTCCCGCGGCTACTACGGCGAGGGGACGCAGATCGACAAGCCCACGGTCGAGGAGTACGAGGAGATCACGAGCGGCCACGGTCACCACTGATCACTGAAGCTGTGCCACCGGGCAGGGTCCCGTCCATCCGATGGACGGGGCCCTTTCCCGTTCCCCGGCGCCGATAGGCTGGAGCCGAAGGATTCCCGTCGCACGTCAGACCCCATGGAGTGTGGACCATGAGCGTTGTGAACCCCGCCGGAGGCGCATCAATGGCGGGCGGCTCCTGGCCCGACGTCCTGGGTGCACTGCTGAACGGCAAGGACCTGACCGCCGCGGAGGCGGCGTGGGCGATGGACCGGATCATGAGCGGTGAGGCCTCGGACGCCCAGGTCGCCGGCTTCATGGTGGCGCTGCGGGCCAAGGGGGAGACCGTCGAGGAGGTCACCGGCCTCGTCGAGTCGATGTACGCGCACGCGGAGCCGCTGCACATCCCCGGCCCCGCCGTGGACATCGTCGGCACCGGCGGCGACCGGGCCAGGACGGTGAACATCTCGACGATGTCCGCCATCGTCATCGCCGGCACGGGGGCCAAGGTCGTCAAGCACGGCAACCGCGCCGCCAGCAGCGCCAGCGGCGCCTCCGACGTCCTGGAGAAGCTCGGCATCAACCTCGACCTGCCCGCCGACCGGGTGGCGAAGGTCGCCGAGGACACCGGGATCACCTTCTGCTTCGCGGCGAAGTTCCACCCCGCGATGCGGTTCGCCGCCCCGGCCCGCCGCGACCTGGGCATCCCCACCTCGTTCAACATCCTCGGCCCGCTGACCAACCCGGCACGCGTGGGCGCCTCCGCCGTGGGGTGCTTCGACACCCGGATGGCCGGGCTGATCGCCGGCGTGCTGGCCCGCCGCGGCTCCTCCGCGCTGGTGTTCCGGGGCGACGACGGGCTGGACGAGCTCACCGTCACGTCCACCTCCCAGGTGTGGGTGGTGCGGGACGGGAAGGTCGAGCAGGAGTCCTTCGACCCGCGCGACGTCGGCATCGAACTGGTGCCGATCGAGGCGCTGCGGGGCGCGGACGCGGCGTACAACGCCGACGTCGCCCGGCGACTGCTGGCCGGCGAGACGGGCCCGGTGCGTGACGCGGTGCTGCTCAACTCGGCGGCCGCGCTGGTGGCGCTGGAGGGCGCGGGCGGCTCGCTGACCGACCGGATCGCGGCCGGGATCGCCCGGGCGGCCGAGTCGGTCGACTCGGGTGCGGCCGCGCGGACGCTGGAGCGGTGGGCGGCGGCCACGCAGGCGTAGTCGCGGGAACGACCGCGGAGGGCCGGGGCCGTTGCCCCGGCCCTCCGTGCTGTCCGCCCGCGGGCGGACCGTCCGGGATGCGGACCGCGGCTTGCGGCGCCCCGCGCGTGTGGCATGATGCTGCGCAGGTCACGAGTGACAGCGACACGGCCCCGGCCCGCTGTCCGGCAACCCTCCTTCCGTGGCGGGGTGCCCCGGGTGATGACCAGGCCGCAGGCAGCGAGGTCTGCGGCAAGCGCGGTCAGAGGAGTTCCTCCATGAGCAAGCGAATGCGCTAGGGCCTTTCGGGCCCCCAGCCGTCCTCCCCCCTCCCCGGGCCTTCGCCCGTCGTGCCGAGGGCTGTTCCGTCATCACTGACGTCCCGTCACTCCCGCATGCTCCCAGGAGAGTTCGCCATGTCGCTGCGCCCTGCCCTGCCCTCGTCCGTCCACGCCGCGCTGCCCGTGCTCGGGCGCGACGTCCTCGTGCCGCTCGTGACCGGGGGCGAGGTCGGCTACGCCGCCCTCGACTACGCGGCCAGCGCGCCCGCCCTGCAGCGGGTCTGGGACGACGTGGCGGCCTACGCGCCGTACTACGGCAGTGTCCACCGGGGGGCCGGCTACCTCTCGCAGCTGTCGACGGACCTGTTCGAGCAGAGCCGCGCCACGGTCGCGGAGTTCCTCGGCTGCCGCCCCGACGACCAGGTGGTCTTCACCCGTTCGACCACCGACTCGCTGAACCTGCTGGCCGCCGCCGTACCGGCCGGCACGAGCGTCTTCGTCTTCGAGACCGAGCACCACGCGTCCCTGCTGCCGTGGCGGAACGCCGACGTGACCTACCTGGGCGCCCCCCGCACCCCGGGGGAGGCCGTGGCGACACTGGAGCGGGCACTGGCCGCCCGGGAGTCGTACGGACCGGCGCTGGTCTGCGTGACCGGGGCGTCCAACGTGACCGGCGAGCTGTGGCCGGTGCGGGAGCTGGCCGCGGCGGCCCACGCGCACGGGGCCCGGATCGTGCTGGACGCGGCGCAGCTGGCCCCGCACCACCCGGTGGACATCGCCGAACTCGACGTGGACTGGGTGGCCTTCTCCGGGCACAAGCTGTACGCGCCGTTCGGCTCCGGTGTGCTCGCCGGCCGCGCCGACTGGCTGTGCGCGGCCGAGCCCTACCTGGCCGGGGGCGGCGCCTCGCGGCGGGTGGCCCGGCGAGCGGACGGCGGCGTGGACGTCGACTGGCACACCACGGCCGCCCGGCACGAGGCCGGCTCGCCCAACGTCATCGGCGCCTACGCGATCGCCTCGGCCTGCCGCGTGCTGACGGAGGCCGGGTTCGACCGGCTGGTCGAGCGCGAGCAGGCGCTGGTGGCGCGGGTGCGGGCCGGACTGGCCGAGGTGCCCGAGGTGAAGGTGCTGTCGCTGTTCGGCGACGACGCCCCCCGGGTCGGCGTCATCTCCTTCGTCGTCGAGGGCTGGAACAGCTCCCACTTCGCGGCGGCGCTCTCCGCCGAGTACGGCATCGGCGTCCGCGACGGCCTCTTCTGCGCGCACCCCCTGGTGCGCACCCTGCTCGGCGGCGTTGACCAGGAGCCGGGTGAGTGCGGGGCCCCCGACGCCGCCCCCGGCGAGCCCGCCCGGCCTTCGGCCGGGGGTGCCCCCACGCTCAACGCCATCCGCGTCTCGTTCGGCGCGGGCACCCCGGACGAGCACGTGGAGCGCTTCGTCGCCGCGGTGCGGGAGCTCGTGGCGGACGGTGCCAAGTGGCGCTACCGCACCGAGGACGGCCGCTGCGTCCCGGACCGGGACCAGGCCTGAGCGTCCCGGTCCGCCCCGCAGCGCCGCGCCGGGCGGACCGGTTACGCGTCCAGGCCGATGGCGAAGGCCGTCTCGAGGTCGTGCTGGGAGTAGGTGCGGAAGGCCACGTGCGTGTCCGTGGCCTCGACACCGGGGATCTTGCTGATCCGGCCGGGGATGACGTCCGCGAGCTCGTCGTGCCGGGCCACCCGCACCATGGCGACCAGGTCGTACGTGCCCGTGACGGAGTAGACCTCGCTGACGCTGTCGAGCGCGGCGATGGACTCCGCGATCTCGGGGATACGGTCGACGCTGGTCTTGATGAGCACGATCGCGGTGATCACGGCTGTAGGTCTCCTTGGGTCGCCCTGGCTGCGGGCTCAAGCTTAGGCGTTGCGCGATAGCACACCCACGCGCACAGGAAGCCGAAGACGAAGCCGGTGATGTGGGCGAGGTAGGCCACCCCGGGACCGGTCTGCTGGATCTCGCCGGCGAGCCACTGCAGCACGAACCAGAAGATCAGCACCATCCAGGCCGGGAAGCGCAGCGGCAGGAAGAAGAGGAAGGGGAAGACACTGGTGACCCGGGCCTTGGGGTAGAGGTAGAGGTACGCGCCGAGCACCCCCGAGATCGCGCCGGACGCCCCGACCAGGGTCTGGGTCGAGGAGGCGTGCCCGAGCGCATAGCCGTACGTCGCCAGGTAGCCCGAGACGACGTAGAAGAGCAGGAACCGGAAGCGGCCCATGCGGTTCTCGACGTTGTCGCCGAAGACCCAGAGGAACAGCATGTTGCCGAGCAGGTGGACCCAACTGCCGTGGACGAACAGTGCGGTGAGCACCGACACGAACGGCGAGGTGGCGAAGGACCCCAGCGGCGGGCAGTCCGCCGGCATCGGCACCTGCGCCAGGGGGATCCGGCCGTGCCAGAGCTCGGCGGGGATGACACCCCAGCGGGCGAAGTACGTCGCCTGGGCGCACACCTGATCGTGGCCCATGCCGTACATGTAGTTGAGCCCGGAGGACGGGCTGATGAGGAAGAGCGACGCGCACAGCCCGATCAGGGCGTACGTCACCACGGGTGTGCGGTGGACGGGGTTCTTGTCGTACACCGGGATGACCATGGACCGATCATGGCGGAACGGGCGTAACGGTCGCGGGGCGCCTCGCCGCAGCGCGGGGGACCACCGAGGCCGTAGGGTGACCGGAACGCATCCGCGCGACCGAGGAGACGACCGATGCCGGTGCCCCTGCCGACCGCCACGACCCGCTGGCGTTGCTCCCTGTGCGGCAACCTGACCCGGTTCGACGTCACCCGTTCCAGCAAGGTCGTCGAGTACGTCCACCTGGACCTGGCGGGCGAGCCCACGGTCGAGGAGCGCGAGGTGCTCAGCGAGTCCGTGGAGTCGGTGCGCTGCCGCTGGTGCAACGCCGTGGACCAGGTCGAGCTGGTCGACCGCCCCGGCGCGGCGGCGGCGACGCAGGCCTGAGCGCCGCCGGGGACAATAGAAGAATGCGGCGCGGCCAGAGAGGTTGAAGGAGGCCGGGGAGGCGCCCACGGACTGGACGGGAGTGACGGGTGGACGGGACCGGCGGTAACCCGGGCCGCGGCGACGAAGCGGCCGCGCCCGAGGCTACGGCTGCGCCGGAGGAGTCCGTCCACGGCGAGTCGCTGGACCGGCCGCTACCCGAGGGCGTACGGCACCGCGTGGTCGCCCTGGCGGCGGAGGCCTTCGGCGGGCTGACCCCGGGCGAGCTTCCCGCGGTGCTGCGCCCGTACGCCCGGTTCACCCCGAGCCGTCGCGCCAAGTTCGCCGCCACCGCGCTCGCCACGGCCCTGGAGGGCGACCCGTCCTTCCGGCAGCGGGTGGGCGCACGGCTACGCGAGTCCGAGCCGGACCTGTGCGAGGCGCTGGACGCCGGCACCCCGCCCCCCGCGGTCGACCCGCTGGACGTGGCGGCCGCCGCGTACCTGCTGCGTCCCGCGGGCTGGGCCAAGCTGGTGGCCGCCGCGGGCGAGGAGGCGCAGCGGGTCAGCGCCGAACGGGCCGGCGAGGAAACGCAGCGTGAGCTGCGGCAGCTGAAGGCGGAACTGGACGAGGCCCGCGCCCAGGCGCGTACCGAGGGCGTGCGGGTCCGCACCGAGCTGGAGGCGGCCCGCAAGGAGGCCGAGTCGCTGCAGCGCAAGCTGCGCAGTGCGGCGAGCGATGTGAAGCGGGCCGAGGCGGCGCTGCGCAAGGTCGAGGCCGAACTGGACGAGACCCGCGCGGCCGCGGCCGCGGAGAAGGCCTCGGCCGACGGCGAGGCCCGCCGGCTGCGGGCCCGGCTCGCCGAGGCCGAGCAGGCCGTGGAGGCGTCCCGCCGGGCGGCCCGGGAGGGCCGCAGCACCGAGGACATGCGGCTGCGCCTGCTGCTGGATACCGTGCTCGACGCCGCCTCGGGACTGCGCCGGGAGCTCGCGCTGCCGCCGCGCGACACCCTGGGCGCCCGGCCCGCGGACACCGTCGACGCGGTCATGCCGGGGGCGATCAGCCCCAAGGACATCGCGCGGCGCGCCCTGTCCGAGGACGACCCGGCGCTGCTGGACCAGCTGCTGGCGCTGCCGCAGTCCCATCTGGTGGTCGACGGCTACAACGTGACCAAGACCGGTTATCCGGCGCTGCCGTTGGAGAAGCAGCGGCTGCGGCTGCTGGGCGGCCTGGCCGTGCTGGCGGCGCAGAGCGGTTCCGAGGTCACCTGCGTCTTCGACGGCGCCGACCTGGACGCCCCGGTGCTGCTGGCACCGCCGCGCGGGGTGCGGGTGCTGTTCAGCAAGGCCGGTGAGACGGCGGACGAGTTGATCCGGCGTCTGGTTCGGGCGGAACCTCCCGGTCGTCCGATTGTGGTGGTTTCTTCCGATCGCGAAGTTGCTGACGGTGTGGCCCGTGTAGGCGCCCGCCCGGTCGCATCCACCTTGCTGCTGAAGCGACTTGCCCGGGTGTGACCTGGAGCACACCGTGGGGCGCGTGAGGCGCTTTTCGGGGACGCAGTGTCAACTCGTCATCACTGCACGTGCGATGTATGTAAAGAAAACGCTGCCGAGCGACTTTTTTTCTTCAGGGATTTGATCCGATCACAAGATGGTCACTAGGGTCGTGCCTCGAACCTCTGCCCAGTCGATCATCCAGCCCGGATGGCGGCGGAGGTCCCGCCGATCTGAAGTGCCGCGCGTACGACGGGGGACGCCGACACTTGGAGCCGGGGAACGCAGTTCCCGATGCATGCGGCAGGCGGCTGGAGGAAGAAGGAGCTCGCCCGAGTGGCGTCCCACCGTCGTCCCAAGCAGGCCAGTCGCACACGTGTCACCGTGCTCACCGCGACCGCCGCCGCAGCCGTCGCCCTGTCCGCGCAGGCAGCCCAGGCGGCGCCGGCCAAGCCGTCCGTCAAGAGCGTCAAGGCCAAGGTCGACGGTCTCTACGAGCAGGCCGAGCAGGCGACCGAGAAGTTCAACGGCGCCAAGGAGAAGCAGCAGAAGCTGCAGAAGCAGGTCGAGGACCTGCAGGACGAGGTGGCCCGCGAGCAGTCGGAGCTCAACGACCTCCAGGACGACCTCGGCACCCTCGCCAGCGCCCAGTACCGCAGCGGCGGCATCGACCCGACGCTGCAGCTCTTCCTCTCCGCCGACCCGGACACCTACCTCGACAAGGCGTCCACCCTCGACCAGCTGAGCACCAAGCAGGCCGAGGCGCTCCAGCAGATCGCCGAGAAGAAGCGCACCCTCAACCAGCAGAAGGCGGAGGCCGCGAGCAAGCTCAACGAGCTCGACGAGACCCGCACGGAACTGGGCAAGAAGAAGAAGGAAGTCCAGGCGAAGCTGGCCGAGGCGCAGAAGCTCCTCAACTCGCTGACCGCCGCCCAGCGTGCTTCCCTCACCGCCGCGGAGAACCGGGCCAACCGCTCCAACGAGCGCGTCGACCTGGGCAACGTTCCGCCGGCCTCCTCGCTCGCCGCCGCCGCCCTCTCGGCCGCGCAGAGCAAGATCGGTTCGCCGTACGTCTACGGCGCGACCGGCCCGAGCTCCTTCGACTGCTCCGGCCTCACCTCCTGGGCCTACGCCCAGGCCGGCGCCTCGATACCGCGCACCTCCCAGTCCCAGGCCAACGCGGGCACGCGCCTGTCGATGGGCCAGCTCGCGCCCGGCGACCTCGTCATCTTCTACGGCGACCAGCACCACGTGGCCCTGTACGCGGGCAACGGCATGGTCCTGCACGCGCCGCGCACCGGTACGGTCGTGCGCTACGAGTCCATCAACAACATGCCGTTCCAGTTCGGCGTCCGGATCTGACCGGAAGCGCCGACGCCCGTTGAACCTATCGGGTGATCTCGTACGGTGACGGTCCGGCGGTGACCTGCGCAAGCGGAGTCCCGCCCGGCCGCCCGGCGGTACCCGGTCTTTGAACTCCCCGTGTCCGGCTGACTACTGTCAGCCGACGTGCCATCTCATCGACGCATCCCGCAGCCCGGCCGGGCCCCGCGTACCTCCAGGGCCACGGTCCTGACGGCGGCGGCCACCGCCGCCGCCGCGATGGCGGGCGCGGCCGGCACCGCGCAGACGGCCGCCGCCGACCCGGCGGACACCCCCGTCGATGTCGCTGCCCGCATCGACCACCTCTACACCCAGGCCGAACGGGCCACCGAGCAGTTCAACGCCGCCCGTGAGAACACCCAGCGGCTCCGGCGCGAGGTGGAGGTGCTCCAGGACCGGGCCGCGCGCGGCCAGGAGCGGGTCAACCGGCTCCGCGACGACCTCGGCACGCTCGCCGGGGCCCAGTACCGCGGCGGGGGAGTGGACCCCACCCTCGCCCTGCTGCTCTCTGCCGACCCCGCGACCTACCTCGACCGGGCCGCCACCCTCGACCGGATCAGCAGCCGTGGCGACGCGCGGCTGGGCGAACTCCGCTCCGCCCAGCGGTTCCTGGACCAGGAACGCTCCCGGGCCACCGAACGCCTCGACGAACTCGAGCGGGCCCGCACCAGCCTCACGGCCCGCAAGAAGGCCGTGCAGCGCAAGCTGATGGCGGCCGCCCGCCTGGTCAACTCCCTCTCCCCGGAGGACCGGGCCCGGCTCGCCCGCCGCCTGGAGGCCCGTGCCTCCCGTTCCGGCCGGATGGTCGACATCCCCGACCTCGGCCCCCTGTCCGTACGCGCCGCGACGGCCGTCGCCGCCGCGCGCTCCGCCGTCGGCTCCCCCTACGTCTGGGGTGCCACCGGCCCCGGCTCCTTCGACTGCTCCGGCCTGATGGTCTGGGCGTACCGCCAGGCCGGCGTGGGCCTGCCCCGCACCTCCCAGGCCCAGCTGCACGCCGGGCGTCACGTGCCGCTCGGCCAGGCCCGCCCCGGCGACCTGGTCATCTACCGCGGCGACGCCAGTCACGTCGCCATGTACGTCGGTGACGGCCAGGTCATCCACGCCCCGTACCCCGGCGCCCGGGTCCGCTACGACCCCGTCGCCATGCTGCCGATCTCGGCGGTGACCCGGCCCACGTGACCGCCCCTGCCCAGACCGTACGATCGGCGGCGTGGCCCTCTTCCGCTCGCCGACCCGCGCCGTGGCCGCCGCGCTGTGCTGCGCGGCGGTGCTGCTCGCGGGCTGCGGACCCGCGGGCGACGGGACGGCGGAGCACGGGGGGCCCGGGGAACCGGTCGTAAGGCAGCTGCTGGAACGGCGGGCCGACGCGGTCCTGGGGCACGACGAGAAGGCGTACCTGGCCGATGTGACGCCCGCCCGGCACGCCGCCGAGCGCCAGGTCTTCCGCAACCTGGAGGAGCTCCCGCTCGTCTCCTGGTCGTACCGGCTGGTCTCCACCGAGGGCGCGGACCCGGTGACCGCCCGCGTCCAGCTGCGCTACCGCCTGGGGGGCTACGACAGCACCCCGGTCACCACCGACGAGTCCCTGCTGCTGCGCGCGGACGGCACCGGACGCTGGCGGGTGGCCGGCGACGGCGACCCGGGCGGCCTGCTGTGGGAACAGGGCCCGCTGCACGTCGTCCGCGGCAGCCACAGCCTCGTCCTCGGCACCGGCGACCGAACCGAACTGGCCGGGTACGCCACCGACGCGGACCGGGCCGTCCCGCAGGTGCGGCGGGCCTGGGGCGGACAGGGCTGGACCGGGCGGGTGGTGCTGGAAGTGCCGTCCTCGCTGCGGCGGATGGGGCAGCTCCTGGACGCCCCGGCGCAGACGTACGCGGGCGTCGCGGCCGTCACCACCGGGGAGGTCGGCGGCAGCGGGACCGCGCCCGCCGGACGCGTCATAGTCAACCCCGAGGCCTTCGCGGGGCTGTCGGCCTTCGGCCGCCAGGTCGTGCTCACCCACGAGACCACCCACGTCGCCACGCGCGCCGCGACGACCTCCCGCACCCCGCTGTGGCTCTCCGAGGGCTTCGCCGACTGGGTCGCCTACCGGGACTCCGGCCGTACGGCGGCGAGCCTGGCACCCGAGCTGCGCCGGGACGTCACGGCCTCGGGGCCGCCCGGTCACCTCCCCGCGGACGCCGACTTCGCGCCCGGTGCGCTCGCGCAGGCCCAGGCGTACGAGGGCGCCTGGCTGGCCTGCCGGCTCATCGCCGACACCTGGGGCGCCGACCGGCTGGTCGCGCTGTACCGTTCCGGTGCGGATCTGCGCGGCACGCTCGGCATCGACGGGGACGCCTTCACCGAGCGCTGGCGGGCCTACGTCAAGGGGGAGTTGGGATGAGCGCCACGGACGGGGACTTCACGCCGGAGGAGACCGCGCGCGGCAGGGCGCTGCGCCGCGCGCAACTGCCCTTCCTGCTCGGCGGCCGCCTCGCCGGGCTCGCGCTGCTGCTCGTGCTGGGGCTGACCCCCGCGGGCGCCGCCCTCACCGGGCTGTTCGGCGACGCCTGGGCCTCCCGCGTAGCGGCCGGCGGCCTGCTGCTGGTGCTGCTCCAGCAGGCGGTCACCCTGCCGTTCTCCGCCCGGGTCCGCGTCGTCCGGCGCCGCTACGGGCTCGTCACCCAGGGCTGGGGCGGCTGGGCCGTCGACGTCCTGCGCGGGCTGCTCGTCTCCGTACCGCTCGTGCTGGCCGCGCTGTACGGCTACTACGGCCTCGGCTGGGCCTGGGCCGCCCTGGGTGCCGTCTGCGCGGCCGTCGTGCTGTCCTGGCTCGCCCCGGTCGTGCTGGAACCGCTCTTCAACCGCTTCCGGCCGATGGAGGACGGGCCCCTGCGCGACGCGCTGCTGGCCCTGGCCGAGCGCGACGGGATCCCCGTGCGGGCGGTGCTCGTCGCCGACGCGTCCCGGCGGACGACCGCGCTCAACGCGTACGTCTCCGGCTTCGGCCGCACCCGGCGGATCGTCGCCTACGACACGCTGCTCGGCACGGCCCCGGCGGAGGAGGTCGAACTCGTCGTCGCCCACGAACTGGGCCACGTCAAGCACCGCGACGTACCGCGCGGCACGCTGCTCGGCGCCGTCGGCGCGGGGGCGGGGGTCTGCGTGCTCTCCGCGGTCATGGCCGCCTCCTCCTACGGCACCGGTGACCCCCGCGGGCTGTTCCTGCTGGCCGCGGTGGCCGCGGTGCTGTCGGCGTGCGCCGGGCCGTTCGGCTGCGCCCTGAGCCGGCGGATCGAACGGCGGGCGGACGTGCACGCGCTGGAACTGACCCGGGACGCCGAGCGGTTCATCGCCATGCAGCGACGCCTCACCGTCACCAACGTCTCCGACCCCGACCCCCCGCGCCTGCTGCACGTCCTCTTCGGCACGCACCCCACCCCCGTCCAGCGCATCGCCGCCGCCCGCGCGTTCGCCTCCGCCACGGGGTAGCGCCCGGCGCGGCGCAGGCGCTCCGCGCCGAACGCGTCACCCTCGCGCGCCCGGCGCGGTCTGCCCGGGAGGTGGGGTCCGGGCGAGGACTTCCGTGAGCCGTTCGCGTCCGCGTGGGCCGTGGCGCGGGGCACGTCCTGGCGGCGGGGGCCGTCCGCCTTCTCGGCGCGCGCCGGTGGCAGGGAAGGACGCCGCCGCAGCTCGTCGTACGGGCCGCGGGCACCGTGCGCCTCCCCGGCGGGGCGCGCCTCGATGCCGGGGCCTCGTGCGCGTCCGCGGGCGGCCCGGGCTCAGGCGGTGAGGTCCGCGAGGGCCTCCGTGAGCCATTCGCGCTCCGCGTGGCCCGTGGCGCGGGCTACGCGGAGCATGCCCTGGCGGAAGGGGTCGTCCGCCTCCTCGGCGCGCACCGGCCTGCCGCGGTCGTAGAAGAAGCTGGAGGGGGTCTCCAGGAACTCCAGCCGGCGCCGCAGCACGGCCGCCTGGGCCGTCGCGTCGGGCAGGTGCCTCAGGAAGGCGAGCACGGCGAAGAAGCGGGTGGAGTCGGTGATCTCGATCGGCTTGGGGTCGCGGAGCCGGGCGAGCAGCCGCGCGCGCCCGGTGTCGGTGAGCGAGAGCACGCGGCGCGGTGCGGCGCCGACGCCCGGCTCGGTGTGCTCGCTGACCAGTCCTGCGGCGGTGAGGCGGTTGATGGCCGGGTAGAGCGCGCCGTCGCTGACCGGGCGGACGTGGCCGTTGAGTGCGGCGATGCGCTCCTTGAGCTCGTAGCCGTGCAGGGATTCCTTGAACAGGAAGCCCAGGATCGTCAGCTCCAGCACCGTTCGCCACCTTTCTCGATCATGCGTTCGCACTTGCCCGTGTGGTGCCATGATGATACCTCTAAACGTGGTATCTCGAATCGAGGTACCGGAGGGGAGGGGACCCATGACGCACCGCGCCCGGCTGGTCGCACTGGCCGGCCCGGTCTACCTGGAACTGCTCGCGGGTGTCGTCGCCGGGATCATCGACGTGCTGTGGGTGGCGCGGCTCGGCGGCGGGGGAGCGGCCGTCGCGGCCGTGGCGGTGGCCACGAACACCGAGAACGTGCTGCTCGGGGTGGTGCTGATGGCCGCGCAGGGGACGACGGTGCTGGTCTCGCGGGCCGCCGGGGCGCGGGACCCGGCGGCGGTCAGGGCGGCGGTGCGCGGCGGGTGGGCGCTGTGCGCGCTGCTGACCCCGGCCGTGGCCGTCGGAGGCTTCCTGTGCCGGGAGCCGCTGGCGGCGCTGCTGCTCGGTGCCCACGGCGACCCGGTGGCGGTCCGCCTCGCGGCCGGGTACTTCGCGGTCTCGCTCCCCGGCACCGCGGTGTTCTACGCACAGAACACCCTGGACGGGGTCTTCAAGGGGGGCGGCGACACCCGCACCCCGATGCGGCTCGCCCTGCTGGCGGGCGGGCTGATCCTGCTCCTCGACCCGTTCCTGATCCACGCCCTCGGGGTGCGGGGCGCGGCCGTCGCCACCGTCGCGGGCCGAACCGTGGCCCTCGCCGCGGGGCTGGCGCTGCTGCGCCGCAACCCCCTGGTGCGGCAGGCCGCGCAGGTGCCGCCCGCAGAACCGGTGGCGGCCGCGCTGCGCCGTACCGCCGTGACCGGGGCGCCGATGGCGGCGGACTTCCTGGTCCGGATGGCCGGCACGCTGACCCTGGTGGCGATCGTGGCCCGGCTGGGCGTCGCCCAGGTCGCGGCGTACGGGATCGCGACCAAGGCGATGTACGTGGCGACGATGGGCTTCTACGCCGTGCGCCAGGCGGCCTCGATCCACACCGCGTACCACCTGGGCGCCGGCCGCGACGAGCGGTACGCCATCGGGCGCCGGGCCCTGCTGCTCGGCGGTGGGCTCGGACTCCTCGCGGCGGTCGTCCTGCTGCCCGCCGCGCCGTGGGTCATGGCCGCCTTCGGCGCGGAGCCCGGCGTGGCGGCGGCCGGGACGGTCTTCCTGCGCACCCTCGGCCCGTACCTGGTGCTGCTGGGGTGCTTCATCGCGCTGGGCGGTGTCTTCCAGGGCGGCGGCGGGGCCACCCTGCTGGTCCGGGTGACGCTGGTGGGCACGGCGGTGCAGCTGCCGCTGGCCTACGCGCTGGCGGGCCCGGCCGGGCTGGGGCTCGTGGGCGTCGGCGTGGCGCTGGCCGTCGCGGCGGGCTTGCAGTGCCTGGCCGTGACGGTGGTCTTCACCAGGTCAGCAGCTTCTCGGCGTCCTGGCCGTGCTCGGGCTCAGGCGCGGCCTGCGCCCTGCGCGCCCTCTCCGGCAGGCCCGTCGAAGCCACCCACAGCCGGCGGCAGGCGATGACGGAGGCGGCGACCAGCAGGCCGTTGCGGAGCAGCAGCAGGGCGATGCCGAGGTCGGTGCTGCCGACGACGTCGGCGAAGCGCACCGGGAACTCGTACAGGGTGAGCACCGTCGCCGCCAGCACCAGCACCGCGGGCAGCGCCATCACGCTGGCCCGCAGCGTGAGGCAGACGGCCGCCAGGCCGATCAGCCAGATCATGTACTGGGGGCTGATCACGCGGCTGGTCGTGGTGAACAGCAGCACCGCGGTGAACGCGGCGTCGAAGGGCGTGCTCGGGCCGTACGTCCGGGTCCGCAGCCGCCACAGCAGCAGCCACGCGAAGGCCACCGCGGTCAGCCCGAGGGCGAGGTCGCTGACCAGGCCCACGTAGGGCCCGAGGAACTCCACCGAGCCGTAGTTGAGCAGGACCTGCCCCTGCCAGCCGTGGTGCCGGGCGATGTGGAAGACCAGGGAACCCAGGGACTCCACCTCGGTGCCCCGCTCGCCCTGGAAGCGCAGGAAGGCGAAGGCCCCCGGCATCCACAGCCAGAAGCCCAGGGCGAGGACGCCCGCCCCGGCCACGGCCGCCGTCCAGATCCGGCGGTCGCGAACCCCGGTGAGCAGCAGCACCGGCCAGACCTTGAGCATCGCGCCGAACGCGATCAGCGCGCCCGCGACCCTGGGGCGGCGCACCGTCGCCAGCAGCGCGGCCATGGCGACGGCGGTGACCATCACGTCGTAGCGCGCGTACGCGGTCGGCCCCAGCAGCGGCACGCCCAGCACCCACACGTAGGCGCCGGCCACCCGCCGTCCCTCGCCGCGCGAACCGCGCAGCAGCAGCGCGAAGGCGACGAGGTCGGCGGCGCAGGCGAGCCAGAAGAACGCGGTCGCGTAGTCGAGGAACGGCAGCATCGCGGGGGCGAGCACCGCGAGCGCGGCGGCGGGCGGGTACTGCCAGGTGACGTCGTGGTGGGGGAAGGTGCCGGTCCGCAGGACCTCGTACCAGCCGTGGTAGATCACCGAGACGTCGGTGGTCACGTCCAGCGGGGACAGGGTGAGCACCTTGAAGACGTAGAGCAGCAGCACGACCCGGGTGGCCGCCCAGGCGAGGACCGGCCCGACCGGGAGCCGCTTGCCGCTGTCGCCTGCCATGTCCACCTCGTCGAATCGGTTCTGCTGTGATGATGCACGATGCCGGTCTCACCCGTGGACAGGCTGTGGAGCTTAGACGCGCGAGGGGCCGCGGTCGGTTGCCGCGGACCGCACCGGATACCCTCGGCGACGTATGGACAAGACCTTGATCGTCACCAACGACTTCCCGCCACGCCCCGGTGGCATCCAGGCGTTCGTGCACAGCATGGCGCTGCGCCTCGATCCCGGCCGGGTGGTGGTGTACGCGTCGACCTGGCGGGACGGCTCCGAGGTCGCCGCGTTCGACGCCGAGCAGCCCTTCCCGGTCGTACGTGATCGTACGACGATGTTGCTGCCGACCCCGAGGGTGACCCGGCGCGCCGCCGCGCTCCTGCGCGAGCACGGCTGCACCTCGGTGTGGTTCGGGGCCGCGGCCCCGCTCGGGCTGATGGCGCCCGCGCTGCGGAAGGCCGGGGCCCGCCGGCTGGTGGCGACGACCCACGGGCACGAGGCGGGGTGGGCGCAGTTGCCCGCGAGCCGCGGGCTGCTGCGGCGGATCGGCGAGGGCACCGACACGATCACCTACCTGGGCGAGTACACCCGGTCCCGGATCGCCCGGGCACTGACGCCGCAGGCCGCCGGGCGCATGGTGCAACTGCCGCCGGGCGTGGACGAGAAGACCTTCCACCCGGCCTCCGGCGGCGAGGCGGTGCGCGCCCGGCTGGGGCTCACCGACCGGCCGGTGGTCGTCTGCGTCTCCCGCCTGGTGCCGCGCAAGGGCCAGGACACCCTCATCGAGGCGATGCCGACGATCCTGGCCGCCCAGCCCGACGCCGTCCTGCTCGTCGTGGGCGGCGGCCCGTACGCGGACGACCTGAAGCGGCTCGCCGAGCGGACCGGGGTGGCGGAGTCGGTGCGGTTCACCGGGGCCGTGCCGTGGCAGGAGCTGCCCGCGCACTTCGGCGCCGGTGACGTCTTCGCCATGCCGTGCCGCACGCGCCGGGGCGGGCTGGACGTCGAGGGGCTCGGCATCGTCTACCTGGAGGCCTCGGCCACCGGCCTGCCGGTCGTCGCGGGCGACTCCGGCGGGGCGCCGGACGCGGTGCTGGACGGCGAGACCGGCTGGGTGGTGCGCGGCGGGGAGCCCGCGGAGGCAGCCGAGCGGATCCTGGTGCTGCTGGGCGACGCGGAACTGCGGCGCCGGATGGGCGAGCGCGGACGCAAGTGGGTCGAGGACGCCTGGCGGTGGGATCTGCTCGCCGAGCGGCTCAAGGCCCTCTTGTAAAAGACCATGAGCGCACGGTATGGGCGGAATCCGCCGTTCCGCCCATGATGCGCCCATGACAGCAAACCTGACGCGTCGTCAGATTCTGGGCATCGCCGCCCTGCAGACGGCATCCGTGATGGGTCTCACCCGCATCGGGCTCTCCCCGGCCGCCGCGGCGGACCGGGAGCCCGCCGGCTACGCGCCGGCCGTCGTCGTCGGCTCCGGCTACGGAGGCGCGGTCGCGGCGTTACGCCTGGCCGAGGCGGGCGTGAGCACCCTCGTACTGGAGATGGGGCGGGCGTGGGACACGCCGGCCCCCGACGGCAAGGTCTTCTGCAACACCGCCTCGCCGGACCGGCGCTCCATGTGGTTCCGCACCCGCACCGCGGCGCCCCTGGCCACCTTCCTCTGGCTCGACGTGGTCAACAAGGACATCACCCCGTACCCCGGCGTCCTGGACCGCGTCGACCACCCCGGCATGTCCGTCTACGTCGGCCGCGGCGTCGGCGGCGGCTCCCTCGTCAACGGCGGCATGGCCGTCACACCGGACCGCGCCTACTTCCGGGAGGTCCTCCCGCAGGTCGACGCGGACGCCATGTACGGCACGTGGTTCCCGCTGGCCAACCGCATGCTCGGCGTCAACACCGTCGCGCCCGACTGGTTCGAGGGCACCGAGTGGTACCAGTTCACCCGCGTCTCCCGCGCCCAGGCCGCCCGGGCCGGGCTCGCCACCACCTTCGTGCCCAACGTCTACGACTTCGACTACATGCAGCGCGAGGCCGCGGGCACCGCCACCAAGTCGGCCCTGGCCCAGGAGGTCATCTACGGCAACAACTTCGGCAAGCGCAGCCTCGACCGGACCTACCTCGCCGCCGCGCTCGGCACCGGCAACGTCACCATCGAGACGCTCAGCCACGTGAAGGCGGTCCGCCGCGACCCCGACGGCACCTACGTGCTCACGGTGGCGCAGACCGACCTCACCGGCGCCGTCGTCGCCACCCGCGAGGTCGGCTGCCGCGCCCTGTTCCTCGCCGCGGGCAGCCTCGGCACCACCGAACTGCTGCTGCGCGCCCGGGAGACGGGCGCCCTGCCCGACCTCAGCGCCGCCGTCGGCAAGGGCTGGGCGGGCAACGGCAACATCATGCTCGGCCGCGCCAACCACCTGTGGAACCCCACCGGCGCCCACCAGTCGACCATCCCCGTGATGGGCATCAACGACTGGAACAACGCCGCCAACCCGGTGTTCGCCGAGATCGCCCCGCTCCCCATCGGCCTGGAGACGTGGATCAGCCTCTACCTCGCGATCACCAAGAACCCCGAGCGGGGCACCTTCGTCTACGACCCGGCCACCGACGCGGCCGTGCTGAACTGGACCCGCTCCCAGAACCAGCCCTCGGTCGCCGCCGCGAAGACCCTCTTCGACCGCGTCAACCGGGCCAACGCCACCATCTACCGCTACGACCTGTTCGGCGGCAACCGGGTCTTCGCCGACGACTTCTGCTACCACCCGCTCGGCGGCTGCGTCCTCGGCAGCGCCACCGACGCCTACGGCCGCGCGGACGGCTACGACGGCCTGTACGTCGTCGACGGCTCGCTCGTCCCCGGCTCCATCGGGGTCAACCCGTTCGTCACCATCACCGCCCTGGCCGAGCGCACCATGGCCAGGGTCCTGGCCCGGGACGGCATCACCTAGGAACGCCGGTGGCCGCCGTACGCCCGAGGGGTACGGCGGCCACCGTCGACGTGGGTGAGGGCCCGTCAGCGCGGGCTCACCTGCCGTAGATCGCGGCGATCTCGTCCGCGAAGTCCCGCAGCACCACGTTGCGCTTCAGCTTCAGCGAGGGCGTCACGTGACCGGACTCCTCGGTGAACTGCGTCGCCAGGACACGGAACTTCTTGACCGCCTCCGCCTTGGACACCGCGGCGTTGCCGTCGTCGATCGCCGACTGCACCTCGGCCAGCAGCTCCGCGTCCTCACGCAGCTCCGCGACGCTGCGGCCGGACTTGCCGTGCTGCTGGGCCCAGCGGGGCAGGAACTCCTCGTCCAGGGTGACCAGCGCGCCGATGAAGGGCTTGCCGTCGCCGACCACCATGCACTCGGCGACCAGCGCGTGGGCCCGGATGCGGTCCTCGATCACGGCCGGGGCGACGTTCTTGCCGCCCGCGGTGACGATGATCTCCTTCTTGCGGCCGGTGATGGTGATGTAGCCGTCCTCGTCCAGCGTCCCGACGTCGCCGGTGTGGAACCAGCCGTCGGTGACGGCCTCGGTGGTGGCCGCCTCGTTGTTCCAGTAGCCCGCGAACAGGTGCTCGCCGTGGAGCATGACCTCGCCGTCGTCGGCGATGCGGACCGTGGAGCCCGGCAGCGGCTGGCCGACGGTGCCGATCTTGGTGCGGTCCCAGGGGTTGAAGGCGGTGGCCGCACAGGACTCGGTCAGGCCGTAGCCCTCCAGCACCGTGAAGCCGATGCCGCGGTAGAAGTGGCCCAGCCGCTCGCCCAGCGGGGCCCCGCCGGAGATCGAGTACTCGGCGCGGCCGCCGAGCACGGCGCGCAGCTTGCTGTAGACCAGCCGGTCGAAGACCTTGTGCTTGAACTTCAGGCCGAGCGAGGGACCGCCGGCCGAGTCCAGCGCGCGGCTGTACTCGATCGCCACGTCGGTGGCCTTGTCGAAGACCTTCCCCTTGCCGCCGGCCTGCGCCTGGGCGCGCGCGGAGTTGTAGACCTTCTCGAAGACCCGCGGCACGCCCAGCAGCAGCGTCGGGCGGAAGGCGGCCAGTTCGCCGGTGAGGTTCTTGGTGTCGCTGACGTGCCCGAGCTTGATCGGCGCCATGATCGCGGCCACCTCGACCAGCCGTCCGAAGACGTGCGCGAGCGGCAGGAAGAGCAGGATCGAGGAGTCCCCGGTGCGGAAGAGCGGCTTCAGGCGCTCCACGACGTTGCCGCACTCGGCGAAGAAGGCGCGGTGCGTGAGCACGCAGCCCTTGGGGCGCCCGGTCGTGCCCGAGGTGTACACGATGGTGGCGGGGGAGTCGGCCTTGGCCCAGGCGCTGCGCTCGTCCACGGTCGCCTCGGCGACGTCCGTGCCGGCCGCGCCGAGGGTCTCCACCGCGCCCGCCTCGATCCGCCACACGTGCTTCAGCTGCGGCAGGCGGTCGCGCACCGACTCCACGGACTTCTCGTGGGCCTCGGTCTCCACCACGGCCGCGACGGCGCCGGAGTCGCCGAGGATCCACTCGATCTGCTCGGCGGAGGAGGTCTCGTAGACCGGGACGGTGACCGCGCCCGCGCTCCAGATGGCGAAGTCGAACAGCGTCCACTCGTAGCGGGTGCGGGAGATCAGGGCCACCCGGTCGCCGGGCTGCACGCCCGAGGCGATCAGGCCCTTGGCGGCGGCGCGCACGTCGGCGAGGAAGGTGGTCGAGGTGACGTCGGCCCAGTCACCGGTCACGGTCTTCCGGGCGATGACGGCAACGTCCGGGTGCTGAGCGGCGTTGCGGCGGATGAGATCCGTCAGATTGCCGTCCGCGGGGACCTCGTAGAGAGCCGGAAGGCTGAACTCGCGCAAAACTGCTGCTCCTCATCGGCGCCGGCGGCGGTGCTGGCTGCGTCCACTGCATGGTTGAGCGTGGAACGGACGGCCTGGACGTTACCCACCGGTAAAGCTTCAGCGGTAGGGGGTGCCGTGTAGATGTTTTGTGTGTCACATCGTCGTCACACGCCGCAGGCCCGCCGCGACACCGTGCGGATCCACTGGTCGGAAGCCTAGTCGAGGCCCCCGGTGACCCGCAGGTAACCGCAGCCCCGGTGTGCCCTCCCCAACCCCGCCCGGCGCGTCCTACAGTGATCGTCATGCGGGTCCATGTCGTCAGTGACGTCCACGGCGCCTCCGAGGCCCTCGCCGAGGCCGGTGAGGGCGCCGACGCGCTGATCTGCCTCGGCGACCTGATCCTCTTCCTCGACTACGCCGACCACTCGCGGGGCATCTTCCCCGACCTCTTCGGGGCCGAGAACGCCTCCCGCATGGTCGGGCTGCGCACCGCCCTGCGCTGGGACGAGGCCCGCGCCCTCGACCGCGAACTGTGGGCGGGGCTCGGCACCGACCGGCGCACCGCCATCGAGGCCGCCGTGCGCCGCCAGTACGCCGAGCTGTTCGCCGCGTTCCCCACCCCGACGTACGCCACCTACGGCAACGTCGACATCCCCGCGCTCTGGCCGGAGTACGCCCGGCCCGGCACCACGGTGCTCGACGGCACCACCACCGAGATCGGCGGCCTGGTCTTCGGCTTCGTCGGCGGCGGGCTGCGCACCCCGTACCGCACCCCGTACGAGATCGACGACGAGACGTACGCCGCCAAGGTGGCCGCCCTCGGCGAGGTCGACGTGCTGTGCTCGCACATCCCGCCCGCCGTCCCCGAGCTCTGCTACGACACCGTCGCCCGGCGCCTCGAACGCGGCAGCGAGGCGCTGCTCGACGCGATCCGCCGGGTGCGCCCCCGCTACGCGCTCTTCGGCCACGTCCACCAGCCGCTCGTGCCGCGGATGCGCCTGGGCAGGACCGAATGCGTCAACGTCGGCCACTTCAACTCCACCCGGACACCCTGGGCACTGCAATGGTGACCGCCCCGGCGGTCTCCGGCCGCCCGACCAGGCGGTAGCCTTCACCAGCAGACATACAACAGCAGGTACGACGCGACGTCCCGGAGGGGCCACGGCGATGGCGGAACACACCAGGTCGAGCATCACCATCGACGCGGCCCCGGCCGATGTCATGGGCGTCATCGCGGACTTCGCCCGGTACCCGGAGTGGACCGGCGAGGTGAAGGAGGCGGAGATCCTCTCCGCCGGCGGCGACGGCCGTGCCGAGCAGGTCAGGCTCCTCCTGGACGCGGGCGCCATCAAGGACGACCACACCCTCGCCTACACCTGGGTCGGCGACCACGAGGTCCGCTGGACCCTGGTCAAGTCCCAGATGCTGCGCACCCTGGACGGCGCCTACATCCTGGCCCCGCTGGAGGACGGCAAGCGCACCGAGGTCACCTACCAGCTGACCGTCGACGTCAAGATCCCCATGCTCGGCATGATCAAGCGCAAGGCCGAGAAGGTCATCATCGACCGCGCCCTCGCCGGCCTGAAGAAGCGCGTCGAGTCCCAGGGCTGACGTGCGCACGCTCCTGGTCACCGGCACGGGCGGCGCCGGGCGTACGACGGTCGCCGCCGCCACGGCCGTGGCCGCGAGCACGCCCGGGCGGCGTGTGCTGCTGCTCTCCACCGATCGCGACGCCTCCCTCGACGGGGTCCTGGGCCCGGTGCCGCCCCCGTCCGGGGACGGCGGCGGTCCGCAGCCGGACGGGGCGCCCCTGCCCATCGCGCCGGTCGGGTCCGTACCGGGTCTGTGGGCCGCGCGCGTCGACGCGGCCGCCGCCTTCCGGGCCGACGCCGGGGCCGTCCAGCAACGCCTGGGCTCCCTGCTCGACCTGCTCGGCGCGGCCCCGCTGGACCCCGAGGAACTGACCGAACTCCCCGGCGCCGACGCCTTCGCGCTGCTGCGCGCCCTGCGGGACACCGCCGGCGGCTGGGACCTGGTGGTCGTCGACCTCCCGCCGGTCCACGACTCCCTCACCGCACTCGCGCTGCCCGCGCAACTGCGCCGCTACATCGCCCGGCTGGTCCCCCAGGAGCGGCAGGCCGCCCGCGCCCTGCGCCCCGTCCTCGCCCAGCTCGCCGGTGTGCCCGCGCCGGGCGCCTGGGCCTACGAGGCCGCCGCCCGCGCCGACCGGGAACTGGCCGGTGCCCAGGCCGTGATCGAGGACGCCGCCACGACCGTCCGGCTCGTCGTGGCCCCCGGCACGCACGCCGCCGACGCCGTGCGCCGGGCCCGCACCGGACTGGCCCTGTACGGCCACCGCCTCGAGGCCGTGGTCGCCAACCGGATGCTGCCCGCCGAGTCCCCGGACCCCTGGCTGACCGAACTGGCCGCCCACCGGCGCAAGGAAGTGCGCGCCCTGCGCGCGGAACTCGCCGGAACGCCCACCGCGCTCCACGAACTGCCCCACCTCGGCCGGGAGCCGCGCTGCGCCGAGGACCTCGCACGGCTCGCCGCGCAGCCGCCCGCCGACGCGCCCGAGGGCCCCGCGGCGCCGCCGTGGACCACCGAGGACCGGCTCGCCGCCGAGGGCCACTTCCTCTGGCGGCTGCCCCTGCCGGGCGCGACACGCGACACCGTCGACCTCGTACGCCGCGGCGACGAACTCGTCGTCGACGCCGAGGGATACCGCCGCATCCTCCCGCTGCCCTCCGCGCTGCGCCGCTGCACCGTGGCCGGTGCGGCGCTCCGCGACGGCGCGCTGCAGGTCCGGTTCGCCCCGGATCCCGGTCTTTGGCCCCGCTGAGCGCTGAAAGTGCCGCCCCCGTTCGGGTACCGTCGTGGGTATCAAGCCCGGAGCCTTACGGAGCCACCATGAGCGAATCCACGGACCGCGCGGGCCGCCCCGACACCGATTCAGACGCCTGGGCCAAGGCGAGCGCGGAGGACACCGCCGCGGAGAACGCCCGCCGGCGGCAGCAGAGCGGACAGACCCCCGGCAGTGCCGGCGAGGAGCTGCGGCGTCTCGCGGAAGCGGTCACCGACCGCCTGTCGATGCTCCGCACCCCCGCCGCCGAGATGGCGGCGCAGGGGCTGATCTCGCAGGTCAAGCAGGCGGTTGAGCCGATCGTCGAGCGCAACCCCGAGGTCTTCGACCACCTCGCCGCCGCGGGCGCCGAACTCCTGGCCGCCTACCGCGCCGCGGTGAGCGGGCAGGAACGACGCTGGACCTCCGGCGGGGACACGCCGCCCAGCGAACGCATCGACCTGGACTGAACGGCGCGACGCGGACCCGGGACGAGCATCGGGCCCGAACAGGGCGCGGGTCGCCCTCCGGTACGGTTGGACACAGCGGGGCTCGACCGAATACTGAGGGATACATGGGACTCACCATCGGCGTCGACATCGGCGGCACGAAGATCGCGGCCGGCGTGGTCGACGAGGAAGGCTCGATTCTCGAAATCGTCAAGGTGCCGACCCCGCAGACCTCCGAGGGCGTCGTCGACGCCATCGCGAGCGCGGTGCACGACGTCAGTGTCGGCCACACGGTCGAGGCCGTCGGCATCGGTGCCGCCGGCTACGTCGACGACAAGCGTGCCACCGTGCTCTTCGCGCCCAACATCCGCTGGCGCCACGAGCCGCTGAAGGACAAGGTCGAGCAGCGCGTCGGACTGCCCGTCGTCGTCGAGAACGACGCCAACGCCGCCGCCTGGGGCGAGTACCGCTTCGGTGCCGGCGCGGGCCACGACGACGTCATCTGCATCACCCTCGGCACCGGGCTCGGCGGCGGCATCATCATCGGCAACAAGCTGCGCCGCGGCCGCTTCGGCGTGGCCGGCGAGTTCGGGCACATCCGCATGGTGCCGGACGGTCTGCTGTGCGGCTGCGGCAGCCAGGGCTGCTGGGAGCAGTACGCCTCCGGCCGGGCACTGGTGCGCTACGCCAAGCAGCGGGCCGTCGCCCAGCCGGAGAACGCCACCCTGCTGCTGTCGCTCGGCGACGGCACGCCCGAGGGCATCCAGGGCCAGCACATCAGCCGGGCCGCGCGTGACGGGGACAAGGTCGCGATCGACTCCTTCCGCGAGCTGGCCCGCTGGGCCGGCGCCGGGCTCGCCGACCTGGCCTCGCTCTTCGACCCCTCCGCCTTCATCGTCGGCGGCGGCGTCTCCGACGAGGGCGAACTCGTCCTCGAGCCCATCCGCAAGTCCTTCCGCCGCTGGCTGGTCGGCGGCCAGTACCGGCCGCACGCCCAGGTACTCGCCGCCCAGCTCGGCGGCAAGGCCGGCCTCGTCGGCGCCGCCGACCTCGCCCGCCAGGGCTAGCCCCGGCGGTCACCCGCCCGGCAACGGTGCCCCCGTCACTCCCGGCGAAGGAGTGACGGGGGCGCCCGGCTTCCCGGCCGGGCACACGACGCCCCCGCGCGACCGCGCCGCCGCTACAGTGAGCCCGTGAGCGAGGGCCCGCTGCCGGAGCTGCCGGCGTCCCGTACCGAGCCGGACGGCTCCGCCGTCGTCCGCGTGCTGAGCTACAACATCCGCTCCATGCGGGACGACACCGCGGCGCTCGCCCGGGTGATCCGCGCCTGCGACCCCGACCTCGCGCTGATCCAGGAGGCACCCCGCTTCTTCCGCTGGCGCAAGGCCGTCGCCCGCCTCGCCCGCGCCTGCGGCCTGGTCGCCGTCACCGGCGGGGCCACCGCCACCGGCCCCCTCGTGCTGTCATCCCTGCGGGTGCACGTGGAACGCGCCGAGGACGTCCTGCTGCCCCGCACGCCCGGTCTGCACCGGCGCGGCTTCGCCACCGCCGTCGTGCGCGTCGGCGGCGCCCGTCTGTCCGTCGTCAGCTGCCACCTCTCGCTGCAGGCCCGCGAGCGCTACGACCAGGGCGGCATGCTGCTGGACCGGCTCGCCGCCATGGGCGAGCCGTACGCGGTCGTCGGCGGCGACCTCAACGACCGCCCCAAGGGCCGCACCTTCCGCCGGCTCGCCGACGACCTCCAGGACGCCTGGGCGGCCCGGCCCTGGGGCGGCGAGTACACCTCCACCCCGTACGACCCGCACCAGCGGATCGACGCGATCTTCACGACCCCCGGCATCGAGGTCCTCGGCTGCGGGGTGCCGCACGGCCTGCCCGGCATCACCCCGTACGACCTGAGGGCGGCCACGGACCACCTCCCGGTCCTGGCCGCCCTCAAGGTGCCCGCGTCCGCCTGACGGCGGCGCCGGTCAGACCACGGCGCCGCCGCCCGGCAGGTCGTCGTCCTCGTCGCCGCCCGGACGCATGCGCGTCACCAGGGTGGCGAAGCCGCCGAGGAAGCCGCCGACGCCGACGGTGAGAGCCCACCACGGCATCGGTTCCTGGAAGAGGACGAAGCCGAAGATCAGCAGCGGGCCGCCCACGGCGGCCAGCCACGCGAACTTCGTCGTCACGTCCGCCTCCGGCAGCGGCGGCGGCTCCGGCGGCTCGTAGTGCCCCTCGTCCGCGTCCTCATCGAGTGCGTAGTCACGGGGACCGGACAGCACGGGGTGGATGACGATGCGCGTCGCGTCCGGCGCCGCGGGCAGCGCGGACGGGTCCGCAGTGCCCTCGCTCCCGTCGCGCTCGCCGTCGGCCCCGCCCTCGCCGTCCCGCTCCGCGGCCGGGACGTCCTCGGCCTCGGGCCAGGAACCCGTCCCGGGCTCGGGGTCCTTCTCGTACGCCGCGACGATCTCGGCCCACGCCGATTCCTCGTCCAGCGGCGCGCGCTCCGGCTCGCCGCCCTCCGGCACCTGGCGGCGCTCCTCCTCGGGCTCAGCCACTGGCCGCGTCCTCCTTCTCCGCCCGCTCTCCCGCACCCGACAGCCGCTCGACGAAGGCGTACGACTCCTCGAAGACCGTCTCCGCGTCGTGGTCCAGCGTCGCGACGTGGTAACTGCGCTCCAGCACCGTCTCCGTGACGTCCGTCGACGACACCCGGCTCAGCACGACCGCCGAGTTCGACGGGTGCACCACGTGGTCGACCCGGCTGTGCAGCAGCAGGAGCGGCTGCGTCACCTGCGGCAGCTCATGGCGTACCAGCGTCCAGAAACGGCTCAGCGAGTGCACCGCCCGCAGCGGGGTGCGGTCGTAGCCGACCTCCTGCGAGCCCTCCTTCGCGATGTCGCTCGCGATGCCCGGCACGGTGGGGACGAAGTGGCGCAAGAGGGGAACGACCTTCAGCTGATGGCTGTCGGCCTTGACCGAGGGGTTGACCAGGGCGATGCCACCGACCGCGGCGCCGTGCTGCGCGGCCAGCCGCAGGGTCAGGGCCCCGCCCATCGACATTCCGAAGACAAACACGCGGTCACAGCGCTCGGACAGCGCGCGGAATTCCCGGTCCACCTCCGCGTACCAGTCCTCCCAGCCGGTCAGCTGCATGTCCTGCCAGCGCGTGCCGTGCCCCGGCAGCAGCGGTACGGACACGGTCAGGCCCCGCTCGGCCAGGTACTCGGCCCACGGCCGCATGGACTGCGGTGTGCCGGTGAACCCGTGGCACAACAGGACGCCGACCTTGCCGCCGTCGTGGCGGTAGGGCTCGGCTCCGGGCATCAGCGGCACCGTGCGTCTCCTGTTCGGTGGAATGCGCGAAAAGCGATACCTCACAGTACGCGGACGGCCGACACCGGGGGAGAGCACCGGCGGATCTGGCGTTAAGGTCTTCCCGTCAGACACAGGAGGTCATCGGTTGTTGTACGGCGTGATGAAGATCGCCATCGGGCATCCCCTGCGGGCCGCGTTCCGGCCGTGGGTGGAGGGGATGGAGCACATCCCCAAGCAGGGAGCGGCGATCCTGGCGAGCAACCACCTGTCCTTCTCGGACTCCTTCTTCCTGCCGGCCGTGCTCGACCGCAAGGTCACCTTCATCGCCAAGGCCGAGTACTTCACCACGCCCGGCATCAAGGGCAAGCTCACCGCCGCCTTCTTCAAGGGCGTCGGCCAGCTCCCCGTGGACCGCTCCGGCGCGCGCGGCGCCGGCGAGGCCGCGATCAACAGCGGGATAAAGGTCATCGAGGCCGGCGAGCTCTTCGGCATCTACCCCGAGGGCACCCGCTCGCCCGACGGCCGCCTCTACCGCGGCAAGCCCGGCGGCCTGGCCCGCATCGCGCTCGCCACCGGCGCGCCCGTGATCCCGGTCGCCATGATCGACACGGAGAAGATCCAGCCGCCCGGCCAGGTCATGCCCAAGCTGATGCGCCCCGGCATCCGGATCGGCAAGCCGCTGGACTTCAGCCGCTACATGGGCATGGAGCACGACCGCTTCATCCTGCGCTCGGTCACCGACGAGGTGATGTACGAGATCATGAAGCTCTCCGGCCAGGAGTACGTGGACATCTACGCGACCGCCGCCAAGCGGCAGATCGCCGAGGCGGCGAAGAAGCAGCAGCAACAGCACGGCGAGTCCTAGCCGGACGCGCCAGGGGGAAACGGGGGGACGGCCCATGGCCGGGGAGAAGACCGGCGCGACCGGGGGGAGACCCGGCGGGTCCGCCGCCGCGCGGCCCGCACGCGTCGCCCGCATGTCCGTCGAGCAGCCGCTGTGGCGCGCCCTGACCGGCTACCGGTTGCTGACCGCGGCGTACGCCATCGGGCTCTACGCCGCCGCCTACCACGAGCACGCACACCCCCTGGCGGGCGCGGCCTACATGGCGGTGCTCGCCGTGTGGACGCTGGCCACCGTCGGCAAGGTGAGCTCGCCCCAGCGCTGCACCAGGCCCTTCCTCATCGTCGACCTCGGTGTCGCGATCACCGGCATCCTCATCACCCCGGTCGTCGAGGCGCACCAGCGCATCCTCGACGGCGGCCCCACCCTCCCGTCGATCTGGACCGCCGGCTCCGTGCTCGCCTTCGCCATCAAGGGCGGCTGGCGCTGGGCCGCCGCCGCCTCCTGCCTCGTCGGCGGCGCCAACCTCGTCGAGCGCGGCGCCCCGGCGCGCGACACCCTCCACAACGTGCTGCTGGTGGCCATCGCCAGCATCGCCATCGGGTACGTCGTCGAGGTCGCCCGCGCCAGCGAACGCACCCTCGCCCGCGCCCTGCAGATCGAGGCCGCCACCCGCGAGCGGGAGCGCCTGGCCCGCGACATCCACGACAACGTGCTGCAGGTGCTCGCCATGGTGCAGCGGCGCGGCGCCGAGATCGGCGGCGAGGCCGAGGCCCTGGGCCGCATGGCAGGCGAACAGGAGGCCGCCCTGCGCGCCCTGGTCACCGACGGCGCCGCCGCCCTGCCGTCTCCCCGCGGTGCCACCGGCACCGACGCCGACGCCGAGGCCGGCGCCGGCCAGGACCCGGACGCGCCCCGCGACCTGCGCCCGCTGCTCTCCCCGTACGGCAGTGCCCGGGTCACCGTCGCGGCCCCCGGCACCCCCGTCCTCGTCCCGGCCCGCGCAGCACGTGAACTCGCCGCCGCCGTGGGCGCCGCCCTGGAGAACGTCCGCCGGCACGCCGGTGAGGAAGCCCACGCCTGGATCCTGGTCGAGGACGAACCCGAGGCCGTACTGGTCAGCGTCCGCGACGACGGCCCCGGCATCCCCGAAGGCCGCCTCGCCGCCGCCGAGGCCGAGGGCAGGCTCGGGGTCGCCCAGTCCATCCGCGGCCGGCTCCGGGACCTCGGCGGCACGGCGGAACTGGTGTCGGTGCCCGGGCAGGGGACAGAAGTCGAGTTGAGGCTCGCGAAGTGAGGGAGGAGATTGGGGTCATGGCGGTGAAGGTGATGGTGGTCGACGACCACCCCATGTGGCGGGACGCGGTGGCCCGCGACCTCACCGAGGCCGGATACGTGGTGGTCGCCACCGCCGGCGACGGTCCGGAGGCGGTACGGCGCGCCAGGGCGGCCATGCCCGAGGTGCTCGTCCTCGACCTCAACCTCCCCGGCCTGTCAGGTGTCCAGGTCTGCAAGGACGTCATCGCCGACAACCCCGCCCTGCGGGTGCTGGTGCTCTCCGCCAGCGGCGAGCACGCGGACGTCCTGGAGGCCGTGAAGTCCGGCGCCACCGGCTACCTGCTGAAGTCCGCCGGCCGCGAGGAACTCCTCGACGCCGTCCGCCGCACCGCCGTCGGCGACCCCGTCTTCACCCCGGGCCTCGCCGGCCTCGTCCTCGGCGAGTACCGCCGCCTCGCCTCCGACCCCGCCCCCGTCGCGGCCGACACCCCCGAGGCGCCCCGCCTCACCGACCGCGAGACCGAGGTCCTGCGGCTCGTCGCCAAGGGGCTCAGCTACAAGCAGATCGCCGAACGGCTGGTCATCTCCCACCGCACCGTCCAGAACCACGTCCAGAACACCCTCGGCAAGCTCCAACTCCACAACCGCGTCGAACTCGTCCGCTACGCCATCGAACGCGGACTGGACGAGGAATAGCCCCGACGCCGCCTCGGGGCGCGCCCGCTCCAGTGCCGCGCGCCGCCCGGAAGGGTGAAATCGGCGGACCAACATCCCCGCGGATCAAGGGATTTCACCGAACGGCCCATCCCACCTGTGACGCCGGTCACGCTAGCGTCGTGGACGCAGGCAAATGGTGCGAACGGGAAGGGATGGATCATGCGAGTTGGCGTGCTGACCGGCGGCGGAGACTGCCCCGGGCTCAACGCGGTCATCCGTGCCATCGTGCGCAAGGGTGTCCAGGAGTACGGATACGAGTTCACCGGTTTCAGGGACGGCTGGCACGGTCCCCTCGAGGGCGACACCGTGCCGCTCGACATCCCCGCCGTGCGCGGCATCCTCCCGCGCGGCGGCACGATCCTCGGATCGTCCCGCACGAACCCGCTCAAGGCGGAGAACGGCGTGCGCCGCGTCAAGGAGAACCTCGCCAAGTACGAGGTCGACGCACTCATCGCGATCGGCGGCGAGGACACCCTCGGCGTCGCCACCGCCCTGTCGGACGAGTACGGCGTCCCCTGCGTCGGCGTGCCCAAGACCATCGACAACGACCTGGCGGCCACCGACTACACCTTCGGCTTCGACACCGCCGTCAACATCGCCACCGAGGCCATCGACCGCCTCCACACCACCGCCGAGTCGCACATGCGCGTCCTCGTCGTCGAGGTGATGGGCCGCCACGCCGGCTGGATCGCCCTCCACTCGGGCCTCGCCGGCGGCGCCAACGCCATCCTCATCCCCGAGCAGCGCTTCGACGTCGACCAGGTCTGCGCCTGGGTGGAGAGCCGCTTCAAGATCCGCTACGCACCCATCGTCGTGGTCGCCGAGGGCGCCATGCCCAAGGACGGCGAAATGGTGCTCAAGGACCAGTCGCTCGACTCCTTCGGCCACGTCCGGCTCTCCGGCGTCGGCGAGTGGCTCGCCAAGGAGATCGAGAGGCGCACGGGCAAGGAGGCCCGCACCACCGTCCTCGGCCACATCCAGCGCGGCGGCACCCCCAGCGCCTTCGACCGCTGGCTCGCCACCCGCTTCGGCCTGCACGCCATCGACGCGGTCCGCGACCAGGACTGGGGCAAGATGGTCGCCCTGCGCGGTACGGACATCGTCCGCGTCCCGTTGCGCGACGCGACGGCCCAGCTCAAGACGGTCGATCCGCGGCTCTACACCGAGGCGGCGGTCTTCTTCGGGTAAACACGGCGTTTCCCCGGCGCCGTCTGCGCTTTCCCCGCTTGCCATGGGCGATCACGCGGCCGTACATTCCCTGCACCCGGCTTGTCCGGCCGCTTCGTTTATCCCCCTTGAGCACATGAGGAGCGCCCGGCATGACGGGTGTACTGGCGGTCGCAGGCGGCACCGCATCCGGCAAGTCCACCCTTGCCGAGGCCCTGTCGCTGCAGTGTCCCGAGAGCATCGCACTGGTCCATCTGGACGACTACTACGTGCCCGCGCACGATCCCCTCAGGGGCGTGTGGACGGTCAGCGCCGGCGGGCACGCCATCCTCGACTGGAACCACCCCGGCTCCATCGACGAGGCCGCCGTCAGCGCCGCGATCGACGCGGCGCTGACGCGGCCCGGCGTGCGCCTCGTGGTGGTCGAGGGCCTGTTCGCCCTGACCCTGCCGTCGGTGCGGGAACGGGCGGACTGGCGGGTGTACGTGGACGCCCCCGACGACGTCCGGCTGGCCCGCAAGATCCTCCGCAAGATCGAGGTCCAGCGGCAGGACCCGCGGCTGTCCCTGCTGAACTACCTGCAGAGCGGGCGGGACCGCCACGTCGCCCACGTCGCCCCCTCGCGGGCGCTGGCCGACCTCGTGGTGGACGGCCTCAACGAGGGCCCCGACATGGTGGCGGCGGTCCTGGGTCTCATCGGCCCGCTCCTGTCGCCCGTCCCCGCGCCCGTGCCCGAACCGGTCCCCGCCGCCCGCCCCCGCCGGCCCCGCGCGGTCACCCCGCGGACGCACCAGCTTCCGGCGGCCGCGGTCTGACCTGCCGGGGCGGCGGGTCGCGGGCGTCAGCCCGTCACCGTGACCCCCGCCAGGAGGTTCGCCACGATCGCCGTGCCGCCCAGCGTGAGCACGGACTCGGGGTGGAACTGGACGCCCGCGAACCCCGGGCCGCGCAGGGCGTGGACGTCGCCGGTGGCGGGGTCGCGGCTCAGTTCGATGCGGTGCATGGCGAGCTCCTCCGCCGTGGCGTCGTCGCAGCGGGCGGTGAAGGAGTTGTAGAACCCCACGGTCTCCGCCTTCCCGAACAGGTCGACGGATGTCTGCGCGCCCTGGAAGGGGACGTCCTTGCGGACGATGTCGAGGCCGAGTTCGGCGGCGATCAGTTCGTGGCCGAGGCAGACCCCGAGCAGGCCGTGCCGGTGGCCGCGGACGAGTCCGGAGGCGAGGCCGCGCAGGAGGGCCATCTTGGGGTCGCCGGTGTCGGACGGGTCGCCGGGGCCCGGACCGAGGATGACCGGGCCCTGGTGCGCGAGGGCGGCCTCGTGCAGTCCCGGGGCGTCGAAGCGGCGCACGGTGACCTGCAGCCCGGACGACCTCAGCACGTGCGCGAGCATCGCGGTGAAGGTGTCCTCGCCGTCCACCACGAGGGCGTGCCCGGTCAGCGTGCCGGGCTGCTCCGCGGTGCGCATGCGCAGCCAGAACGGGGCCAGGTTCCGGCGGCGTCCGTCCAGCGCGGCCCGCACCCGGATGTCGTCGCCGAGCGGTGGCCGGTCTGCAGCCGGGCCCTGCGCCCGTCCGGGCCGGACCCCCAGCGCGGCCAGCACGGCCGCCGCCTTCGCGTGCGTCTCGGCGACCTCCGCGTACGGGTCGGAGCGCCGCACCAGGGTCGCGCCCACCGGGACCTTCAGGCCGCCCGCGGCGTCGACGTCCGCGGTGCGGATCAGGATGGGCGAGTCCAGGGTCTGTGCCCCGCCGGCGTCCCGCCCGATCAGGGCGAGGGCGCCGGCGTAGTAGCCGCGGCCGCCCGGCTCGTGGCGCTCGATCACCCGGCAGGCGTTCTGCACCGGCGAGCCGGTCACCGTCGCGGCGAACATCGTCTCGCGCAGCACGTCCCGCACGTCCATGCTGCTGCGGCCGCGCAACTCGTACTCGGTGTGCGCCAGGTGCGCCATCTCCTTCAGGCGCGGGCCGACGACGACGCCGCCGAGGTCGCCGACGGTGCACATCATCTTCAGTTCCTCGTCGACCACCATCGTCAGCTCCTCCACCTCCTTGGCGTCCCGCAGGAAGGCGAGCAGCCCCTCCGCGTCCGGCCCCTGCGGGGGGTAGCGGTAGGTGCCGCTGATGGGGTTCATGACGACCGTGCCGCCGGCCATCCGCACGTGCACCTCGGGGCTCGCGCCGACCAGGGTCCGCTCCGGGGTCCGCACCACGAACGTCCAGTAGGCGCCGCGCTCGCCGTCGAGCAGCCGGCGGAACAGCGCGAGCGCGTCGGCCGCCGCGAACCCCGGGACCTCGCCGCGGAAGGTGCGCCGGATGACGAAGTTCGCGCCCTCGCCGCTCCCGATCTCGTCCTCGATGACGCGCTCCACGATCCCGGCGTACGTGTCGTCGTCGACGTCGAAGGCCCCGCCCTCCACGCGCACCGCGTGCGCGGGCAGGGCCGCCATGAGCTCGGGGAGCGGCAGCTCGTACGCCTCACGGGGGCGCAGCACGACCAGCGGCGTCCCGTCGTCGCGCACGTCGAAACCGCGCTCCCTGATCTGCCGGTACGGCAGCAGCGCCAGTGCGTCCACCGCGGGGCGCTCCCCTTCGGGTGCCCCGGTCGGCAGCGCGATGTCGGTCAGCCGCTCCGCCGTCGTGACCGGGCCGAGCAGCACTTCGACGGTGTCCGTGTCCCGGCCGGGCGCTCTGCGCCTGAGCAGCGCGAAGGGCGGGCACGCGGGGTCCAGCAGCCGTTCGACGAGCGCGGCGGCGGGGGGTGCGGCGGCGGGATCGTGGTTCTCCACGGCGGTTCCTTCCGGTCTTCGGCGAGGGAAGGGACGGCCGCGCAAACACCGAAGGCCGCCCCTCGGGCGGCCTGAGCGTCTGCTTCTGCGTACGCGCTGCTAGTGGGCCGCCGGATCCGCGGTCCACCACCACTGCAGGTGCGTCTGCTGCGCGTACATGTTCCGCACCCTAACGCATCCGCCCACGACGCGGCGGCCCCGCTCACGCTTTCGGGGCATCGTGGGGACGTAGGGCCCCGGTACTCTCGGGGATGCGTCCGGAATCCCGTCCATGGGAGGAACCATGACCGCCGAACCGCTGCCGGCCTGGGCGATTCCGCCGCGTGGCGGCTTCACCTCGGACGACCTGGACCGCATTCCCGACCTCCCGCCGCACACGGAGTTGATCGACGGGAGCCTGGTGTTCGTGAGCCCGCAGAAGAGCTTTCATTCGCTGGCCATGTATCTGCTGGAGCAGGGCTTGCGAGCGGCGGCACCGGAGAACCTGCGGGTGCGGCGGGAGATGAGCGTCGTGCTGAACCGGCGCAACCGGCCCGAGCCGGATCTGGTGCTGGTGCGTGCCGAGGCCGCGAGCGACGGCGCGGACGAGACGGGGTACCAGGCGGCCGACGCCGTGCTCGTCGTCGAGGTGGTCTCACCCGACTCCGAGGAGCGGGACCGCAAGCGCAAGCCGCAACTGTACGCCGAGGCGGGCATCCCGCACTTCTGGCGGGTCGAGAAGGGCGAGGGCCGGCTCCCCGTCGTCTACGTCTTCGAACGGGAGCCGGCCACCGGCACCTACGTCGCCACCGGCATCCACCACGAACGCCTCAAGGTGTCCGTGCCGTTCGCCGTGGACATCGACCTCGCGGAGATCGAGCGGCTGTAGCCGCCGCCCCTCACCTCACCAGCCGCCACAGGGACGCCCACTGCCTCGCCGTGAGGTCCTTGGGGAGGGCGTGCGGGGGGACGCGTTCGGCACGCAGCCAGTCGCGCAGCGCCGTGCGGTCGAAGTGGCCGGTGCGGGCGAGGACTTCGCGCAGGCCGCGGCCCGGGCCGGTGAACACCCGCTGGACGAAGGCCTGGTAGGCGCGGCGGTCGCCGGTGACGAGCGGCTGCGGGCGCCGGGTCATGGTCAGCAGTCCGCCGTCGACGGAGGGTGCCGGGCGGAAGGCGCGGGCGGGGACGCGGGAGTGGAGGGTGAAGTCGTACCAGGGCCACCAGGAGGCGGTGAGCATGCTGGCGCCGCCGACGCCCGCGCGGCGGCGGGCGACCTCCCACTGGACGAGCAGCACCGCGCACTCCCACCGGTCGGCGGCCAGGACGCGCCGCATGATGGTGGTCGTCAGGTGGAAGGGCAGGTTGCCGACGATCACGTGTGGTTCGCGCGGGAAGCGGTAGCGCAGGACGTCGGTGGTGACGACGTGCGCGCCGCGCGGGAGCCGCCGCTGCAGGCGCTGTGCGCGCCCCGGGTCGATCTCCACGGCCGTCAGGGGGCGGCCGGTGCGGCTGAGGGGGAGGGTCAAGGCGCCGTCGCCGGGGCCGATCTCGACGATGGGTCCGCTGGTGGCGGCGACGAGGGCCTCGATGGAGGCGATGACGGTGCGGTCGGTGAGGAAGTTCTGGCCGAGCTCGTGCCGGCCGCCCACCATGGACCGGTGGTGAGGCATGGGTGTGCACTCCGCGACATAAGAGGTTCCGACGATGGACCCGATGCCGCGGCGAAGAGCGCCGCGGCTATGCCCGGCGCAGCCTGATGTAGTAGGTGCAACCCATGGGCCGCACGGTATCCCGGCCCCGTCCGGTTCCGCACGCGGTTTTCCGCGCTCTCCGTGTGGACGCGCGCGTATGGGACGGAGCGTCCGGGCCATGTTCCGTCTCACCAGGCGCGGCTTCACTGGTCGCATGACTTCCCGAGACGCCGTCCTCGTCGCGGCCACCGTCGCCGTCGGCCTCATGGCCGGGCTCTTCTTCGCGTTCTCCGTCGCCGTCATGCCGGGTCTGGCCAAGGCGGCCGACCGTACGCTCGTCGACGCGATGCAGCGCATCAACATCGCCATCCAGAACGGCTGGTTCCTGCTGGTCTTCGGCGGTTCGCTGCTGCTGTGCGCCGCCGCGGTGGCGCTCTGCCTGCGCGACGCAGGCCGCGGTCCGCTCCCGTGGGTGATCGCCGCGACCGTGCTCTACCTGGCGGTGCTCGTCGTCACCTTCGGCGTCAACATCCCGTTGAACGACCGGCTGGACGCGGCGGGCGACCCCGGGAGCCTCGCCGATCCCGCCGCCGTGCGCGAGCGGTTCGAGGCGGCCTGGGTCCGCTGGAACCTGGTGCGCACGCTCCTGTGCACGGCGGCGCTGGGCTGCCTGGGCCAGGCGCTCGTCCTCAGCGGCCGCGCCGCCGTGGAAGCGGCGCGTCGCACAGGGCGCATGTGAAGTCGTCGTCCTTGACGAGGTTGCGCTCGCCGCACCGCGGGCAGTGCCGGAAGACGACCGCCTGCGTGAACCAGCCGGGGCGGGTGAGCCCCGCCCGGTCGAGGGCTTCCGCCAGCGCGGGCCAGGACGCCTCGGCGTCGGGGCAGTAGCCGGTCGACTGGTTGCCGACCTCGGTCACCTCCCACCCGCCGTCCTCCCGCGCGGCGAACGTGATCTCCCCGGCGGCCAGCACGGGCCCGCCCCCGGCGCACGCCACGTGCTCGCTGCGGCGCGGCGCCAGACGGAGCGTGCCGGTCGAGTCGACGACGTAGGTGAAGGGCTCCTCGCGGTCGGCGGCGGCGCCATCCAGCCACTGCCGGACGTCGTCCGCTGACCGCACCGCCCGGCCCGCCGCGTCGGGCCGCACCACGGCGGCCCGGATGTCGTCCGGTCCCACGTACCTGAACGCCTCCGACGGTGTCGGCATGACGGCGGCCCCTCCCGTCCGGGCTTCGGTGTGCGGGCCGAGCGTACGACCCCGGACGCGGGCCGTCTCACTGGGTGGACTCCGCGGTGGCGGCGTGGGCCGGACGCGCCGTCGCCGTACGCCGGGCGGCGCCGGCGCGCGGGGCCGGGGAGGGCCCGCCCTCCGGGCTCCGCAGGCCTGTGCCGGGCGGGTCGGACGGGGCTCCGCGGAGGTCACTCGGTCGTCTCATCCTCTGGTCCGATGCGCAAAGGAACGGACACGACCACGTAATGTGGGCTGCGTGACCGTGAACGCTGAAACCCACGCCGGGCGCCAGACCTGGCGCTCACTGCCCGCGGCGCAGCAGCCTGAGTACCCCGACCCCGAGGCTCTGCGCGAAGTGATCGCGGACCTCGAGTCGTATCCGCCGCTCGTCTTCGCAGGCGAGTGCGACCAGCTGCGCGACCGCCTGGGGGCCGTGGCCCGGGGTGAGGCGTTCCTGCTGCAGGGCGGCGATTGCGCGGAGGCCTTCGACCAGATCGGGGCCGACCAGATCCGCAACAAGCTGAAGACGCTGCTGCAGATGGGCGCCGTCCTCACCTACGCCGCGTCCGTGCCGGTCGTGAAGGTGGGCCGGATCGCCGGTCAGTACAGCAAGCCGCGTTCGAAGCCGACGGAGACCCGGGGCGGGGTGACCCTCCCGACCTACCGCGGCGACTCGGTCAACGGCTTCGAGTTCACCGAGGCGGCCCGCGTGCCGGACCCGGAGCGGCTCAAGCGCCTGTACAACGCGTCCGCCGCGACGCTGAACCTCGTCCGGGCCTTCACCACCGGCGGCTACGCCGACCTGCGTCAGGTGCACGCCTGGAACCAGGACTTCGTGAAGTCCTCGCCGTCCGGGCAGCGCTACGAGGCCCTGGCCCGGGAGATCGACGGCGCGCTGAACTTCATGCACGCCTGCGGCGCGGACCCCGAGGAGTTCAAGACCGTCGAGTTCTACGCCTCGCACGAGGCGCTCCTGCTCGACTACGAGTCGGCGCTGACCCGCGTGGACTCCCGCACCGGCCGGCTGTACGACGTGTCCGGCCACATGGTCTGGATCGGTGAGCGCACCCGTCAGCTCGACCACGCGCACATCGAGTTCGCCTCGAAGATCCGCAACCCACTCGGTGTGAAGCTCGGCCCGACGACCACGCCCGAGGAGGCGCTGGCGCTGATCGACCGGCTGGACCCGGACCGCGAGCCCGGCCGGCTGACCTTCATCACGCGTATGGGCGCCGGCAAGGTGCGCGAGCTGCTGCCGAACCTGGTGGAGAAGGTCACGGCCTCGGGCGCGCAGGTCGCCTGGGTGTGCGACCCGATGCACGGCAACACCTTCGAGGCGGCCTCGGGTCACAAGACGCGCCGTTTCGACGACGTGCTCGACGAGGTCAAGGGCTTCTTCGAGGTGCACCACGGCCTCGGCACCCACCCGGGCGGCATCCACGTGGAGCTCACCGGCGACGACGTGACCGAGTGCGTGGGCGGCGGCGACGAGATCTTCGTCGACGACCTGCACCAGCGCTACGAGACGGCCTGCGACCCGCGGCTCAACCGCAGCCAGTCGCTCGACCTGGCGTTCCTGGTGGCAGAGATGTACCGCGGCCAGTAGCGGCGGCCGTCCCTGCGGACCCTGAGAGGGGCGCGGATCACATCGATCCGCGCCCCTCGTCGGTTTTCAGCCACTCGCCCGGCGGGTAAGGTTAGGATAACCTCAGGCCGGGATCGAGAGAGAGGGGAACCGCGTGTACGTCTGCTCATGCTTCGGCATCACCGAAGAGCAGGTCAAGCAGCATGCGGACGCCGGCCGCTGCACCCCTCGCCAGATCGCCTCCGCCTGCAAGGCGGGCACGGACTGCGGTTCCTGCGTGCGCCGGATACAGGCGCTTCTCGGCCGCGGCGACGGCTGTGCCACCCGAACGAAGCTCGACACGGCGAAGTCCGGAGCGCCCGCGGAACCCCTCGGTGCCCCCGCGCCGGCCTCCCTGCCGGTCCCGCCCGCACTGCCGGTGCCGGTCGCGGTCCCGCTGCCCGCGGCGGCCAGCGCCGCCTGAACGGCTGCGGCCCGGCCGACGGCCGTCAGCTGTCGGGCTGCTCGACGAGCTGGGCGATGTACAGCGGCTCCCCGAGCTTCTCGATGAGTTCGAGCTGGGTGTCCAGGTAGTCGATGTGGTGCTCCTCGTCGGCGAGGATGTCCTCGAAGATGTTGGCCGACGTGATGTCGCCCTTCGTCCGCATGACCTCGATGCCGCGCCTGAGGCGGTCGATCGCCTCGACCTCGACCTGGCGGTCGGCCTGGAACATCTCGGTGAGGGTCTGCCCCACCCGGACGTGGAAGAGCCGCTGGTAGTTCGGCAGTCCGTCGAGGAAGAGGATGCGGTCGGTCAGCACCTCGGCATGCTTCATCTCGTCGAAGGACTCGTGCCGCGTGTACTTGGCGAGCTTCGTCCAGCCCAGGTTCTCCTGCATCTTGGCATGCAGGAAGTACTGGTTGATCGCCGTCAGCTCGCCCGTCAGTTGCTCGTTCAGGAACTCGATGACCTCGGGGTCGCCCTGCATGGCAAGCCCGTCCTTTCCGGAGGAATCCACACGATGGGCGCATTTTCGCACCGCCGGTGGAAGCGATCCAGTAAGTTCACACTTACTCCGGTGGCCCGGGTTGTCATACTTTGACCTGGTGCTGGTCGGTGGGACTGCATCCGGTCTGTCACCATGGACGCATGGGTCAGTCCGAACGCCGCGAAGGGGAGCTTCCTCCCGGACAGCGGCTCCAGCGGGGCTGGCCGGTCACCCACTACGGTCCGGTGCCCAGGTTCAAACCCGAGCGCTGGGAGTTCCAGGTCTTCGGCGCCACGGCGGACGGCGGCAAGCGTGCGTGGGGCCACGAGGAGTTCGCCGCGCTGCCGTACACGACCGTCACGGGCGACTTCCACTGCGTGACCAAGTTCAGCATGCTCGGCGTCGAGTGGGGCGGTGTCTCCACCGCCGAGATCCTGCGGCTGGCGCCGCCCGCGCCGGACGTCACGCACGTCATGGTGTGGGCCGAGTACGGCTTCAGCTCCAACCTGCGGCTGGCGGACTTCGCCGACCCCAAGTCGATATTCGCGACCCACCGCGGCGGCGAGCCGCTGACCGCGGAGCACGGCTTCCCGGCCCGGCTCGTCGTGCCCCACCTCTACGCCTGGAAGGGCCCCAAGTGGGTCAGGGGCGTGGAGTACATGACGTCCGACCGCCGCGGCTTCTGGGAGGAGCGCGGCTACCACAACCTGGGCGACCCCTGGAGCGAGCAGCGCTACTCGTACCAGGAGGAGCCCGGCGACGGGCCGGAGCTGTAGCCGCCGGGCCTCCGCCGCGGGTCAGTGGTACCGGTGCACGACCGCGTGTCCCTTGCCGCGGCCGATCATCCACTTGTTGACGGGTGTGGTCACCAGGAAGGCGACCGCGAAGGCCAGCGCGAGGCTGATCCAGAACAGCGCGTCCGACAGCGTGGCGTCCATCGCGCCCGGGAACAGCAGGATCGTCCCGTTGTCCGCGAGTTCCATGAAGACGATCGAGACGGTGTCGGCGGCGAGCGCCACCCGTACGGCGCCGCGCAGGTCCAGGCCGGCCCGCAGGACGCCGCGCATGGTGAGCGAGTAGCCGAAGACGAAGGCCAGGACGATCGCCAGGGTCATCGTCGGGACGTTGTGCCAGCCGAGGGCCGTGCCGATCAGCATGCCGAGGACCTCGCCGATCGCACAGCCGGTGAGGCAGTGCAGCGTGGCCTGGACGGCGGTGCCCCAGGAGGCCGGGCCGGTGTGGTGGGCCGCCGTGTGGTGCTCGTGGTGGGACGGCTCGTGCTGGGACGGCTCGGGGTGGGACTGATGCCGTTGGGAGTGCTCGACGTGCTGCATCCTGTGTCCCCCAGGGATGAGTGCGGGTGTCGTCGTGCGTTCTGGTTCCTCAACGCATTACCCCCCTGGGGTATTCCTGCCGATCCGGTCAGGCCGGGCGCAACGACTTCAGCACGGCCACGTCCGTGGCCATCCCGGTGCCCTTGGGGCCGCCGTTCGGCGTCTCCACGACCAGCGGCACGCCCTGCGTGGCGGGGTGCCGGAAGAGCTCCCCGAAGGCGGTGGCACCGATGTGACCGGCGCCGATGTTCTCGTGGCGGTCCTTGTGGGCGCCGGCGACGTCCTTGGAGTCGTTGGCGTGGACGAGCTTCAGCCGTCCCTCGCCGACCGTCGCCACCAGCTCGTCCAGGACGGCCTTGACCCCGCCGGCCGCCGCGAGGTCGTGCCCGGCCGCGAACACATGACAGGTGTCCAGACAGACCCCCAGCCGTGGGTGGTGGTCCAGGGCGTCGAAGTACGGGCCCAGGTCCTCCACCAGCGAGCAGAGCGAGAAGCCCTGCCCCGCGGTCGGCTCCAGCAGCAGCCACGGGTCGTCGTCGTGCGTCAGTTCCTCCAGCAGCGGCAGCATCCGCTCCCGTACCTGCGCCAGCGCCGTGGCCCGGGAACGGCCGCCGGTCGCCGACCCGGTGTGCACGACCGTGCCCAGGGCGCCGATCGCCCGCCCGCGGCGCAGCGAGTGGCGCAGCGAGTCCACCGAGTGGTCGACCGTCGCCTCGGTGTGCGAACCGAAGTTGATCAGGTACGGCGCGTGGACGTACGCGGGGAGTCCCTGCGCGGCGCAGCGCTCGCGGAACTCCTCGTCCTGGCGCGGACTGCCGGGCGGGGTCGCCCACCCGCGGGGGTTGGCGACGAAGACCTGCACGGTCTCGGCGCCCATCCGCGCGGCCTCCGCCAGCCCGGTGGTGGCCAGACCCCCGGCCACGGCGACATGGCCGCCGACGGGGTTGCGGAGCTCGGCGGCGGCGCCGCCATCGGACGTGACTATCGCACCCACAGTGTGATCGTGCTGCCCTTCGGTGCCTCGGTGCCGCCGGCGGGCGACTGGTTGTTGACCTGGCCGGTGAAGAAGAACTGGATGACGCGCACGTCGAAGCCCGCGGCCTCCAGCTTCGCCTTCGCCTTGTCGACGTCCAGGCCCTGCACGTCCGGTACCACGACCATCTCCTGGCCCTTGGAGACCTGCAGCGTGACCGTGTCCCCGGCCGCCAGCCGCGTGTTCGCGCCGGGCGTCTGCCCGGCGACCGCGCCCTCGTCCGCCTGGTCGGAGTAGACCTGCCGCGGGTCCACCTTGACCCGCAGCCCGGCGTCCTCCAGCTGCCGGCGGGCGTCCTCCAGCGGCTGCCCGACCACGTCGGGGGCGTCGACGGGCGCGCCCTTGCTCACCACCAGCGACACGGCCGAGTCCGGCCGGCGGCTCGCGCCCGAGCCGGGGTCGGTGGAGATCACCCGGCCCCGCGGCACCTCGTCGCTGAACTCCCGGGAGACCGTCCCCGGACTCAGTCCGGCGGCCTTCAGGCGTCGCTTCGCCTCCGCCAGCTCCTCGCCCACCACGCCCGGGACCTTCACCCGCTCCGGGCCCTTGGACACGGTGATCGTCACCGTGCCGTTGTCGCGGATGCGCTCGCCCGTGCCCGGGTCGGTGGAGGCCACCTTGCCCTTGGTCATGGTGGGGTCGAACGCCTCGACGACCTCGACCCGCAGCCCGGCGTCGCGCAGCTGGCGCTCCGCCTGCGCCTGCGGCAGCCCGACGACGGCGGGGGTCCGGGTGAACTGGCCGTCGTTGATGTACCAGACGCCCGCGCCGACGCCGAGGATCAGCAGCAGGGTCGTCACGACAGCGATGGCCCCGGGACGCCGCCGGGGCCGGGTCGACGTCCGGGACGCGGCCCGGGGCTGCTGCCGGGTCGGCTCGGGCGAGAACTCCAGGCGCGCGGTGCGGTGCACCACCGTCGTCGGTTCCTCGGCGCCGGCCGGTGCCGCGGGGGCGTGCGCGGGGGTCCGCGCGCCCGGCGGCACCAGGTCCAGCTGCTCGGGCGTCATGCCCTGGCGCACCGCGTGCAGCCGCCGCAGCAGCTCCGCGGCGTCGGCCGGACGCCGGGCGGCGGCACGCGCGGTCGCCTCGGCCACCAGCGCGTCCAGCTGCGGGGGCAGCCCGGGGGAGGCGGCGGACGGGGCGGGCACGTCCTCGTTCAGCAGCTGGTAGACCACCTGCACGGGCGTCCCGCCGGTGTGCGGCTTGCGGCCGGTGAGCATCTCGTAGAGCAGCACCCCGCACGCGTACACATCGGTGCGCTCGTCGGTCGTGGGGCTCTCGACCTGCTCCGGCGCCATGTACGAGACCGTGCCGAGGACACCGCCGGCGGAGGTGTTGGTGTGCGTGCCCGCGATCCTGACCAGGCCGAAGTCCGCCACCTTGACGCGGCCGTCGTCGCCTATGAGGACGTTCTCCGGCTTCATGTCGCGGTGCACCAGCCCCGCGCGGTGCGCCGCGCCGAGCGCGGCCAGCACGGGCTCCAGGATGTCCAGCGCGGCGCGGGGCGGCAGGGCGCCGCGGTCGCGCAGCACGTCGCGGAGGGTGCAGCCCGCGATGTACTCCATGGCCAGGTAGACGTAGGTGCCGTCGGCGCCCTGGTCGTAGACCTGCACCACATTGGGGTGGTCGAGGCGCGCCACCGTCTTCGCCTCGCGGATGAAGCGCTCCACGAAGCCGGGCTCGGCGGAGAGGGCGGGGTGCATGACCTTCAGGGCCAGCACCCGGTCCAGGCGGGTGTCCAGCGCCCGGTACACCGTCGCCATGCCGCCGACCGCGATCCGGGACTCCACCCGGTAGCGGCCGTCGAGCGTCTGCCCGACGAGCGGGTCCTGAAGCGTCGTATCCACGAAGGTGCAGTTTACGGTGCCGACATGACCCTTCTGGGCTAAGCCGCCCAAGTTGTACCTCACCCGTGCCGTACCGCGACCGCCCCGTGCCCCGCGCTGCCGTGTGCCACGGGGCGGGAGCGGCCCCGGTCCGGCGCGCGCCCCCGCAGGTCGTGGCACGGTGCCCTGGCCAGGGGTCAGCAGGCGCCGAAGGCGGGGCGCTCGGGGTCGAACGTGGCGAGTCCCACAGCCGGCGAGGACGCGTTCGCGTGGTGGCGGCGGGGGATGCGCCCCGCCCGGTAGGCCAGGCGCCCGGCGTCGACGGCGTGCCGCATGGCCTCGGCCATGAGCACCGGTTCCCTCGCCCGGGTGACGGCGGAGGCCAGCATGACGGCCGCGCAGCCCAGCTCCATCGCCAGGGCCGCGTCCGAGGCCGTCCCGGCACCCGCGTCCAGGATCACCGGCACCGTCGCCCGCTCGACGATCAGCTCGAAGTTGTGCGGGTTGCGGATGCCGAGCCCCGATCCGATGGGCGAGCCCAGCGGCATGATCGCCGCGCAGCCCGCGTCCTCCAGCTTCCGGGCGAGCACCGGGTCGTCGTTGGTGTACGGCAGCACCGTGAAGCCGTCGTCCACGAGGGTCTCCGCCGCGTCCAGCAGCTCCACCGGGTCCGGCAGCAGGGTGCGCTCGTCGGCGATGACCTCCAGTTTCACCCAGTCCGTGCCCAGCGCCTCGCGCGCCAGGCGGGCGGTGAGGACGGCCTCGCCCGCGGTGTAGCACCCGGCGGTGTTCGGCAGCACGCGGATGCCGTGCCGGGCGAGCACGGACAGCACGGAGCCCTTGACCGTGGGGTCCAGCCGCCGCATGGCGACCGTGGTCAGCTCGGTGCCGGAGGCCAGCAGCGCCTGCTCCATCACCTCCAGGCTGGGCGCCCCGCCCGTGCCCATGATCAGCCGGGATCCGAAGGCGGTGCCGCCGATGGTCAGCGGGTCGTCGGCCATGGGGGTCAGCCTCCCTGGACTGCGGTGAGGACCTCGACGCGGTCGCCGTCGCGGAGCGGGGTCGCCGGCCACTGGGCGCGGGGGACGACCGTCTCGTTGAGCGCGGCCGCCACTCCGGACGGGGCGACCGTCAGGGTCGCGACGAGGCGGTCGAGGGTGACGCCCTCGGCGACCTCCCGCGCCTCGCCGTTGACGGAGACGGACAGAAGGAGGGGCGCGGTCATGCGTGCTGCTCCTGGAGGGCGAAGCGGTCGGGGGAGAAGGGCCGGGCCTGCGCGGGGACTTCCGACCCGGTCAGGACCTCGGCCATCACGTCCCCGGTCAGCGGGGTCAGCAGCACGCCGTTGCGGTGGTGGCCGGTGGCCATCACCAGGCCGTCCAGCGCGCCGCGGCCGAGCACCGGGGCGTTGTCGGGCGTGCCGGGGCGCAGGCCCGCCTGCGTCTCGGTCAGCGGGAGTTCGGTGATGCCGGGGAGCAATTCGTGGGCGTCGCGGAGCAGTTCGTACACCCCGCCGGCGGTGACGGTGGTGTCCCAGCCCATCTCCTCGCTGGTGGCGCCGACGACCAGCTCGCCGTTCTCGCGCGGCACCAGGTAGACGTGACCGCCGCGCACCACGGCCCGTACCGTCCGCGACAGGAACGGCGCGTACGCCGCCGGCACCCGCAGCCGCAGCACCTGCCCCTTCACCGGCCGTACGGGCGGCAGCGCCCGTGCGGGCAGCCCCTCGACCCGGCCGCTGAGGCTCCCGGCGGCCAGCACCACCTGCCCGGCGGCGATCCGGGTGCCGTCCTCCAGGACCACCCCGCGGGCGCGGTCGCCCGTGACGTCCACCCGCGCCACCCGCGACCGCCGGAACTCCACCCCGGACAGCTCGCAGGCGCGCACCAGCGCCGCGGCCAGCCGCCGCGGGTCGATCTGGTGGTCGCCGTCGACCCGCAGCCCGCCGTGCACGCCGGGTGCGAGCATCGGCTCCAGGCGGCGGCACTCGCGGCCGCTGAGCCACTGCGACGCCAGGCCCAAGGACTCCTGGAAGGAGTGGAGTTCGCGCAGCTGCGCCCGGTCGTCGGCGTCGAGGGCGACGGCGAGGGTGCCGCACGTGCGGTAGCCGAGGTCGAGCCCCGTCGTCTCCTCCAGCTCGGCCACGAAGGACGGATAGCGCCGGGCCGCCGCGAGGTTGAGCTCCAGCAGCGGCTGCTCGCCGTACTGCACCTCCGTGACCGGCGCCAGCATCCCCGCGGCCACCCGGGCGGCCCCGCCGCCCGGTTCGGGGTCCGCGACCGCCGTGCGCAGGCCACGCCCGCGGGCCCGCCACGCGGTGACCAGTCCGATGATCCCGCCGCCGACCACGACGACGTCATGACGGTGCATGATGTTCCCGCTCCTCCCTTCGCCGGCATGACCCGGATCAGGTTCGTACGGTCGGCGGCCGCTCCAGCCGCCCTCTCAGCCCGGTGCGCCGGGCTCCCGCGAGTGCTCCTGAACCACCTTAGTACGCGCCATCCACGGCGAGTAGGGCACCGGTACCGGCGGGCGGCGCCCCCGCGGCGTTACGGTGATCGCGTGACCAGCAGCGAGCAGCGCGTCGTCGTCGTCGGGGCCGGGATGGCCGGAGTGCAGACCGCCGTGTCCCTGCGCGAGCAGGGCTGGGGCGGGACGATCACGCTGATCGGCGCGGAGCCGCACGCCCCCTACGACCGGCCGCCGCTGTCCAAGGGCGTGCTCTTCGGCGCCGAGGAGGGCCCGGCGCTGGACGTCGACTTCGCCGGGATCAACGTCGAACTGCTGCTCGGGCGGCACGCGACCGCCCTGCGCCCCGGGGAGCGGCAGGTGCACACCGACGCCGGCCCGGTCGGCTACGACAAGCTCGTCCTGGCCAGCGGCGCCGAGCCGGTCATGCTGCCGGGCAGCGAGGGCACGCCGGGCGTGCACGTGCTGCGCACCCTGGACGACGCCACGGCGCTGCGCCCGGTGCTGGAGAACCGGCACCGGGTCGTGGTGGTCGGTGCGGGCTGGATCGGCGCCGAGTTCGCCACCGCGGCCCGTCACGCCGGGTGCGAGGTGACCGTCGTCGAGGCCGCCGACCATCCGCTCGCCGGGGTGCTGCCCGAGCACATCGCCGAACGGATGCGCGGCTGGTACGCGGAGGAGGGCGTGGAGCTGCGCACCGGCGCGGTCGTCTCCTCCGTCGAGCCGGGCGCGGTGCGCCTGGCCGACGGCAGCGTGCTCGCCGCCGAGGCGGTCGTCATCGGGATCGGCGCCCGGCCCGCCACCGGGTGGCTGGCCGGCTCCGGCGTCGAGCTGGGGCCGGACCGCTCGGTCCTCGCCGACAACCGGCTGCGCACCTCGGTGCCGGACGTGTACGCGGTAGGGGACTGCGCCTCCTTCCCGTCGGCGCGGTACGGGGAGCGGCTGCTGATCCACCACTGGGACAACGCGGTGCAGGGGCCGCGCACGGCCGCCGCGAACATCCTGGGCGGTGACGAGCCCTACGACCCCGTCCCCTACTTCTGGTCGGAGCAGTTCGGGCGGTTCGTGCAGTACGCCGGGTACCACGTGGACTCCGACCGCATGCTGCTGCGCGGGGACCCGGACGGGCCCGCCTGGTCGGTGCTGTGGCTGCGCGACGGCCAGCTGGTCGCGCTGTTCGCCGTGGGCCGGCCCCGCGACCTGGCGCAGGCCCGCAAGCTCATCGCCCGCGGCGCCCACCTCGACGACACCCTGGCCGCCGACCCTGCGGTGCAGCTGCGGGCGGCGGTCGTCTGACGCCCGTGGTGGTGCCGGAGGCGTAGCGGACCCGTCAGGACGGAGCAACGGGTGGCCTGAGCGGTTCCATGGTGTCGGTCCGGGATGGCACGCTTGTCCTGTGACCGAGATCGACGCAAAGATTGACTCCCTCGTCCCCTCCTGGCTGTACGTCCCCGACGTCGCCGAGCGCCTCGGCGTGGAGGTGACCCGGGTCCGCCAGCTCATCAAGGAGGGCCAGCTCATCGCCGTGCGCCGTGGTGAGAACCGGGTGCTGATGGTCCCCGCCGACTTCATCGGCGAGGAGAAGATCGTGAAGGGCCTCGCGGGCACCCTCACCCTGCTCAAGGACGACGGGTTCAGCGACGAAGAGACCCTGGAGTGGCTGTTCACCCCGGACGAGAGCCTGCCCGGCACCCCCGTCCAGGCGCTGCGCGACAACCGCGGCACCGAGGTGAAGCGTCGCGCCCAGGCACTCGCCGTCTGACCGAACGACCCGCCACCGCCGCAGCCACCCGAGGGGGACCCGCCCGTATGAGCACGCGTACGAGCACGAGCACGAGCACCAGCACGGGCATCCGCGCCCAGCTCGCCGACGCCCGGCTCTACCTGTGCACCGACGCGCGCAAGCGCCACGGCGGCCTGGCGGAGTTCGCGGCGTTCGCGGACGCCGTGCTGGCCTCCGGGGTCGACGTCGTCCAGCTGCGCGACAAGAGCCTGGAGGCCCGCGAGGAGCTGGAGTACCTCGCGGTCCTCTCGGAGGAGTGCGGACGGCACGGCAGGCTGCTCGCGGTGAACGACCGTGCCGACGTGGCGCACGCCGCCGGGGCGGACGTCCTGCACCTGGGCCAGGGCGACCTGCCCGTGCCGGCCGCCCGTGCGATCCTCGGCGACGAGGTGGTCATCGGGCGGTCCTGCCACTCCGAGGCCGAGGCGGCCGCGGCCGCCGTGGAGCCCGGTGCGGACTACTTCTGCACCGGGCCGGTGTGGCCCACCCCGACCAAGCCCGGCCGGCCCGCGCCGGGCCTCGGCCTGGTCCGGTACGCGGCGGGCCTGGGCACGGACCGGCCGTGGTTCGCGATCGGCGGGATCGACCTGTCCAACGTGGAGCAGGTGCTCGACGCCGGGGCCCGCCGGATCGTGGTCGTACGGGCCGTCACCGAGGCGGCCGACCCGGGTGCCGCGGCGGCCGAGCTGGCCAAGCGGGTGCGCTCCTACGAGGACTGAGCGAGGACCGGGCGAGGACCGGACGACGGCGCAGCGGCGGCCCGCAGGGGGGGCGGGCGCCGTGCGGGGCCGTCTCGCGCCGCGAGCGCGGGATGTCCAAGGGGTGGACTTTTGGGCGTCGTCTGTTGGGACGGCCCAGTCCTCGCCGATAGCCTGAGGCCCATGGCCCTCGGAACCGCCTCCACCAGGACCGATCACGCGGTCACCATCCGTGAGCTGCTGGCCTCCGGCGAGCGCTCGTACTCCTTCGAGTTCATGGCGCCGAGGACCGAAAAGGGCGAGCGGACCCTGTGGAACGCGATCCGCCGCATCGAGGCGGTGGGCCCCACCTTCGTCTCCGTCACCTACGGCGCGGGCGGCAAGTCCCGCGAGGGCACGGTCCGGGCGACCGAGCGGATCGCCTCCGACACCACCCTGACCCCGGTGGCCCACCTGACCGCGGTCGACCACTCCGTCGCCGAGCTGCGCAACATCATCGGCCAGTACGCCGACGCGGGCATCCGCAACATGCTCGCGCTGCGCGGCGACCCGCCCGGCGACCCCATGGGGGAGTGGCTGCGGCACCCGGAGGGCGTCGACCACGCCTACGAACTGGTCCGGCTCATCAAGGAGTCGGGCGACTTCTGCGTGGGTGTCGCCGCCTTCACCGAGATGCACCCCCGCTCGACCGACTGGGAAAGTGATACGCGTCACTTCGTCGAGAAGTGCCGGGCGGGCGCGGACTACGCCATCACCCAGATGTTCTTCAACGCCGAGGACTACCTGCGCCTGCGCGACCGCGTCGGGAAGGTGGGCTGCGAGACCCCGATCATCCCCGAGATCATGCCGGTCACGAACGTGAAGCAGATCGAGCGCTTCGCCCAGCTCGGCAACGCGCCTTTCCCGCAGGAGCTCGCGGACCGTATCCTCGCGGTCAAGGACGATCCGGCCGCGGTGCGGGCGATCGGGGTCGAGTACGCGACCGAGATGTGCCGGCGGCTGATGGCCGAGGACATCCCGGGGCTGCACTTCATTACCCTTAATCACTCCACGGCGTCGTTGGAAATCTACGAGAATCTGGGACTGCACCAGAGGTCGTGAGGGCGGACCCGCCGCCCCAGTGGGCCGACGACGGTGAACGGTGAGGAAGTGCGCTCATGGCCTACACAGTGCTCTACATCGCCTTCGGGGTGGTCGCGCTGTGGCTGCTCGGTGAAGTGCTCCTGCAGTACAAGGCGCGGCTGAGGTGGCGACTGCTGGCCTTCGCGGGGTTCCTTGGTGTCGTCCTGGGCGTCTACCTGCCCTCGGTCCTCGTCATCGTGGCCGGTGCCGTCGCCTTCGGCGCGGGCCAGACGTTCGTCACGCTCTCCTACCGCCGCGGCTTCGTCGAGGGTTGGGCACTGCGCTCCCCCAAGGAGGGCGCCGACGACGAGGACGACGAGGAGGCGCCGCCGCTGCCACGCCGTGCCGCCGGCCGCCGCGGCCGGGGCGCGGAGCGCGACGAGCTGCCGGACGACGGCCTGGCGACGCCGTACGAGGAGCCCGCGGGCGAGACTCAGGCCGGTGCGGGCGTCGGGCAGTCCTACGACAGCTACGCCGCCGCCGGCCCGGCCGCGGCGGCACCCGCAGGGATGGACTCCACGCAGGTCTACCAGCCCATGCCCATGCACGAGGACAGCGGCGAGTACCCGATGTACAACGGGCAGCCGAACTACGCCCAGGACCCGTACGCGGGCGCCGGTTACCAGGACTACGCCACCACCGGCTACGGCGACTGGAACGGCGGCCAACAGCAACAGCAGCCCGCCGCCGCCTCGTACGACGCCTACGGACAGCAGCAGCAGACCGGCGGCTGGGAGCAGCAGCAGACGGCGGCCTACGGCACCTACGCGGGCGGCTACCAGGACCCGTACCAGGGGCAGGGCCAGGGCCAGGGTCAGGGCACCCAGCAGCAGTACGGCTACGACACCCCGGCGGGCGGCGTGTGGGTGCCGCAGCAGGGCGGGGAGCAGCAGCAGCCCTACGTTCCGCAGCAGCAGAACACCTACGACCAGCAGGGCCAGCAGCAGGGGCAGCAGCAGGGCCAGTACGACCCGTACGACCCCTACCGCTACAGCTAGCGCCCACGGGGCGCGGACCCGTCAGCCGAAGCCGACCCGCTCCAGCCGGAAGTCCAGCAGCCCGGCGTCACCGAGGACCTCCACGTCCGCGGCGGCGACGGGCTGCCGCCGGTGGACGAGGCGCAGGAGTCCGGGCAGCGGGCCGCGCACCGCGACGGCCGCCTCGGTCCGCGCGCGCGGCGCGGAGCACAGACGGTAGGGGAAGCCACCGGTGTCCGGGCGCGGGACGCGTGCCTCAGCGGCTGCCGCCGGGACCGCCCGCTATGAGGTCGGCGGCGATGGCACCGGACATGCCGGTGTGGGCGAGGCCGCCACCGGGGTGGGACCAGCCGCCCACCAGGTACAGACCGGGGACGAGCAGCCGGTTGCCGGGGTGCAGATGAGCCCCGTCCGCGCCGGCCAGGGCGGGGCGGGGGAGCCGGCCGCCCGGGGTGCCCGTCTCCTCCTCGGTGTCGGCGGGCGTGTGCACGGCCCGCCACAGCAGGCGGTCCGTCAGATCGGGCAGGACCGCGGCCGCTGCCTCCTGCGCCGCATCCGCGACGCGCTCGGCCGTACCCGGCGCCCGCCAGTCCACCCCCGAGGGGCCGTGGGGCGGGACCGTGACGCTCAACGTGACCGACTCCGAGGCGTCGTCGGGCCGCAGGGTGTCGTCGTCGGGGCGCAGCACCGTGACCGTCGGGCGGTCGTACAGCTCGCCCCGCGCCAGTGCGGCCGCCTCGGCCTCCAGGTCCGCGGTGTGGACGACCGTACGGTGCACGGCGTCCGAGGGCCGGGCCCCGCGCAGCGCCAGGCAGACCGTGAGGCGCCCGGGGCCCTCGCAGCGGGGGCCGGGACCGATGCCGTCCCACACCCCGTCGTCGGGCCGGACGTCCCCGGCGCCGTGCGCCAGCAGCGGGGGCAGCAGCCACGGGGCGACACCGGCGACGACCGTGTCGGCCTCCACCCTTGTGCCGTCGGCGAGTTCGAGACCGGCCGTACGGCCGTCCTTCTCCACGATCCCCGCGACCCCGGTCCCGAAGTGGAACTCAACCCTCCGCGCCACGCACCGGGCGTGCACGGCGTCGGCCAGCGCCCGCATGCCGCCGCGTACGTACCAACTGCCGAAGGTCTGCTCCATGTACGGCAGCACGGTGGCGCTGCCGGGCGCGGTGCGGGGGTCGAAGCCGTACGCCAGGGCATAGGAGCCGAGCAGCGCAGCGAGCCGCGGATCGTCCAGTTCGCGCCGGGCGACGTCGGCCAGGGTGGGCGCGCCGCGCCGGAACAGCCCCCGTCGCACGGGAGGAGCCGGATACGGATCGCGGCCGAGCGCGGCCGGGTCGCCGGCGAGCGCGTCCTCCAGCAGGGGGCGGCGCGTGGCCTCCCACACCTCCCGGGCCCGCACCAGCAGCTCGCTCCAGCGCTCGCCCGCGCCGGTGCCGAGCGCCGCGTCCAGGGCCGCGACGACCCCGCCGCGGGACGCGTTGGGCAGCGACACGGACGTGCCGTCGGAGAAGAGGTGGCGGCTCGCCGGGTCGACCTGGCGCAGCGCGACGCTGTCCTCCAGGCTCTCCCTGCCGGTCTTGACGAACAGGTCGCGGTAGACGGCGGGCAGGTGCAGCAGGCCCGGGCCGGTGTCGAACCCGAAGCCCGCGCGCTCCAGCCGCCGCACACCGCCCCCGTGGGTGCCGGCCCGCTCGTACACCGCCACCCGGTGCCCGCCGGTGGCGAGCCGGGCGGCGGCAGCCATGGCGCCCATCCCCGCGCCGATCACCGCAATCCGTGCCATGAACGGGACTCTAACCCCAGCCACCGACAACGCCGCGACCGGCCTTGCGGCGTTCCCTGCGGGCCTTCCAGCGCTGCCAGGCACGGCGGATCCGCGACAGTATGAAGATCACGGTGATGACGCCCAGCACGAGCAGCACGGCCGCGATGCTCGCCGCGGCCACCGGGTGGAAGAGCGCGAAGACGATGATCGCGGCGACGCCGACGTCCTCCGCGAGGCTGATCACGATGTTGCTCACGGGCTCCGGCGAGGTGTTGACGCCCATGCGGAGCCCGGCCTTCACCAGATGGCTCACCAGCGCCGTCGTCCCGCCGACCGCGCCCGCGGCGAGCTGCGGCAGCGAGCCGTCCTGCCCGGCCAGCAGGGCCGCCACCACGCCCCCGGCGACCGGCCGGATCGCGGTGTGCACGGCGTCCCACGTGGTGTCGACGTAGGGGATCTTGTCCGCGACCGCCTCGCAGAGGAACAGGATCCCCGCGGCGATCAGCACGTCGGTGCGCTCCAGGGCGGGCGGCACCTGGTCGCTGACGCCCGTGGCGCCCATCAGGCCCAGCAGGAAGACCACGGCGTAGGCGTTGATCCCGCTCGCCCAGCCGCTGGTGAACACGAGCGGAAGTACCGACATGGGCCGTGATGCTACCGAAGCCCTGGAAAACCACCGCGGCCTTTGAGCGATACGACCCGGTCATGAGTACCTGTACTCAGACCCCCACTTGAGTACCCGCACGGATGAGCGCGGGGCGGCCCGGACGCCAAGGTGGAGGCAACGGAAGGGCACGGCACCGGCACCGCCGACACGGGGCGGCGGAACGGCGCTGCGCCCGGCCGGAGCGGGGGTGCACGGGGGAGCGCCGTCCCGGAACGGCCCGACGGGGGATCGGGCCGCGCCGGGGCGGCGCGCCGTCGTACGGCGCTCAGGCTCGGGCGTGCCCCGCGACCCGTCCCTGCAGGAGCCGCGACAGGGCCGCGTGCACGTCGTCGATCGAGCGCTCGGGCTGGAAGGACAGCCAGTCCAGCGCCGCGACGAGCACCATCCCGAAGAGGGCGGCCGCCGTGAGCGGCACGTCGATCTCGTCGCTGAGCTCGCCCGCCGTCACCGCGTCGTGCAGCGTCTGCTCCACGACCGCGACCGCCTCCTTGCGCAGCACCATGAGCGTGTCCTGCCAGGCGCGGTTGGTCCGCCACAGCTCGGCCACGTACAGCTGCGTGAAGGACGGGTACTCGGCGATGAAGGCGAGCCCGGCCCGGATCATCGCGTCGATCGCGTCCACGTGGCTGCCGCCGCGGGCGGTGACGCCCGCCCCCGCCTCCCGCAGGGAGGCCGTCAGCAGGCCGACGCCGTGCCGCAGCAGCTCCTCGAAGAGCTCGTTCTTGCTGGCGAAGTTGTAGTAGACGGTGCCCTTGGCCACCCCGGCGCGCTCGGCGATCTCGTCGACCGTGGTGGCGGAGAAGCCCTGCTCGGCGATGAGCGTGACCGCGGCCTGGAAGAGCTTCTGCCGGGTGGCCTGCCGTCGTGCACTGTTCATGACGACGATTGTCTACGGTCCGGGCGCCCGGTTTCGTGCGGCCTCACAGGGACAGCTCCGGATGCAACCGGTCCAGCGTCCACACCTGCTTGCGGCGGGCCGCCACCGCGGTCAGCGCCAGCGCGCCCGCGGTGAAGGCGAGCAGCACCAGGACCGCCCGCCACACCGGCCAGAGCCCGCCGCCCGTGATGAGGTGGCGCAGCCCCTCGACGACGTAGGTCATCGGCAGGAAGGGGTGGATCGCGTTGAAGAAGCCGGGGCTGGTCTGCACCGGGTAGGTGCCGCCCGCCGAGGTGAGCTGCAGCATGAGCAGCGCCAGCACCAGCACGCGTCCCGCCGGCCCGAAGCGGGCGTTGAGCCACTGCACGATGGCGGCGAAGCAGGCGGTCACCAGTACGAGGAAGCCGACCGTCCCGGCCGCCCGCACCATCTGCAGGCCGATCGCCCAGTGCAGCACCGCCATCAGGGCCAGTGTCTGCAGCACCCCTATGGCGAGCACCGGCAGCCACCCGGCCACCGCGATCCGCCAGGCGGGGGCGCCCGCGGCCATGGCGCGCCTGCTGAGCGGCGGCAGCAGCATGTAGGCGACCATCGCGCCGACCCACAGGGACAGCGGGATGAAGTAGGGGGCGAAGCCCGTCCCGTAGTTGGGCGCCTTGTGCAGCGACTGCGCGGCGAGCCGGACCGGGTCGGCCATCACCTCGGTGCGGTCGGCGCGCTCGGCGCCGTCGTAGTCGGGGATCCGGGACGCGCCGTCGTGCAGGCCGTCGGCGAGCTGCCCGCTGCCGTCGGTGAGCCGGGTCAGACCGGTCGTCAGCTGGTTGCTGCCGTCCGACAGCCGGTACATCCCGCCCGCCAGGGTGTCGGCCCCGGAGGCCAGGTCCCGGAGCCCGGCGTCGAGGGCGCCCGCGCCGTCCGACGCCGTCCGCAGCCCCTTCGCCACCTTGTGGGCGCCCTCGTTGAGCCGGTTGACGCCGTCGACGGCGTTCTGCAGTTTCGTGGCGAGCGCCGGGTCCGACAGCGCCACGGCCGCCGAGTGCAGCGCGTCGAGGTCGTCGCGGAGGTCGTCGAGGGCGGCGGAGTGCCCCTGCACGTAGGTGTCGAGACGGGCGGCGACGCCCGCCACCTCGTCGGCGGCGTCGACGGCCTGCTTCAGCGTCCGGCACTGCGGGGTGACGGCGCCCAGGGGGCACTGCTCGGCGTAGGCGTCGTGGATCCCGGCGGCGGCCGCCTCGGCGTCGCGGGCCGCCCGCGCCGACTGCCGCGGCAGGTCGCCGATGCCGTCGCGGGCGGCCTGCGAGCCGCGGGCGACGACCCGGGCCACCGCGTTGATCTCCTTGACGTGCTGCTTGACGAAGGTCAGTTCGTCCGAGGCGCCGTTGACCTTGTCGGCCAGTGCCTGGGTCCCCGAGGCGACCTGGCCGGCGCCGCTGTCGAGCGCCCCCAGCCCGCCGGCCAGCGAACTGCTGCCCTTCTTCGCCGTGTGCAGGCCGCCGGCCAGCCGGCGCGCGCCGTCCTCGGCGGTGGAGATGCCGTCGCCGAGCCTCTTGGAGCCGGTCCGGGCCGAGCCCGCGCCCTTGGTGACGTCGTCCGCGCCGTCGGCGGCCCTGACCGTCTCGTCGTGGAGGTCGGAGAAGGCCACGAAGATGCGGTCGTAGAAGTCCCTCGACGCCTTGGTGGAGGCGGCGGACCGTACTTCGGAGAAGACCGTGCGGGAGATCTGCCCCACGACGTAGTTGTTCGCGTCGTTGGTGCGCACCTGGAGCGCGCCGGTGCGCGGGTGGTCGCCGGAGCTCGACGCGACGCGCGCGCTGAAGTCCCGCGGGATGGTCAGCGACAGGTAGTACGTGCCGTCCTCGACGCCCTTGGCCGCCTCGGCGGCACTGGTCTCGCGCCAGTCGAAGGTGGCGCTCTCCCGCAGGCCGTCCACGATGGAGTCGCCCGCGGCGAGCCGTTGCCCGTTCACGGTGGTGCCCTGGTCGGCGTTCACCAGGGCGACGGGGATCTTGTCCAGCCGCCCGTAGGGGTCCCAGAAGGACCACAGGTACAGGGCGCCGTAGAGCAGCGGCAGGAGCAGCAGCGACACCATGGCCGCGCGCGGCAGCCGCCCCCTGCCGAACTTCCTCAGCTCAAGCGCTGCCAGCCTCGGCGTGCGCATCGGCCGCCCCCTCCTCGTCGTCGGTCTTAGCGTCGGTATGCGTGTCGGTCTCCGCGGCGGCCGGCCGGGTGCGCGCCACGACGGCGTCCCCCGGAGCCTGGGAGCACACCGCCAGCACCGTCGTGCCGCCCGCGGCGACGGCCCGCAGCATCGCCCAGGCCTCCTCGCGTTCCGCCGGGGCCAGCTTGTGGTCGGCGTCGTCCACCGCCAGCACCTTGGGGCGGCCCAGCAGCGCGAGGGCGGTGCCCAGACGCAGGGCCTCGAGCCGCTCCAGGTCCCGGGCCGCGGTGCGCTCGGCCTTGGGCAGCGTCGACAGGTCCAGCCCGGCCGCCGTCAGCGCCCCGTCGACGCGCGCCCTGTCCGTCGTGCCGGGCCGCACCAGTTCGCGCAGCGAGCCGCCGAACCGCCGCTGCAGCAGCACGCGTTCCCGAAGGTGCTCGCCGACGGTGAGGGCCGGGTCGAGTTCCGCGACCCCCGTGACGGGGCCGAGCGCTGCGACGCGGCGGACCGCGGCGAGCTGTTTGGGCAGCGTGAGCCCGGCCACCTCGGCCCGGCCCTCCGTGGCGCGCATGCGCCCGGTCAGCGACAGCAGCAGACAGGTGCGGCCCGAGCCGGAGGCACCCTCGACGGCGACCAGACCGCCCGCCGGCGCGGTGAAGGTGACGTCCCGGAACACCCAGCCCCGGGGCCCCATGAGCCCGAACCCCTCCGCGGTGATCACTCGCCCGCCCCCATTCTTTGAACTGACCAGTCAGTGCAAAAACACTAACGCATCGCGCCACCGGACCGCGAATCCAGGGACGTTGTCCGGCCACCGCGACCGTTTGTGCAGGTCAGCGCGATTGTCAGAGGTGTGCTTCACGATGAGTGCTGAAGGTCAGGAACTGTCGGACACGTCATGCGAAGACAGGAGGAATGTGATGACCGTGCCAGCCCGCAGGGCCGCCGTCGCCGGCGGCAGTGCCGCCGACGTCCACCCCGTGCTGCGCAAGGCCACCGCCCCCGCGGCCGCCCTCGACCTGCTCGCCCAGGCCCGGCGGGGGCTCGATGAGGCCGCCGTCCTGGAGACCCCCAACGACCGTTTCGCCACCGCCCACTTGGCCGCCCTGCGCACCGCGGCCGCCGTCCTCGCCGTGCGCGGCCGCCCCGAACCCACCAGGCGGCGCCGGCAGCGGATACGCAGTGCTTGGGAGGTGCTGCCCGAGGTCGCGCCCGAACTGGCCGAGTGGAGCGCCCTGTTCGAGGCGGGAGCCCGTCAGCGGGCGCGCGCCGAGGCCGGCATCCAGGGCGCGGTCAGCCCCCGGGAGGCCGACGACCTCGTCCGTGCGACGGGGATGTTCCTGCGGCTCGTGGAGCGCCTGCTGGTGCTGCAGCCCGTGCTGGACCGGCCGCAGACGGGCCGTCCCGCTTGATCGGCCGCCGGGCGGCAGCCCACTAGAGTGGGTCCCAGGCCGGGTCGACCGGTCCCCTGCCCCGTCCGTCCGCGAGGAGCCGTCCGCATGTCCCGTCCAGGAGGGGCCGAACCGCTGCGGCCCCGCGCAGCCCTGCGTACCGCCGTGGTCTGGGAGGTCCTGCGCGATGCGCTGGACCGGCAGGCCAAGGCCGCCGGACGGGACGTCCTCGACGTGCTCGACACCGGTGGCGGCACCGGCAACTTCGCGGTACCCGTGGCCAGTCTGGGCCACCGGGTCACCGTGGTCGACCCCAGTCCCGACGCGCTCTTCGCCCTCGAACGCCGCGCGGCGGAGGCAGGCGTCACCGAACGTGTCCGCGGGGTGCAGGGCGACGCCCACGGACTGCTCGACGTCGTGCCGGCCGGCAGCCACGACGTCGTGCTCTGCCACGGCGTGCTGGAGTACGTGGACGACCCCGCCGAGGGCGTGCGCAACGCCGCGGGCACCCTGCGCGCCTCCGGCGCCCTCAGCCTGCTCGCCGCCAGTCGTCACGGGGCCGTGCTCGCCCGGGCGCTCGCCGGTCACTTCGGCGAGGCCCGGCACACCCTGGACGACCCCGACGGCCGCTGGGGCGACGGCGATCCGGTGCCCCGCCGCTTCACCGCGGGCGAGCTGACCGCGCTGGTCGCCGACGCCGGGCTGCGGGTCGGATCGGTGCACGGTGTCCGGGTCTTCGCCGACCTCGTCCCCGGCGTCCTGGTGGACACCGAACCGGGCGCGATGGACGCCCTGCTGAGGCTGGAACTGGCCGCCGCCGAGCAGCCCGCGTTCCACGCCGTGGCGACCCAGTTGCACGTGCTGGCCGAGCGCGGCTGAGCCGGAACCGGGGGCGGCGCCCCTTGCCTCTTCCGGTCACCCACCGGGAGGAGTCCGTCACACGCCCCCCGATTCCCGGTTCAGGGCCTTATGCTGGCATGACGTGGCGTTCGACGGGGAAAACACCCCCCGTCGGATTGGCGTAGTGGGGCGGGTTTCACGGGGGCGATTCCCTGCCTATCCTGGAAGGGTCGTACCGGTCGCTCCCCCGCGACCGACGAGGAGGAGGACTCCGTGCCGCTCTCGGAGCACGAGCAGCGCATGCTCGAGCAGATGGAGCGAGCGCTGTACGCCGAAGATCCCAAGTTCGCGTCGGCGCTTGAGGGAAGCGGGCTGCGCACCTACACCAGGCGGCGCGTCTACCTGGCTGTGGCGGGCTTCCTGGTGGGCATCGGGCTGTTGATGGGCGGCATGATCGCCCAGCAGCCCTGGATCAGTGTCGTGGGCTTCCTCGTGATGCTCGGTTGTGCCGTTCTCGCCGTCACCGGCTGGCGCCGTGCCGCCAAACCGGGTGCGGCCCCCGCTCCCGCGGGGAACTCCCCGCAGGGTGCCGTCGGACGGGGCCGTCGCCTCCAGCCGCGGCGCAAGATGATGGACCGGATCGAGGAGCGCTGGCAGCGGCGCCGCGACGAACAGGGCCACTGACACACAGACCAAGACGAAGGGGGCGGGGTTCCGGTCGGAACCCCGCCCCCTTCGCCATGCTGTCCTCTGGGCCGACGGGGGTGCGGCGTGCGGCCCGCCGACAGATCGGCACCGCGTACCGCCGCGCGCCGCTCGTGGGGACCGGACCCCTGGGGGCCGGCCGGCCGGCCCCCAGGGGCCTCAGGAGCTCCGGCGCTGCCGCAGCGGTCGCATCACGGCGTCGCCCGCACCGCGCAGCCTGGCAGAGAAGCGGGCCGAGGCCGCCGACCAGCGCTCCGCGGACCGCCAGACGACCCGGACCGTGGAACGCGGCAGCAGCACGGCACGGATCCGCGTCATGCCGTCCGCGTTCCTGCGCAGCCCCTCCCGCACCAGTTGGACGTCCTTCGCCGAGCCCGTGGCCGTCGGCGGTCGCGGCGAGAACAGGGCCTGCTCCACCGAGGTCGCCAGACGCTGCGCCGCCTCCGCCGAGGGCCCTTCCAGCCCGCCGTCGCGGACGAGGCGCGCCGCGACCCGGCGCGGGGTCTCGGACTCGTCGGGCCGCAGACCGTAGTCCCACGCGGTGTCGATCAGCTCCAGCCAGGCCGCCAGGGTCCGGGCACCGTCCCGGGCGCCCATGGCGTCCAGCTCGCCGGCCGTCAGGCCCTGCGATGCCCCGCCCTGCCCCTGCCCGTCGGCTCCCGCCGTGCCCCGGGCACGCCCGGTGAGCTCCAGCCATGCCGCCAGTGCCGCCGGGTCCTGGCCGCCGCCGCGCAGTCGCTGGAAACGCTGCCTGCGCCGCAAGAGCAGCGGCAGCAGCAGGACCAGGACCACCAGCGGCACCACGGCCCAGGCGAGGACGCGCAGCGTCCACGTGACGATCCGCGGCCACAGCCGCTCGTCCTGCGTGCCGACGCCCGAGGCCTGCCCCAGGGGGTCGCAGTTGCCGAGCTGGGCGTCCTTGCCCAGGCAGGACGGGGAGACGGTCGGGCCGGTGCTGGCCCCGGCCCCCGCGGACTGCTCAGGGGTGTCGGGCGCCGTGGGCCCGGAGTCGGAGGTGGCCGCCTCCTGGGTGTAGCCCGGCAGGGTGCCGCGGGTCGGCGTGGGCTCGAACCGCGTCCAGCCGACGCCCTCGAAGTACACCTCGGGCCAGGCGTGCGCGTCCTTCAGCCCCACCGCGTACGCACCGTCCGACTCCGAGGTGCCGGGCGTGAAGCCGACCGCCACCCGCGCGGGGATGCCCAGGGTCCGCGCCATCGCCGCCATCGTGAAGGCGAAGTGGATGCAGAACCCTTCCTTGTTGCGCAGGAAGCGGGTGATGGCCTGCACACCGGTGCCGGAGCGCACCGAGGTGTCGTACGAGAAGGCGCCCGAGGTGAACCACCGCTGCAGCGCGAGGGCACGCTCGTAGTCGTTGGTGGCGTCCTTGGTGACCTCCAGGGCCGTCTGCGCCACCACCGGGGGCAGCGAGTCCGGCACCTTCGTGTACTCGGCCCGCAGCCGGGCGTCGGCAGGCGGCGCGCTCGCCAGCTGCTCCGCGGTCGGCTCCAGCGCCAGGCTGCTGACCTGGTAACGGGTGTCCGAGGTGGTCTGGCCCCGGTCGCCGATGATGGTGCGGCCGGTGGGCTCGAAGCGCCAGCGCCCGTCGACCTGCACCTGTGTGGCCGGGTACGGCAGCGGCAGCCACATCTGGACGTAGCTCTTGTCCGCCGCGACCGAGGTGGCGACCTCGGTGGCCTTCACGTCGGGACCGAGCCCCTGGGGGCTGGGCAGCACCTTGGGCACGCCCGTCAGGGAGCGCTGCGCGGGCTCCCACTTGTCACCGGTGAAGCGGTCCAGCGCCACGATCCGCAGGTACATGTCCGCGTTGGAGACGGCGTTCGTCCGGTACCGGAGCACGACCCGGTCGTCGGGCTGGTTGAGGTTGTCCTGGAGCGCGACCACGGGGTTGACCGCGGAGATCGTGCCGCCGCCGCGTCCGTTGCCCGTGCCCGAGCCCCCCGTCGGCAGCAGCCCGACGCCCATCGAGGGCAGCGCCGCCGGCGCCACCAGGGCGATGCCGAGCGCCATCGCCCCTATGCGGCGCCCGGTCCGCACCGGGGCCACCGCCCCGGTCGGTCCTCCGTACCCGGCGCGCGCCCCGGACCCGACGCCGCCGAAGACCCGGCCCCAGCGCGAGATCCGGTCCCGGCCCTCGGCCAGCAGGAGCAGCAGGTAGCCGACGGCCGCCAGCAGGAAGTACGGCCAGCGGGTGCCATCGCCCCCGGCCAGCCCCGCCGCGATCGAGTACAGGGCCAGCAGCGGCAGCCCGGCCGGGGCCGCGCTGCCGTAGGTCACCGCCAGCGCGTCCACGGTCAGCCCGATCAGCAGCACGCCGCCGAGCAGCAGCAGCCGGATGCCCGGGGTGACCGGCGCCGGGATGGCGAACTGGGTCACGTCCTGCATCGCGGCCGTCAGCAGGTTGCCGAACTGGGTGAACGCCGCGGGCCCCGGCAGGAACCCGAGCAGGGCCTGTTCGCCGGCGAACATCAAGGTGAGCACCAGCAGCGTGACCACCGCCTGTGCCAGCACGGTCAGCGGGCGGGCCAGCGGCACCCGCCGGGCCAGCGCGCCCACCCCGGTCTGCAGCGCCACCAGGAAGGCGGCCTGCAGGATCCACGAGTTCGGCGTCGCCAGCGGCAGCAGCGAGCAGGCGGTCATCAGCGTCGCCGCCGCCGCGCAGACCGCGAGCCGCCCTCGTCCGCTCATCATCGCGTCCCCGCCTCCTCACGCGACCGGTACCGGTCGGCGCGCTGCCACAGGTCGGGCAGCCCGTCGCCGGCGGCGGCCGGGAGCACCGTCCAGCCCGCCTCGTGCAGCATCCGCACGGCCCGGGCCGAGCCGTCCTCCGGCGCGTCCGCGTCCGTGCCCGTCCGCGGCGCCTCGGGCCGTCCCGTCCCGTCCTCGTCCAGCGCCCCCCAGGCGGCGCTGTCCAGGACGAAGGCGACGGCGGCCCCCGCCCGCTGCCGCATCCGCCCCGCCATCGCGGCCTGCTCCTCGTCGAGGTCCCCGAAGAACGCCACCAGCAGGCCCTCGCTGCCCGTGCGCAGCACGTCCAGCGCACGGGAGAGCCCGGCGCCGTCCGAGTGGTCGACCACCGCCAGGGTGTCCAGCAGGGTGCCGGCCGCGTCCGAGGAGTCGGTGCCGCCGAAGCCGTCGTTCCCGGGCACCGTGGTGCCGGTGTCGGTGAGCAGCCGTACGGAGTAGCCGCGCTCCAGCATGTGCATCGCCACCGAGGCCGCCCCGGACACCACCCACTCGAAGGCCGAGTCCGGCCCGGCGCCGAAGTACGCCACGGCCCGGGTGTCCAGCAGCACCGTGCACCGGGCGCGGTGCGGCTGCTCCTCGCGGCGCACCATGAGCTCGCCGTACTTGGCGGTCGAGCGCCAGTGCACCCGGCGCAGGTCGTCGCCGTGGCGGTAGCCGCGCGGGATCACGTCGTCCTCGCCCGCCAGGGTCAGCGCGCGGGTGCGGCTCTCCCCGTAGCCGGAGGAGTCGCCCTTGAGCTTGACCGGCGGCAGCGGTTCCACGCGGGGCACCACGGTCAGGGTGTCGTACGCGCTGAAGGAGCGGGTCAGCTCGCACATGCCGAAGGGGTCGGTCAGCCGCAGCTGCAGCGGCCCCAGCGGGTAGCGCCCGCGCAGGTCGGAACGGACCCGGTAGGACACCTCGCGGTGGCCGCCGGGCTCCACCCGGTCCAGGATGAAGCGGGGCCTGGGCCCCAGCACGTAGGGCACCCGGTCCTGGAGCATCAGCAGGCCGGTGGGCAGCCGCGACACGTTGTCCACCCGCAGGTGCACCCGCGCCTCGGACATTGCCGGCACGCGCGAGGGCGACAGCCGGCGGCTGCCGGCGACGCGGTAGCGCGTGCGGTGGAGCACGGCCACGCAGACCAGCGGCAGCACGGCCAGCAGCAGGCCGACCCGCAGCAGGTCCGGCTGCCCCAGGACGTAGGCGCACACGGCCGCCGCGATCCCCGCGGCGAGGAACGAGCGGCCCCGCGTGGTGAGGCCGCCCAGGGCGGCCCGGAAGCCGCTTTCACGCTCGGTCACGCGGCACCTCCAGCGTCCCCGTCCGTCGTCCGGGTCACCGGCTGCCGTACGGGTCGGGGACCGGCGTGCGCTGCACGATCTCCGCGACGACCTGCTCCGGGGTGCGCCGGTTCAACTGGGCCTGTGCGGTCGGCAGCAGACGGTGCGCCAGCACGGCGCCGGCCAGCGTCTGGACGTCGTCGGGGAGCACGTAGTCCCGGCCGTCCAGGGCCGCCGCGGCGCGGGCGGCGCGCACCAGGTGCAGCGTGGCGCGTGGGGAGGCGCCGAGTCTCAGGTCCGGGTGGTCCCGGGTGGCCGAGACCAGGCTCACCGCGTAGTGCCGCACGGCCGGGGACACGTGCACCGTCCGTACCGCTTCGACGAGTTTGACGATCTCGTGCGCGTGGGCGACCGGCTGCAGGTCGTCCAGCGGGCTGACGCCCGCGTGCACGTCGAGCATCTCCAGCTCGGCCTCCATGCTGGGGTAGCCGATGGAGACCCGGGCCATGAAGCGGTCCCGCTGCGCCTCGGGCAGGGGATACGTCCCCTCCATCTCCACCGGGTTCTGGGTGGCGATGACCATGAAGGGGCTCGGCAGCGGGTAGGTGCTGCCGTCGATGGTGACCTGCCGCTCCTCCATCGACTCCAGCAGCGCCGACTGCGTCTTGGGCGACGCGCGGTTGATCTCGTCGCCGACGACGATCTGCGCGAAGATCGCGCCCGGCTTGAACTCGAAGTCGCGGCGCTGCTGGTCGAAGACGCTGACCCCGGTGATGTCCGACGGCAGGAGGTCCGGCGTGAACTGGATGCGCCGGACCGAGCAGTCGATCGACCGGGCCAGCGCCTTGGAAAGCATCGTCTTGCCGACGCCGGGGACATCCTCGATGAGCAGATGTCCCTCGGCGAGCAGCACCGTCAGCGCAGTCCGTACGACCTCGGGCTTGCCCTCGATCACGTTCTCCACCGACCGGCGTACGCGGTCCGCCGTGGCAGTCAGATCGCTGAGGCTCGCTCGCGCGTCATAGGTCGTCACCCGGTTCTCCTCGGCCCGTTCCTGGGGACACGGTCATCCCTGGACCGGCCCTCCCCGTTATACGAAGCATTCTCCCCTTCAACTATGCTCCGCGTCACTCCGCTTCCGTTACTCGTTTGTGATTTCGCGCAGCAGGCCGGTGTGCACGTCGAACACAAACCCCCGCACATCGCCCGTGTGGGTCAGGAAGGGGGACGTCCGGACCCGCTGCATCGACTGCCGCACGTCCTGGTCGACGTCACGGAAGGACTCCACCGCCCAGGTCGGACGCTGGCCCACCTCCTCCTCCAGCTCCGTGCGGAACTCCTCGGTCAGCGACTCCAGGCCGCAGCCGGTGTGGTGGATCAGCACGACCGAGCGGGTGCCCAGGGCGCGCTGGCTGATGGTCAGCGAGCGGATGGTGTCGTCGGTGACCACACCGCCGGCGTTGCGGATGGTGTGGCAGTCGCCGAGCTCCAGGCCCAGCGCCTTGTGCAGGTCGAGGCGGGCGTCCATGCAGGCGACCACGGCCACCTGCAGAACGGGGCGGGCGTCCATGCCGGGGTCGCGGAACTGCTCCGCGTAGCGCCGGTTCGCCTCGACCAGCCGGTCGGTGACGGACGCCGTGCCGGTGCCGGCGGGAACCGCGGACTCATGCGCGTTTATCGACATGACACGACCGTAGAGGGCACGGTCTCTTCCGACCTGCTGGAGGGTCCGGCAAATCTCGGTCAAACCGGTGCACTGTGAGGTAACCCACAGGCGTCGCGCGCGCTCGCCCGTGCGGGTGATTCGGGCGCGGACGCCCACGAGGGCGCCCGTGCCAGGGCAGGCTTCTCGTTGACCGTGGGGGCCGGTGGAGTAAAGTGGCGCGAAGTGGGTCGACCAACCTGGTGCGGGAGGTGCGGATGTTCCTCGGGACGTACGCGCCACGGCTGGACGACAAGAGCCGGCTGGTCCTCCCCGCGAAGTTCCGCGAACAGTTCGCGGACGGCCTGGTCATCACCAAGGGCCAGGAGCGCTGCCTGTACGTATGGCCGGTCGAGGGCTTCCGCGCCCTCACCGAGGAGCTGCGCAGCGCCCCCCTCACCTCCAGGGCGGCACGCGACTACATGCGCGTGCTCTTCGCCGGCGCCCATGACGAGGTCCCCGACAAGCAGGGCCGCGTCACCCTCCCGCAGCCCCTGCGCGACTACGCCGGACTGCGCCGCGACTGCGCGGTGATCGGCGCCAACACCCGGGTCGAGGTCTGGGACGCGGCGGCCTGGGAGGACTATCTGGCGGGTCAGGAAGACGCCTTTTCGGCGTTGTCCCAGGAGGTGCCTCCCGGCTTACTGTGACCTCGCCCGTAGCCTGATGGCTCACGTACGAGTACGTGACGCTCGGCCTCCTCCCGCTCCCCGGTCCGCTGGCACTCCTTCCCCGGTGCCAGAAGGCCGCCCACGAGCGGGCGGGGACCCAGTGGTACGTCCCCGCGAGCAGATGAGAAGGGCTTCATGAGCACCACCCCGTCCGAGCCACGCCACGTCCCGGTCATGCTGGACCGCTGCCTGGACATGCTGGCGCCCGCCGTCGAAGCGCCGGGCGCGGTGGTCGTGGACGCTACCCTCGGCCTCGGCGGGCACAGCGAGGCACTGCTGCGGCGGTTCCCCGAGGTCCGGCTGGTCGCCGTCGACCGCGACCCCGCCGCGCTCAAGCTCGCCGGTGAGCGGCTCGCCCCGTACGGCGACCGGGCCACCCTCGTGCACGCCGTCTACGACGAGATCCCCGAGGTGCTGGAGCGGCTCGGCGTCCCGAAGGTGCAGGGCGTCCTGTTCGACCTGGGCGTCTCCTCCATGCAGCTGGACGAGGCCGACCGCGGCTTCGCCTACGCCCAGGACGCGCCGCTGGACATGCGCATGAACCAGACCGCGGGCATCAGCGCCGCCGAGGTCCTCAACACCTACCCGCCGGGCGAGCTGGTGCGGGTGCTGCGCGACTACGGCGAGGAGAAGTTCGCCCGCAAGATCGTGGAGGCGGTCGTCCGCGAGCGGGCACGCGAGCCCTTCACCACCAGCGCCCGGCTGGTCGAGCTGATCCGCGAGGCGCTGCCGCAGGCCGCCAAGCGGACCGGAGGCAACCCGGCCAAGCGCACCTTCCAGGCGCTGCGCATCGAGGTCAATGGGGAGCTGACAGTGCTGGAGCGCGCCATCCCCGCGGCCGTCGCCACGCTCGCCGTGGGCGGCCGGATCGTCGTGCTGTCCTACCACTCCCTGGAGGACCGCCTCGTCAAGGGCGTCCTCGCCGCCGGCGCGGCCATCACGGCGCCGCCCGGCCTGCCCGTGGTGCCGGAGCAGTACCAGCCGCGGCTCAAGCTGCTCACCCGCGGCGCCGAGCTGCCCACGGAGGACGAGATCGCCGCCAACCGCCGGGCCGCCCCGGCGCGGCTGCGCGGCGCCCAGCGGATCCGCGAGGCCCTGGCGTGAGGCGGCGCACCTCGGCGGCGCGCTCGCCCTTCGTCCTGCTGATCGTGCTGCTGCTGGGCGGCGGCCTGATCACCCTGCTGCTGCTCAACTCGGCGGTGAACCGGGACTCCTTCAAGCTCAGCGAGCTGCAGAAGAAGACCACCCAGTACACCGACGAGGAGCAGGCGCTGCAGCAGGAGGTCGACCAGTACTCGGCGCCGGACGCGCTGGACGAGCAGGCCCGCGACCTGGGCATGGTCCCCGGTGGCAACCCGGCCTTCCTCGCCCCCGACGGCAGGGTCCTGGGCAGGCCCGGCGCCGCGCCCTACGTGCCGGCCCCCAGCCCGAGCACGGCGCCCGCCACCGTCGCTCCCAGCGGCTCCGCGGCCGCCTCCCTGGGCCCGACGCCGTCCGCCTCCGCCAAGCCCAGCACGAGCCCCAAGGAGACCCCGTGACCGCTGCTCCGGGGCCCCGCGCCCTCCACCCGCACCGATCCGCCCGTCCGGCCGGCCGGGAAGGTGCCGGGGCGTGGTGACCCGCGACGGGGAGCCGCCGCGCGAGCGGGGCGACCGCGGCGAGCGGGGCGAACGGCGTGACCGGGCCGGCCGGGAGAACGGCGCCGGCCGCCCGGGGCCCGACGCCCGGGGCCGTGGCGGCCGCGGTGACGGCGGCGGAGCCGCCCCCCGGCGCCGGCAGGTGCCCCGGGGACGCGACGGCGACGCCGGAA
>NZ_JARAVL010000035.1:0-102173 GCF_033792725.1 Streptomyces sp. PA03-5A | reverse complement strand
GTCGGCAACCCCCTCAAACTCTCCGACTCACCCACCACCATCCACCGCTCACCCCTCCTCGGCGAACACAACCACGACATCTACACCACCGAACTCGGCATCCACGAGGACGAGTTGCCGGGGCTCAAGGCACTGGGAGTGATCTGACATGACCGCGGACCACGCGCGCCGTTCCACCGGCAGTGACACGACCCGGCGGTGCGCCCCGCCGCCGTACGGGCGGCGCCCGGTGTGCGGCCCGCCGGCGCCGCGGACCCCGCCGCCGTACCGGGGCCGGTGCGCCGTGCGGTCCGGCCTGCGTTGATACACCCCGTCTATCGACCGCCGGGCGGACACGGGAGCGGCAGGAGCCGCCGTGGTCCGCCCCGGACCGGCAGCCCGCGTGGATGATCGGAGCACGTGGACGGCCGCACCAGAAAAGGAGCGCACCGGAAGTCATGACGACGTCAACGTACGGTTCCGCACAGCCCGGCGGCAGCGCCCCGGGCGGGGAGACGGTCACCGACCGCCTCGTGGAGTCCAACCGCAAGTACGCCGCCGGGTTCACCGACCCGGGCATGGGCGCCCGGCCCGTGCTCCAGGTGGCCGTGGTGGCCTGCATGGACGCCCGGATCGACCTGCACGCCGCCCTCGGCCTGGAACTGGGCGACTGCCACACCATTCGCAACGCCGGCGGTGTGGTCACCGACGACACCATCCGGTCGCTGACCATCAGCCAGCGCGCCCTGAAGACCCGCAGCGTGATACTGATCCACCACACCGGCTGCGGTCTGCAGACCCTCACCGAGGACTTCCGCCACGAGCTGGAGCTGGAGGTCGGCCAGCGCCCTGCCTGGGCGGTGGAGGCGTTCCAGGACGTCGACCAGGACGTCCGGCAGTCGATGCAGCGGGTGCGTACGTCCCCGTTCCTGCCCCACACCGACGACGTCCGGGGATTCGTCTTCGACGTCACGACGGGGCTGCTGCGGGAGATCGACCCGCGCCCCTGAACCACCCGGGGCACGCAAGCCCCCACCAGGACCTGCGCGCGGACCGGCGGACGGCAACCTGCCGGGAGACGCGGGACGGCTGCTCCCGGCGGCTGGTCCGCGCGCACGCCGGCGGGGCGGCCGGCCCGCACGCACCCGCGTGCCCGGCCGCCCCGTCCGTCGTCGTGCCCACATCCGCTGCCTGACGGCAGATCAGCAACCGTTCCCGAGGGGGTCACCTCGTGTCGTACCGCAACGCCTTCTCCCGTGTCCTGAGCGACGTCATCGCGCCCCGTGCCGAGCGGACCGGCAGGGAGGGGAGCTTCCCGCGCCGCGCGGTGAGCGCCCTGGGCGAGGCGGGGCTGCTCGGGCTGACCGTCTCCACCGACCTGGGCGGCGGTGGCCGGGGTCCGGCCGAGGCCGCCGAGGTCGTCGCGCGGATCGCCGGGACCTGCCCGGTGACCGCGGCCGTGCTGCAGTCCCACTACGCGGCGGTCGCCGTGATCGAGGCGTGCGGGAGCCGCTGGGTGCGCGGCGAGACGGCCGCCGGACGCCACCTCAGCAGCCTCGCCCTGGCGGACGGTACGGACGGCGCGTACGGTGCCGCGGGCGCGACCGCCACCCGCTCGGGAGAGGTGGTCGCCCTGCGCGCCCGCAAGCGCGAGGTGGTCGCGGCGGGGGAGGCCGACAGCTACGTCTGGTCGTCGCTGCCGCTGGCCGCCGGGGACGGGCTGACCCTGTGGCTGGTGCCCGCGCACGCGCCCGACCTGTTCGTCCCGGCCCGGCCGGACGGAGGCGGACCGCACGGCAGTGCCACCTCCACGGTCCTGGCCGATCCGGTCCTCGTCCCCGCCGACGCGATGCTCGGGGAGGACGGCGCGGGGCACGAGGTCGTGCTGCGCACCGTGCTGCCGTGGCTGCACGAACTGCGCGACGCCCTGGGCTCCTCGGCCGTCCACCCGTCGGTCGAGGCCGCGGACACGGCCGCGTCGGCGGCGGTGGGCGGGGCGGCTCAGCTCAGCGCCGTCGCCCCCGCCGCGACCGCCTTGCGGTAGTCGCCGGTGCGTTCGGTGTGCTTGCGCATGATCTCGCCGGCGCGGTCGCCGTCGCCCTTGGCGATGGCCTTGATGAGCTGGGCGTGCTCGTTCCAGGCGTCCTTGCCGCGGGGCTTGGCGATGGGGGTGTAGTACCACCGCACCTTCCGGCTCACCTGCGAGATCAGCTCGGCCAGCACGGCGTTCGCGGCGATGGACGTGATGAAGGAGTGCAGCGCCGTGTTCGCCGTGACCAGGCGCTCCACGTCACCCCCGGCGAGCGCCTCGACGCCCTCCTTCTGCAGCTCCCAGAGGCGTTCGACGTCCTCGGGTTTGGCGTTCTCGGCGGCGAGCCGGGCCGAGTACGTCTCCAGCACCGAGCGGACGCCGAGCAGCTGGGCGGCCTCCTCCTCGGTGGGGGAGTGGACGAAGGCGCCCTGGGCGGGGCGCAGGTCGACCCAGCCGTCGGTCTGCAGCCGCTGCAGGGCCTCGCGCACCGGCTGGCGGGAGACCCCGAGGTGCTCGGCGAGTTCGGCCTCGACCAGGTGCTGGCCCGGTGTGAGGGAGCCGTTGATGATCAGTTCGATCAGGGCGTCGTACACGGCCTGGCGCAGTGGTGCGGGGCGGGCGACCCGGCGGGTCGCCGCGGCCGTCAGGGCCTCACGCATGGTTCCCCCGTTCTGCCACCGAGCCTGTGGGCCGACGGCTCTGCACTGGTGGCCGCCGTGAGGGTCGCCGGCGGCGGGAACGGTCAGTATACAGGTTTTGGTATGCAACATGCCTTTCGGTCGCGACAAGACGCGCCCGGGTGCCGGGACTTGGGGAAAGTCCCGGCTGCAGGATTCTGTATGCAGAAGTTTGTATGCGGTATCGTCGCCGTGTACTGCCGGCACCGTCGGGAAGGCGAAGCGGCTTCGTGACGATCCCGCGCCCGAACTCCCTGACCTGGCGAAGGCGGAGTGGTCAATGACGATCGGCGGGAGTGACATGACGGTCGAAGACGTGGTCAGGACGGTTGTGGCCGACCATCGGGATCAGCGCGGTGCCCTGCTACCGGTACTGCATGCCCTGCAGGCCGAGTTGGGCTGCGTGCCGAAAGAGGCGATACCGGTGCTCGCCGACGAGTTCAACCTCTCCAGGGCGGACGTCCACGGAGTGGTGACCTTCTACCACGACTTCCGCCGTGAGCCGGCGGGACGGACCACGGTGCGCATCTGCCGCGCCGAGGCCTGCCAGGCCCTCGGGTCCGACGCGCTGGTGGGCTACGCGCGGGAAGCGGGACTGGCCCTGGGGGAGACGACCCCCGACGGTTCGGTCACCGTCGAGCAGGTCTTCTGCCTCGGCAACTGCGCCCTGGGGCCGGCGGTCGAGGTGAACGGCCGGTTGTACGGACGAGTGGGCACGGCCCGGTTGGGCTCCATCCTCAAGGGGACGGTCGCATGACGAAGAACTCTTCCGACTCCACGGTGACGGTCTACGTCCCGCGTGACTCGGCGGCCAGATCGGTCGGCGCGGACGAGGTGGCGGACGCGCTGCGGCGCGTCGCGGCGGAGCGGGAGGCGCCCGTCGACGTGGTGCGCAACGGCTCCCGCGGCATGCTGTGGCTGGAGCCGCTGGTCGAGGTGGTCACCCCGGCCGGCCGTGTCGGCTACGGGCCGGTGGCCCCCTCGGACGTGGAGGGACTGCTGGCGGCGGGCATGCTCGAAGGCGCGGACCACCCGCTGCGCCTCGGCGTCGTCGACGAACTGCCCTGGCTGGCCCGCCAGACGCGGGTCACCTTCTCCCGGGTCGGGGTGACCGACCCCCTCTCGCCGGAGGACTACCTGCGCCACGGCGGCCTGGCCGGACTGCGCACCGCCCTCGGCATGGCCCCCGCCGACGTCGTCACCGAGGTCACCGACTCCGGCCTGCGCGGCCGCGGCGGCGCCGGCTTCCCGGCCGGCATCAAGTGGAAGACCGTCATGGACTGCGCCGACGAACTCAAGTTCGTCTGCTGCAACGCCGACGAGGGCGACAGCGGCACCTTCGCCGACCGCATGGTCATGGAGGGCGACCCCTTCATGCTCATCGAGGGCATGACGATCGCCGCGCACGCCGTGGGCGCCCGCGAGGGCTACTTCTACATCCGCTCCGAGTACCCCGACGCGGTGGCCACGATGCGCGCGGCGATCGGCATCGCGCGCGAGCAGGGGTGGCTCGGCGAGGGCATCCTTGGGTCCCCGCTCGACTTCGACCTGCACGTACGCGTCGGCGCCGGCGCGTACATCTGCGGCGAGGAGACCTCCATGCTGGAGAGCCTGGAGGGCAAGCGCGGCACCGTCCGGGCCAAGCCGCCGATCCCCGCCATCGAGGGGCTGTTCGGCAAGCCGACGGTCGTGAACAACGTCCTCACCCTCGCCACGGTGCCGGTCATCCTCGCCGAGGGCGCCAAGGCGTACCGGGAACTCGGCGTGGAGCGCTCGCGCGGCACCCAGGTGTTCCAGCTCGGCGGCAACATCGCCCGCGGCGGGATCGTGGAGACCGCCTTCGGCGTCACGCTGCGCGAACTGGTCGAGGAGTACGGCGGCGGCACCTTCTCCGGGCGGCCGGTCCGCACGGTGCAGGTCGGCGGGCCGCTCGGCGCCTACCTGCCGACGTCGATGTTCGACCTGCCGATGGACTACGAGGCGTTCGCCGAGGCGGGTGCCATGCTGGGCCACGGCGGCGTCGTCGTCTTCGACGAGAGCGTCGACATGGCCGCCCAGGCCCGGTTCGCGATGGAGTTCTGCGCCGAGGAGTCCTGCGGCAAGTGCACGCCCTGCCGGGTGGGATCGGTCCGCGGCGTCGAGGTGATCGACAAGATCGTGGCCGGTCAGCAGCGGGACGAGAACCTGGCCCTGCTCGAGGACCTGTGCGAGCTGATGACCGACGGCTCCCTGTGCGCGATGGGCGGGCTCACGCCGATGCCCGTGCGCAGCGCCATCGCGCACTTCCCCGACGACTTCCTCGCCCGCGACCCCGGCCGGGCGATCCCACGCACGCACGCCCATGGAGGAAGGACGGAGGGCACGGCATGACACTCCTGAAGGAACCCGACTTCGGCACACCGGAGCGCCCCGGCGCGGCGACGGTCGCGGTGGAAGTGGACGGGATGCCGGTGACCGTGCCGGAGGGCACATCGGTGATGCGCGCCGCCGCGCTCGCCGGCATCGACATCCCCAAGCTCTGCGCCACCGACAGCCTGGAGCCCTTCGGCTCCTGCCGGCTGTGCGTGGTGGAGATCGACGGCCGGCGGGGCACCCCGGCGTCCTGCACCACGCCGGTGGCGGACGGGATGAGCGTGCGGACCCAGACCCCCAAGGTGGAGAAGCTCCGCCAGGGCGTCATGGAGCTGTACATCTCCGACCACCCGCTGGACTGCCTGACCTGCCCGGCCAACGGCGACTGCGAGCTGCAGGACATGGCCGGCGTGGTCGGGCTGCGGCAGGTCCGCTACGGCTACGAGGGCGCGAACCACCTCGACGCGGAGAAGGACACCTCCAACCCCTACTTCGACTTCGACGCGTCCAAGTGCATCGCCTGCTCCCGCTGCGTCCGCGCCTGCGGCGAGGTGCAGGGCACCTTCGCGCTGACCATCGAGGGGCGCGGCTTCGACTCCAAGGTCTCCGCCGGCGCCGGCGAGAGCTTCATGGAGTCCGAGTGCGTCTCCTGCGGGGCCTGCGTGCAGGCCTGCCCGACCTCCACGCTCCAGGAGAAGTCGGTGGTCGAACTCGGCATGCCCACCCGCTCGGTGGTCACCACCTGCGCGTACTGCGGCGTCGGCTGCTCCTTCAAGGCCGAGCTGCGCGGCGACGAGCTGGTGCGGATGGTGCCGTACAAGGACGGCGGCGCCAACGAGGGCCACTCCTGCGTGAAGGGCCGCTTCGCCTTCGGCTACGCCAGCCACCCCGACCGGGTGCTGAAGCCCATGGTCCGCGAGAAGATCACCGACCCGTGGCGCGAGGTCGAGTGGGACGAGGCGATCGGCACGGTCGCCCGCCGGATGCGCGAGCTCCAGCAGCAGTACGGGTCGGGCGCGATCGGCGCCATCACCTCCTCGCGGTGCACGAACGAAGAGGTGTACGTCGTCCAGAAGATGGTGCGCGCCGCCTTCGGCAACAACAACGTCGACACCTGCGCCCGGGTCTGCCACTCCCCGACGGGGTACGGGCTCAAGCAGACCTTCGGCGAGTCGGCCGGCACCCAGGACTTCCGGTCCGTGGCCGAGGCCGACGTCATCATGGTGATCGGCGCCAACCCCACGGACGGGCACCCGGTGTTCGCCTCGCGGATGAAGCGCCGGCTGCGCGAGGGCGCCAAGCTCATCGTCGTGGACCCGCGCCGCATCGACCTGGTGCGCTCCCCGCACGTCCAGGCCGAGCACCACCTGCAGCTGCGGCCCAGCACCAACGTGGCCGTCGTGAACGCCATGGCGCACGTGGTGGTCACCGAGGGGCTGGTCGACCGGGCCTTCGTGGACGCGCGGTGCGAGGACTTCGACGAGTGGGCGGAGTTCATCGCCCGCCCGGAGAACAGCCCGGAGGCCACGGAGGAGCTCACCGGGGTGCCGGCCGGGGAACTGCGCGCGGCGGCACGGCTGTACGCGCAGGCCCCGAACGGCGCCATCTACTACGGTCTTGGCGTCACCGAGCACAGCCAGGGCTCGACCATGGTGATGGGCATGGCCAACCTGGCGATGGCCTGCGGCAACCTCGGCCGCGACGGCGTCGGGGTGAACCCGTTGCGCGGCCAGAACAACGTCCAGGGCTCCTGCGACATGGGTTCGTTCCCGCACGAGCTGCCCGGCTACCGGCACGTCTCCGACGACGCCGTGCGCACCGTGTTCGAGAACCTCTGGGGCGGCACGATCCTTGCCGAGCCCGGGCTGCGCATCCCGAACATGTTCGACGCGGCCATCGACGGGACGTTCCGCGGCCTGTTCGTGCACGGCGAGGACATCGCGCAGTCCGACCCCAACCTCAAGCACGTCACCGCCGCGCTGGAGGCCATGGAACTGGTCGTCGTCCAGGACCTGTTCCTCAACGAGACGGCGAAGTTCGCGCACGTCTTCCTGCCCGGCGCGTCCTTCCTGGAGAAGGACGGCACCTTCACCAACGCCGAGCGCCGCATCAACCGGGTGCGCGCGGTGATGAAGCCGAAGACGGGCAAGCACGAGTGGCAGATCGTCTCCGAGATCGCCACCGCCATGGGCCACCCCATGGCGTACGACCACCCCGGTCAGATCATGGACGAGATCGCCCAGGTCACGCCGACCTTCACCGGTGTCTCCTTCCAGCTGCTGGACGAGCTGGGCAGCGTCCAGTGGCCGTGCAACGAGAAGGCCCCCGAGGGCACGCCCATCATGCACGTGGACGAGTTCGTGCGGGGCAAGGGCAAGTTCGTGGTCACCACCTTCGTGCCGACCGCCGAGCGCAGCACCCGGCGCTTCCCGCTGATCCTGACCACGGGACGGATCCTCAGCCAGTACAACGTGGGCGCGCAGACCCGCCGTACCGGCAACGTCGCCTGGCACCCGGAGGACGTGCTGGAGCTGCACCCCCACGACGCCGAGGTCCGCGGCATCGTGGACGGCGACACGGTGACCCTGGCGAGCCGGGTGGGGGAGACGACGCTGAAGGCCGAGATCTCCGACCGCATGCCGCCCGGGGTCGTGTACACCACCTTCCACCACCCGGTGACCGGGGCGAACGTGGTGACCACGGAGAACTCCGACTGGGCGACCAACTGCCCGGAGTACAAGGTGACCGCCGTGCAGGTGGGGCTCGCCCGCCCGCGGCGGGCCGACGGCGCGGAACACGACCGGGACAGGGACCAGCTGCTGACGGTGGTGGACTGAGGTGGCCGGCGCAGTGCCGGCCGAGCGCCGGATGGCCAACGACATCGCGGCCAACCTCGTCCATCTGCCGGGCGACCGGGCGGCCGAGGCCGTCGCGGGGCACATCGGCAGGTTCTGGGACCCGCGCATGCGCACCCGTCTCCTCGACTTCGTCGACGCCGGGGCGGACGGGCTGGACCCCTTGGTGGTCGAGGCGGTGAAGCTGCTGCGCTGACGACGCGCAATCCCGGCCGGTCCCGGCCGGCCGGGATCCCGGACACCGGGGAGCGCGGGGACCTGTCCCCGCGCCCCCGGGCGGGGGCGTGCCGAGCCTCCGGCACATGAACGGGTGGGTGTTTCACCCTGCGGCGTGAACGCGTCGTGACCGACGGTGCCCGCCCGCCGTCCCGTGCCTGCCGCCGCTTGCGCCCCGTCGTCCGGGGCGCGGCCTGTGCTAAGGTGTCCTGGTTGCAGTTGTGGTACCCATGAAACCTATGTGCGCCTGACGGAATTCATCTCCCGCAGGCGCATTATTTGTTCTCCGGCATTCCCCGGATGGGCCCTCTGCCTACTGAAGGAGAATGTCATGGCACAGGGAACCGTGAAGTGGTTCAACGCCGAAAAGGGTTTCGGCTTCATCGAGCAGGACGGCGGCGGCCCCGACGTCTTCGCCCACTACTCGAACATCGCCACCCAGGGCTTCCGTGAGCTCCTGGAGGGCCAGCGGGTCACCTTCGACGTCACGCAGGGCCAGAAGGGCCCGCAGGCGGAGAACATCGTCCCCGCCTGATCGCCGGACGCGTACCTGCTCACCGGGGTCCGCACCGTCATGGTGCGGACCCCGGTTTGCGCTGCTCCAGGAAGGCAAATATCCGCATGTCCCGCAGGCCCCAGAAATCGAATCGGCGCGCGCCGTCGTCCGCACCGTCCGCATCGTCGCCGAGAGAATTCCGGCTGCCGGAAAGCACGACACCCGCACTTCCCGCCGTCGAGGACTTCGCCGCTCTCGACATGCCCGCGGGGCTGCTGAAGACCCTCACCGCGCAGGGGGTGACCACCCCCTTCCCCATCCAGGCCGCGACGCTGCCCAACTCGCTGGCCGGCCGTGACCTGCTGGGACGGGGCCGCACCGGCTCGGGCAAGACCCTCGCCTTCGGACTGGCGCTGCTCGCCCGTACGGCCGGACTGCGCGCGGAGCCCAAGGCGCCCCTCGCCCTCGTGCTGGTGCCCACCCGGGAACTCGCCCAGCAGGTGACGGACGCGCTGACCCCGTACGCGACGGCGGTGAACCTCCGCATGGCCACCGTGGTCGGCGGGCTGTCCATGACCAAGCAGGCCGCCACGCTCCGGCGCGGCGTCGAGGTGCTCGTGGCCACCCCCGGCAGGCTGAACGACCTGGTGGAGCACGGCGACTGCGTGCTCGGTAGCGTGGGCATCACGGTGCTGGACGAGGCCGACCAGATGACGGACATGGGCTTCCTGCCGCAGATCACCAGGCTGATCGAGCGTGTGCGGCCCGACGGGCAGCGGATGCTCTTCTCGGCCACCCTGGACGGCAACATCGACCGCTTGGTGCAGCGGTTCCTGACCGACCCCGTGGTGCACTCCGTGGACCCGTCCGCGGGGGCGGTGACCACGATGGAGCACCACGTGCTCCACGTCCTGGACGAGACCGACAAGAAGGCCGTCACCACGCGCATCGCGGCACGCGACGGCCGGGTCATCCTCTTCCTCGACACCAAGCGGTCCGCCGACCGGCTCGCCAAGCGGCTGCTGGCCGTCGGTGTCCGCGCGGCGGCGCTGCACGGGGGCCGCTCCCAGCCGCAGCGCAACCGCACCCTGGAGCAGTTCAAGAACGGCCAGGTCACCGCGCTGGTCGCCACGAACGTCGCGGCCCGCGGCATACACATCGACGACCTCGACCTCGTCGTGAACGTCGATCCCCCCATGGACCACAAGGACTACGTCCACCGGGGCGGCCGCACGGCCCGCGCCGGCGGCTCCGGCAGCGTGGTCACGCTGGTCCTGCCCGACCAGAAGCGGGACGTGACCCGGCTCATGTCGGACGCGGGCATCCGCCCCCGGACGGCCCGCATCACCTCGAGCGACGCGCAACTGGCGACCATCACCGGCGCCCGTGAGCCGTCCGGCGTGGCCGTCACCATCGAGGTGCCCCAGCCGCCGGCCGCGCCGAAGGCGTCCCGCCAGAAGAACGGCACCGAGAACGGCGGGCGGCCCGCTCGCCGACGCCGCAGCGGCGGCGGAGCCGGGGCGGCGGCAGGTGCCGCCGCCGGGACCGGTGCTCGCGGTGGCGCCCGCCGGGCGGACGCGCGCGGGACGACGGGTGCCGCAGGCAGTTCGGGCGGCCGGGGAGCCGACCGCCGGGGAGCGGCGGGCGCGGCTTCCGGTGCCGGTTCCGGTACGGGGACCCGCGGCTCCGGGCGGCGGCCGGTGGCCGGTACCGAGGGCCGGGGCGGCCGGAGCGGCCGCCGCAACCCCGCGGGCTGACCGGACGGGGGACGTACACGGGGCCCGGCACCGGACCGGCACCTGCTGCGGCACGGCGGTGCCGGGGCGCGTGCGGGGCCCGGTGCCGTTCGGCCTAACCTGGACGGCATGTCAGCGATCCGTCTCCTCGTCCTGGGCGCGGTCCGCCAGCACGGGCGGGCCCACGGCTACCAGGTGCGCAACGACCTGGAGTACTGGGGCGCGCACGAGTGGTCCAACGCCAAGCCCGGCTCGATCTACCACGCCCTGAAGCAGATGGCGAAGCAGGGACTGCTGCACGCCCACGAGGTCGCCCCGTCGACGGCGGGCGGCCCGCCCCGCACCGAGTACGAGATCACGGACACCGGGACCGAGGAGTTCCTGCGCCTCCTGCACGAGGCGCTGGTCGCCTACGACCAGAAGATGGACCTCCAGTCCGCGGCCATCGGCTTCATCGTCGACCTGCGCCGGGACGAGGCACTGGACCTGCTGAGGGAGCGGATCCGCAGGATCGGGGAGTGGCGGGCCGCCGTCGCCGAGCACTACGTCCCCGAGGAGGGCCCCGGCCGGCTCGGCCACATCGGCGAGATCATGAACCTCTGGGTGCACACGGCCGACTCCGACGCCGCGTGGACCCGTGGGCTCGTCGAGCGGATCGAGGGCGGCGCCTACACCTTCGCCGGGGAGGGCGAGCCCTTCGTGGGCGTGCTCGCGCAGGGCGAGGAGAACCCGTACACGACGGGGGAACCGCATCCCGGGGACGAGCACTAGTCACATTTGACGAATGGATTCCGCGCCCGCTACTTTGCGCCGGTAGTCAAGTTTGACTAGTTGCCCAGTGGGGGGAGTGGCCCATGACCGACGCAGCCATCACCGTCGAGGGGGCGTACAAGAAGTACCGCGACAAACCGGCGCTGGACGGACTCGACCTGCTGGTCGCGCGCGGCAGCGTGCATGGGGTGCTCGGCCCCAACGGCGCGGGCAAGACGACCCTGGTCCGGATCCTGTCCACCCTGCTCCGGCCGGACCGCGGCCGCGTCGAGGTGGCCGGGTACGACGTGGTGACCGAGGCCCGGGAGGTGCGGTTCCGCATCGGCCTGCTCGGGCAGCACGCGGCCCTGGACGAGCAACTCGGCGGCCGCCAGAACCTGGAGATGTTCGCGCGCCTGCACCATCTCGGCGCCCGCCGGGCGCGCGAGCGCGCCGGCGAACTGCTCGGGCGCTTCGGCCTCGCGGACACCGGACGCAAGGCGGTCCGGCAGTACAGCGGCGGCATGCGGCGCCGCCTCGACCTCGCCGCGTCCCTCGCCACGCCCGACTCCATGCCCGGCTGGCTGGGCACGGCCGTCCAGTGGAACCCGATGTCCCGGACGGCGACGGCGGTACGCGACCTGTTCGGCGGTCCCGGTGGTGAATCCGGCCACGTCTGGGCCGCGGTGGCCTGGCCGCTGGCCCTGCTGGCGGTGTTCCTGCCGCTGGCGCTACGGAGGTTCGGGCGCCTGAGCGCGTAACAAGGGTGCCGCCCCCTCCTTGCCGATCCTTTACCCGGACCCGGCCCGGTCCGCGGCGCGGAGGCATCGGATGCCCCGGGCAACCATCCGACGGGCAGTGGCAGTTACCCATCCGACCTGGGACAACGCGCCCTGGAGCTGCCTGAGTTGCCCGCCGGGACGGGCGCGGTGCGGGCTTGATCGGTTGGTAATGCGCTGGTCAATCTTCCCGTCGTCCCCTGGACACCCCGTTTCGCAGGTCCATACCGTATGCAATCTCCAGTATGGAGAATCGCGCTGACCAGCTGAATGTCTGCCTCAACACTCCCTGAGCACGGCCGAACAGCCATGCCCGGGGCCGTACCACCGTGTCACCCGCCTGCGCGCTGTCACGTCCGGGTTGCCGCCCTGGACCTCAGTCGCCCGGACGACGTACCACCGGGCCCGGCCATGCCGGGCCGAGCCGCAGGGATGGTCCGCTCCACCCCTCCGCATGAAGAGAAAGGCCCAGGGGGCGCACGCCAGGTTCTTTTCACGCAAGGGAAGGCACCGATGTCAGCAACACCGCACGTGACTCCCGGCCAGTACCGGGAGGTCACCGACGCGAACGGCCGCGTCTACCGGGTCGGGGAGACCGACGCCTCCCTCCTCGGGAGGCCCAGGGCCTGGATGGTCTGGCTCCCCTGGATCGCGATGATGGGCGTCAGCGTCTACGAGTACGGCTACAGCTCCGCCGAGGCGGTGCTCGAGCACGCCCACGGATGGACCCTCACCGAGACGTTCTGGATCGCCAGCATCTGGGCGGTCTTCCAGGCGGGCGTCGCGTTCCCCGCGGGACGGCTGCGGGAGACCGGGGTCCTGCCGGCCAGGACGGCCATGCTCGCCGGAGCGGTCTTCTCCGGTCTGGGCTTCCTGGCGCTCTCGCACCTCGGCAACCCCTACGTGGTGATCGCCGGTTACTCGGTGCTGGGCGGTACGGGCGCCGGCCTGGTGTACGCCACCTGCATCAACATGGTCGGCAAGTGGTACCCCGACAACAAGGGCGCCCGTACCGGGTTCGTGAACGGCGGCTTCGCCTACGGAACCCTCCCGCTCATCTTCGTCTTCAACTACTGGTTCCACCCGTCCAACTACAAGATGGTCCTCGACCTGATCGCGCTGGGCATGGTGCTGGTCGTCGCCTTCTGCGGGATGTTCTTCCGCGACCCGCCGAAGAGCTGGTGGCCGCACGACGTGGACCCGCTGAACCGCGGTGTGACCGAGGACGCGAGGCGGGTCGCCAAGCGCCTGGCCAAGAACCCGCCCGCCAAGGGCCAGTTCACCCCGATGGAGGCGATCAGGACCGGGCAGCTGCCGCTGATGTGGTTCGCCCTGGTCTGTATCGGCGGCGTGTCGCTCTTCGGCATCAACTTCCAGGTCCCGTTCGCCAAGAGCCTGGGCTTCGGCCCGCTGGTCGCGGCCTCCTCGGCGGGTGTGCTCGCCGTGGTCAACGGTGTCGGCCGGGCGATCGTGGGCTGGTTGTCGGACTACCTGGGGCGGCGTCAGACGCTCGGTCTGGTCCTGGTGGTGGCGGGACTGGCGCAGTTCGGCGTGCTGTGGTCGGGCCAGGCGCACAACGAACCCCTGTTCCTGTTCTTCGCGTTCCTCAACGGTTTCGGCGGCGGGGCGTTCTACCCGCTGTTCGCCGCGCTCACTCCGGACTACTTCGGGGAGAACAACAACGCGCAGAACTACGGGCTGGTCTACAGCGCCAAGCTGGTCGGCGGCGTCGGCGGCGGTGGTGTGGCCGCCGGGGTGGTCGCGGCCTGGGGCTACACCGGCGCGTACTGCCTGGCCGGGGGCATCGCCTTCCTCTCCGCGCTGATCACGGTGTTCCTGCGGCAGCCCGGCGCCCCCCGCCGCAGCGGCGACGGGAGCCCCGTGGCCACGGTGGGCGGCCTCACCGCCGCCCCTGCCGAGGCGACCACCTGACGGTTGCGGTACCGGGGCTCCGCGAGGAGCCCCCCATCGAACGTGCGCGGGCGTAGGAGCCCGGCCCGGGACGGCGGCAGTTCCGCACCGGGTGCCCGCGTCACGGAGGCGGGGCCGGCCGGTGGGGTGCGCTCCCTGCTCCGCCCGGCCCCGCCCGTCCCTCCCGTGCTCCCCGTACTCCTGTTCCCCCCTCGACGACGGTCCGGGTGCCCCCCTGCCCCCGGACCGTCGGCGTTCCCGTGGGCCCTCACGCCCTCCCGGCGTCGACGGCGGCGGCGATCTGCCGGCAGTAGAAGTCGGTGGTGTTCCGGGTGTGGCGGCGCATCAGTTCCTCGGAACGCTCCGCGTCGCCCAGGGCGATGGCCTCGATGATGGAGGCGTGCTCGTTCCAGGCGTCCCGGCCGCGGGGCCGCGCGATGGGCATGTAGTACCAGCGCACCCGCCGGTCGACCTGGAGGATCAGCTCGCCGAGGACCTGGTTGCGGGACAGCTCGGTGATGAAGCCGTGCAGTGCGGCGTTGGCCTCGACGATCCCGCGGGCGTCGTCCGCCGCCAGGGCGGCGATGCCGGCGTCCTGCAGTTCCCACAGGTGTGCCACGTCCGCGTCCGTGGCGTGCAGCGCGGCGCCGTGCGCGGAGTGGGTCTCCAGCACGGCGCGGACGCTGAGGAGCTGGGTGGCCTCCTCCTGCGTGGGGGAGTGGACGAAGGCGCCCTGGGCGGGGCGCAGGTCGACCCAGCCGTCGGTCTGCAGCCGTTGCAGCGCCTCGCGCACCGGCTGGCGGCTGACGCCGAGGTGGTCGGCGAGTTCGGCCTCGACCAGGTGCTGGCCCGGTCTGAGGGTGCCGTTGACGATCAGGTCGATCAGGGCCTCGTAGACGGCCTGGCGCAACGGTGCCGGCCGGGTGACCCGGACGACGGCGGCCGCGGTGCTTCTCTCGCGCATGAGCCCCCCTGTCGGCTGAGTTCTTTGCACAGTGCCAAGAATACAGATTTCGGTATGCAATTCAGCCGCAGGATGGACAAGGCTTGGTCGGAAATCGGCCGTCGGCATGCGAAGGCCCGCGGCGGAGCACCGGCGGCACGGCGGACGGGGGCGGGGGAAGCCGCGCTTCCCCCGCCCCACCGCCGTGGGTGCAGCACCCGTCAGGCAGGGGCGGGCTGCTGGTCGGTGCGCAGGCCCCGCGACGCCGCGGAAGCGGGGTCGGGCGTGCTCAGCGAGCGCAGGATGGCGTCCACGCTCTCCTTGGCGTCGCCGAAGAGCATGCGGCTGTTCTCGCGGAAGAACAGCGGGTTCTGCACCCCCGCGTACCCCGAGGACATGGACCGCTTGAAGACGATCACGTTCTCCGCCTCCCACACCCGCAGCACCGGCATGCCGGCGATGGGGCTGGACGGGTCCTCCTCCGCCGCCGGGTTGACGGTGTCGTTGGCGCCGATCACCAGTACCACCGTGGTGTCGCCGAAGTCGTCGTTGATCTCGTCCATCTCCAGCACGACGTCGTACGGCACCCGGGCCTCGGCGAGCAGCACGTTCATGTGCCCGGGCAGCCGGCCGGCCACCGGGTGGACGCCGAAGCGGACCTCGACCCCGCGCCGCCGCAGCGCCTGGGTCAGCTCCGCCACCGGGTGCTGCGCCTGGGCCACCGCCATGCCGTAGCCGGGCGTGATGATCACCGACGTGGCGTTCTCCAGGAGTTCGGCGGTCTCCTCCGCGGAGGTCTCGCGGTGCTCGCCCTGTACGGCGTCGCCGCCCGTCGGCGCCGGGGCGCCGAAGCCCCCGGCGATCACCGAGAGGAAGGACCGGTTCATCGCCTTGCACATGACGTACGACAGGTAGGCGCCGGAGGAGCCGACGAGCGCGCCGGTGACGATGAGCAGGTTGTTGTTGAGCAGGAATCCCGCCGCGGCCGCGGCCCAGCCCGAGTAGCTGTTGAGCATCGAGACGACGACGGGCATGTCACCGCCGCCGATCGAGACGACCAGGTGCCAGCCGAGCACGAGCGCCAGCGCGGTGACGGCGATCATCAGGCCGAGGTCCGGGCTCACCGTGAACCACACCGTCAGGGCCACGAAGGCGGCCAGCGCCCCGAGGTTGAGGGCGTTCTTGCCGGGCAGGGTCAGCGGACGGGACTTGATCCGCGCCGACAGCTTCAGGTAGGCGACGATGGATCCGGTGAAGGTGACCGCGCCGATGAAGATGCCGATGAACACCTCCGCGTGGTGGATGCCGAGCAGGTCGCCGGCGACCCGGGTCTGCGCGGCGCCGTGCGCCTCCACCTCGTAGTAGCTGTTCCAGCCGACCAGCACCGCGGCCAGGCCGACGAGGCTGTGCAGGACGGCGATGAGCTCGGGCATCTGGGTCATCTCGACCCGGCGCGCCCGCCACAGGCCGATGGCACCGCCGACGACCGTGGCGGCGACGATCAGCACGACGGCGGTGCCCGGGATGTCCTGTGCCGCGGCGACGACGGTGGCGACCAGCGCCAGCGCCATGCCGCCGATGCCGTACGCCACTCCGGCGCGGGAGGTGCGGTGTTGCGAGAGTCCGGCCAGGCTGAAGATGAACAGCAGCGCGGCGACGATGTCGGCGGCCTGTGCGGCCGTGGTTGCGTTCATCGATCCTCAGCCCTTCGAGAACATGCCGAGCATACGGCGGGTGACGGCGAATCCTCCGAAGATGTTCACGGTGGTCAACATGATCGCTACGACCGACATCACGGTGACGGCCGGTCCGGCGTGGCCTATCTGCAGCAGTGCTCCGACCACCACGATCCCCGAGATGGCGTTGGTGACCGACATCAGCGGGGTGTGCAGGGCGTGGTGGACCTTTCCGATCACGTAGTAACCGATGACGACGGCCAGCGCGAACACCGTGAAGTTGCCCACGAGCTGGGCCGGGGAGAAGGCGATCAACAAGAACATCGCGAGCATGCCGGAGGCGATCAGGCCGTAGCGCGCGGCCGGTGAGAGACGGGGCTCCTTCGGCGCAGGCGCGGTCGCCACCGGCGCCGGTGCCTGCCCGCCGGGCGCCGCCGACACCTGGACGGGCGGTGGCGGCCAGGTCTTCTCGCCCTCCCGCACCACCGTGACGGCCCGCTGCACGACGTCGTCGAAGTCGAGCGTCAGCCGCCCGTCCTTGCCCGGCGTCAGCAACTTGAGCAGGTTGACGAGGTTGGTCCCGTACAACTGCGAGGCCTGGGCGGGCAGCCGGCCCGCCAGATCGGTGTAGCCGATGATCGTCACGTCGTTGTCGGTGACGATCGCCTTACCGCTGACCGTGCCCTCGACGTTGCCGCCCTGCGCGGCGGCCATGTCGACGATGACGCTGCCGGGCTTCATCGACGCCACGTCGGCCGCCGTGATGAGCCGGGGGGCCGGGCGGCCGGGGATCAGCGCGGTGGTGATGATGATGTCGACGTCCGCGGCCTGCTCGCTGTAGATCTCGGCGGCGCGCCGGTCGTACGCCTGCGAGGTCGCCTTGGCGTAGCCGTCGCCGCTCGCCTCCTGCTCCACCTCGACGGCGAGGAACTCGCCGCCCAGTGAACGGACCTGGTCGGCGACCTCGGCCCGCGGGTCGGTGGCCCGCACCACCGCGCCGAGGCTGCCGGCCGCGCCGATCGCGGCCAGACCCGCCACGCCCGCGCCGGCCACCAGGACCTTCGCCGGCGGCACCTTGCCGGCCGCGGTGACCTGGCCGGTGAAGAAGCGCCCGAAGACGTGGGCCGCCTCGATCACCGCCCGGTACCCGGCGATGTTCGCCATCGAGCTGAGCACGTCCATCGACTGGGCCCGGGAGATGCGCGGGACGGCGTCCAGCGCCAGCACGGTGATCGGCCGTGCCGCCAGCTCCTCGACCAGGTCGGGGCTGTGGGCCGGGGCGATCAGCCCGATCAGGGTCGCGCCTTCGCGCAGCTTCCCGATCTCCTCGTGCGAGGGGGCGTTGACCTTCAGGACCACGTCCGCCTGCCAGGCGTCGCCGATCCGCGCGCCCGCATCGGTGTAGGCCTCGTCGGGGAAGCCGGAGGCCGCTCCGGCCTCGGACTCCACGACGACCTCGTAGCCGAGGCCGAGGAGCCGGCGGACGCTGTCCGGTGTGGCCGCCACCCGCGTCTCCCCGGCGGTGGACTCGGTGACGACACCGATCTGCTGTGGGGGTGAATCAGACATCGCTCTCCTTTTCCGTCGCTACTGACTGACGTCACGGCGTCGTCAGCCGAGCCGTCGTCCGCACTGCGTGCTCCCCGGCCTCGTGGTGCGGCCGTGCGTGCCCGGGACCGCGTGTGCGGCGAAGCGTTCCCCCGCTGCGTGCTCGATCAACCTGTCCGGAGCGTGTGTGACCCGGTTCATGGTCCCGGGCGACGCCGGAGACCTCCGTCGCGGCGCCGGGCGGGACCCTGTTCGGTTCCGGGCGCGCGACTTCGCGTGAGGGGACTGTACATCCCAAGAGAGTACTGCATACAGTATTCACTCCCCCTTCGAATGGAGAGGAGTCGCCGTGAAAATCGCAGTCCTCGGAGCCGGTGCGATCGGCGCTTACGTGGGCGCGGCACTGCACCGTGGTGGCGCGGACGTCCACCTGATCGCCCGGGGTGAGCATCTTCAGGCGATACGCGCCCACGGAGTCCGGGTGAACAGCCCGCGCGGTGACTTCGTGGCCAAGCCCCACGCCACGGACGACCCCAAGGAGATCGGCCCCGTCGACTACGTCTTCTTGGGCCTGAAGGCACACTCCTACGCGACCTCAGGACCGCTGATCTCCCCGTTGCTCGACGACAAGACCGCGGTGGTGGCCGGTCAGAACGGCATTCCCTGGTGGTACTTCCACGAGCTGGCCGGCCCCTACGAGGGGCGGCGGATCGAGGCGGTCGACCCCGGCGGCGCCACCAGCGCGGTGCTGGCGCCGGAACGCGCCATCGGCTGCGTCGTCTACCCCGCGACGGTCATCGAGGCCCCCGGGGTCATCCGGCACCTGGAGGGCACCAGGTTCTCCATCGGCGAGCCGGGCGGCGGTGTCTCCGACCGGTGCACGGAGCTGAGCGAGGCCATGATCGCCGGCGGCCTCAAGTGCCCGGTGGAGCCCAACCTGCGCGACGACATCTGGATCAAGCTGATGGGCAACGTCGCCTTCAACCCGATCAGCGCCCTCACCAGGGCGACGATGGTCGACATCTGCAAGCACCCGCACACCCGGCGGCTGGTCGCCCAGCTCATGGAGGAGACCCTCGACATCGCGGCCAGGGTCGGCAGCACCCCCGACATCTCCATCGAGAAGCGGCTTCGGGGCGCCGAGGGGGTGGGACACCACAAGACCTCGATGCTCCAGGACCTGGAGGCCGGCAAGCAGCTGGAACTCGACGCCATCGTGACGGCCGTCGTGGAGATGGCCGACATCTCCGGCGCGGACGCCCCCAACCTGCGGGCGGTCCACGCCGCGACCGACCTGCTGGCCCGCGGCGTCACCGCGGACCGGGAGGACGGGGCCGGCGCGCGCAAACCCGTCCCCGCCTGACCCGTCCCCCGCGTATCCGAACCCGAGACACCCGCGGATCGCCGGTCCACCGCCGGACGACCGCCGCAGCACCTCCGGAGCCCGGTCCCGTCGCGGCGGCGACGGGACCGGGCCCCGGGCAGGGGCCCGCACCGGCTTGGCGGGCACGAACGAGGGCCGCGATCCGGCTCGGTAGGCTGTGCCCGGTCACACCGCAACCAGCTCGTCCGCCGTCGGCCGCCCGGGGACGTTCCCGGTCCCGGGAGCGCCGGTCCGCCGGCACCGACGGCGTTGCGACTCCAGCAGGAAGTGCCGGCGCGGCCGCGGCCCAGGCAGAGAGGAGTCGTTCATGCTGTTCCGTCAGCTGGAGTACTTCGTGGCGGTCGCCAGGGAGCGGCACTTCGCCCGGGCGGCGGAGTCCTGCTACGTCTCGCAGCCCGCGCTCTCGGCGGCGATAGCCAAGCTGGAGCGGGAGCTGAACGTCACGCTGATCAACCGCGGGCACAACTACCAGGGCCTGACCCCAGAGGGCGAACGGCTGGTGGTCTGGGCCAAACGCATCCTCGCCGAGCAGGAGGCCTTCAAGGCCGAGGTGGCCGCCGTCCAGTCGGGCATCACCGGCACCCTGCGGCTGGGCACCGAGCCCACCGCGTCCACCACCCTGGTCCTGCCCGTCGCCGCTTTCTGCGCGGCCCATCCGCTGGCCAAGGTCCAGGTCCGCTCCCGGCTGTCGACCACCGAACTCCACCGCCAGCTCCTCGCGTTCGAGCTGGACGCCGCGATCGCGCACTTCGCCCCGCACGACCGGGAGAACCTGCAGGTGATGCCGCTGTACGAGGAGCGGTACATGCTCCTCGCCTCAAGCGACCAGCTGCTGCCGCAGACCGACACCATGAAGTGGGCGGACGCGGCCACGATGCCCCTCGCCCTGCTGACCCCCGACATGAGGATCCGCCAGGTCATCGACGACGCGTTCGCCGAGAGCGGGGTCGTGGTGACCCCGCAGGTCGAGACGGACTCGGTGGCGGCCCTCTACGCCAGCGTGGGCGCCGGCGCGTGCGCGAGCATCGTCCCGCACACCTGGCTGCGCGCGATGCCGCCGCTCGGCCGGATGCGGGCCGTCCGCCTCGTCGAGCCGGACGCCAGGGCGCAGGTCTCCGTCGCGATCCACGCGGCGACCCCGGGGTCGGTCGCGGCGCGGGCGTTCATGACCGCGGCGGCCGGTCTGTCGCTGGACGAGTTCTTCGACGAGCCGTTGCCCGCGGAGCACCGCGTCAGGTGAGCCCGGGCCATACGGGGCCCTCGGAGTACAGGACGTCCACCGCCGCCCGGTCAAGACCGCCCTTCGCCGTGTGCGGGAGCGAGGCGACGACCCGGATCCGGTCGGGGATCTCGAACGGGGCCAGCCGGGCGCGGCAGTACCGGCGGATCTCCTCGGCCCCGGGCGCCTCGGCCCCCGGCGCCTCCGCGCCGCCCAGGACCACGGCCGCGCCGACCCGCTGCCCGTACGTCGCGTCGGGCACGGCGAACACGGCGGCCTCGGCCACCCCCGGACACCCGGCGAGGACGTCCTCGACGTGCTCGGGCACGACCTTCTCGCCCCCGCGGATGATCAGGTTCTTCAGGCGGCCGGTCAGGAACAGGTGGCCGTCCTCGTCGAGCGCGCCCAGGTCGCCGGTGCGGAACCAGCCGTCGGCGAAGCCGTGTGCCGTCTCGGCGGGATTGCCCAGGTAACCGCGGGCCACCGTGGGACCGTGCACCCACACCTCGCCCTCGCCGCCGGGCGGGCACGGCTTCCCGTCCGGGTCCAGGACCCGCAGCTCGATCCCGGTCGGCCGGCCGACCGAACCGTGCTTGAGCGACCCGTACTGCGGCAGCGGCTCGCTCGTCGCCTGGTGCGCGGACTCGGTCATGCCGTACGCCGACAGCAGGGGCGCGCCCAGGGTGCGCTCCAGCGCCCGCTGGGTGGCCGTGTTGAGGGGCGCGCTGGAACTGCGCAGGAACCGCAAGCCCGGCACCTGCGGGCCCGTGAGGTCCGTCGCCGCCCGCTCCAGGAGGAGCTCGTGGACGGTGGGGACCGCGGTGAACCACGTGGCGCCCGCCGCCCGCATGTCGTCCCAGAAGGTGTGCGCCGAGAACCGCCCGCGCGCGGGCAGCAGCACGCAGCCCCCGCTCGCCAGCGTGGACAGCAGCGTGGCGAACAGCCCGTGCCCGTGGAAGAACGGCATCGCCGCGACCGTCGCGTCGCCCGGCACCAGCTCGTAGGCGGCGCACACGCCGCGGACCGAGGCGGCCACGTTGCCGTGCGTCAGCGGGACCATCTTCGCCCGGTCGGTGGTCCCCGCGGTGAACAGCACCAGGGCGTCGTGCGCGGTCAGTTCGCCGGACGCGCCCCGCGCGGCGGCCGGCGCGCCCGCGCCCGTTCCGAGCACGGCCGCCGCCGTCCCGGCGGGGGAGAGGTCCACCCGCAGGGTCCAGGCCGGGACACCGGGCCCCACGGCCGCCGGCGGGGCGCCGCCCGCGGCCGGGCCCAGCAGGACCGCCCGCACCCCCAGCGCCTCCAGCCGGGCCGTCATCCGCGGCTCGGGCAGCGCGGGGTCCACGGGGGCCACCACCAGCCCGGCCCGCGCCCCGCCCAGCAACGCCACGACGAACTCCACGGTGTTGGCGCCGACGAGGCCGACCGGGTCCCCGGGGCGCAGCCCCGCCGAGGTCAGGCGCGCGGCCACCGCGTCGGCCAGCTCGTCCAGGGCGCGGTAGGAGACCTCCGCGCGGTCCGCGCCGGCGATCAGCGCCGGTGCCTGCGGACGCCCCCGGGCGTGCCGGTCGAGGAGATCGGTCAGGCCCGTGACCGCGGGCGGCCGGTAACGGTCGGGGTCGCGCACCGATGCAGCGGCCGGAACGGCCATGGCCGCACCTCCTCGCGCCTGGAATGTCTGATGAACCGTCCCCAGCGAGACTGCGCGGGGCGCGGAGCACCCGTCCAATACGCACTGGCGAACGGTCGATAGCGGAGGTCTATCAACCCACCTCAACGCCCCTGTGGCGTGCGTCGATAAACGCCGTCTATCGGCTGGTCGCCGATAGGTCTTGGACGCGGGGGAGCGGGCTGCGGATGGTGAAGGGAGAAGCCGCACGCATGACCCGCCCAAGGAGGACCTCGGACCATGACCGCCCCCTCACCACTGGAGACAGCGGCGAACGCCGACGCACCGGCCGAGCTCACCGACGGGTACCACCTGGTCGTCGATGCGCTCAAGATGAACGACGTCGACACCATCTACGGGGTGGTCGGCATCCCGATCACGGATCTGGCCCGGCTCGCCCAGGCGCAGGGCATCCGTTACATCGGCTTCCGCCACGAGAGCAACGCGGGACACGCGGCGGCGGCGGCCGGCTACCTCACCAAGAAGCCGGGCATCTGCCTGACGGTGTCGGCGCCGGGCTTCCTCAACGGGCTGGTGGCGCTCGCCAACGCCACCACCAACTGCTTCCCGATGGTGCAGATCTCCGGCTCCAGCGAGCGCCACCTCGTCGACCTCAAGCAGGGCGACTACGAGGAGATGGACCAGCTCGCCGCCGCGCAGCCGTTCTGCAAGGCCGCGTACCGCGTCAGCCGGGTCGAGGACATCGGCCGCGGGATCGCCCGCGCCCTGCGCACCGCCGTCTCCGGGCGCCCCGGCGGCGTCTACCTCGACATCCCCGCCGCGGTGCTCGGCTCCATCATGGACGCCGGGGAGGGCGCGAAGACGCTCAGCCGCCTCGTCGACCCGGCACCGCGCCAGCTGCCCGCCCCCGAGGCGGTGGACCGCGCGATCGAGCTGCTGGCCGGCGCGCAGCGGCCGCTGATCGTCCTCGGCAAGGGCGCGGCCTACGCTCAGGCGGACACGCAGATCCGCGAGTTCGTCGAGTCCACCGGCATCCCCTACGTGCCGATGTCGATGGCGAAGGGCCTGCTGCCCGACGACCACCCGCAGTCCGCGGCCACCGCCCGCTCGCTGGCGCTGAAGAAGGCCGACGTGGTGATGCTGGTCGGCGCCCGCCTGAACTGGCTGCTCAACCACGGCGAGGCACCGCAGTGGAACCCCGACGCGAAGTTCGTCCAGGTGGACATCGAGGCGAAGGAGATGGACAGCAACCAGCCCATCGCCGCGCCGCTCGTCGGTGACATCGAGTCGGTCGTCGAGGCCCTCATCGAGCGCAGCAAGCCGGGCCAGATCGCGGCCCCCGCCGCCTGGCGGGAGGAACTGGGGGCGCGCTCGGCGCAGAACGTCGCCAAGATGGCCGAGCGCCTCAAGGCCGACCCGCACCCGATGCAGTTCATGGGCGCCCTGAAGGCCGTACGCGACGTTATCCGCGAGCGCCCCGAGACGTACCTTGTCAACGAGGGCGCCAACGCCCTCGACATCGCGCGCAACGTCATCGACATGCACGTGCCGCGGCACCGCCTCGACAGCGGCACCTGGGGCGTCATGGGCATCGGCATGGGCTACGCGATCGCCGCCGCCGTCGAGAGCGGGGAGCCGGTCGTGGCCGTGGAGGGCGACAGCGCCTTCGGTTTCAGCGGCATGGAGATCGAGACGATCTGCCGCTACAAGCTGCCCGTCGTCACGGTCATCATGAACAACGGCGGTGTCTACCGCGGTGACGACGTCAACCCCTACGACGAGGCCCCGTCGCCGACGACGCTGATGTCCGCGGCCCGCCACGACGTGATGTTCGAGGCCTTCGGCGGCAAGGGCTACCGCGCGACCACCCCCGCCGAGGTCACCGCCGCCCTCACCGAGGCGCTCGCCTCGGGCGGGCCGGCCCTCATCGACTGCGTGATCGACCCCTCGGCGGGCACCGAGAGCGGCCACATCTCCCACCTCAACCCCAAGGGCATCACCGTCGGCAACATCGTGCCGGCCAAGAAGTGACCGCCCCGTAGGCGACGCACCGCACCCCGAAGCACCGTTCCCCAGTACCGCCCACCCGCGCACCGCGAACAGACAAGAAGGAAGCCACCATGAGTGAAAAGCCGCTCGCCGGGATCAAGGTGATCGACTTCACCGGGGTCCAGGCCGGCCCCGCGTGCACCCAGATGCTCGCCTGGTTCGGCGCCGACGTGATCAAGGTCGAGCGTCCCCAGGGCGGCGACGTGACCCGCAACCAGCTGCGGGACGACCCCGACCTCGACGCGCTGTACTTCACGATGCTCAACAGCAACAAGCGCTCGCTGGCCATCAACACCAAGACCCCCGAGGGCAAGGAGGTCATGGAGAAGCTGATCCGCGAGGCGGACATCCTGGTCGAGAACTTCGCGCCGGGCGCCATGGACCGCATGGGCCTGGGCTGGGACCACATCCACGAGCTCAACCCCCGCCTGATCTTCGGCTCGGTCAAGGGCTTCAACGACGACTCGTCCTGGAACGACCTCAAGGTCTACGAGAACGTCGCCCAGGCCGCCGGCGGCGCCGCGTCCACCACCGGCTTCTGGGACGGCCCGCCGACCATCAGCGGCTCGGCCCTCGGCGACAGCAACACCGGCATGCACCTGCTGATCGGCCTCCTGACGGCGATCATCCACCGTAACGCGACCGGAGTGGGCCAGAAGGTGTCGGTGTCCATGCAGGACGCCGTCCTCAACCTGACCCGCGTCAAGCTCCGCGACCAGCAGCGCCTGGAGAAGATCGGCTACCTGGAGGAGTACCCGCAGTACCCGAACGGCGAGTTCGGCGACGCGGTGCCCCGCGGCGGCAACGCCGGCGGCGGCGGCCAGCCGGGCTGGATCCTGAAGTGCAAGGGCTGGGAGACCGACCCCAACGCCTACATCTACTTCACGGTCCAGGAGCAGAACTGGAAGCGCACCGCCGAGGCCATCGGCCGGCCCGAGTGGGTCGACGACCCGGAGTACACGACCGCCAGGGCGCGGCAGCCGCACATCTTCGAGATCTTCGCGGAGATCGAGAAGTGGCTGGCCGACAAGACCAAGTACGAGGCGGTCGACATCCTGCGCAAGTGGGAGGTGCCCTGTGCGCCCGTCCTCAGCATGAAGGAGCTCGCCGAGGACCCGGACATGCGCAAGAGCGGCACGATCGTCGAGGTCGAGCAGAAGGGCCGCGGCACCTACCTGACGGTGGGCAGCCCCATCAAGTTCTCCAACTTCAAGCCCGAGATCAAGGGTGCCCCGCTGCTCGGCGAGCACGGCAGCGAGGTCCTGGCGGACCTGGGGTACGACGCGAACGACATCGCCAGGCTGCGTGAGGGCAAGATCATCGTCTGACCCGGACAGACCCACGGGTGCCCCGCGCGATCCGTGCGCGCGGGGCACCGGTGTCTCCGTACGGCGAAGCCCCGGTCACCCAGGGGACAGTGATCCCGGCGTCCAGCGCAGCCTCGATCATCTCCTGGGCCAGACGGGCTTGGTGGCGAAGTGCACCGTCTCGGGTATCCCGGCCGTGTCACGGCGTTCGGGGTCATTGGACCAGGAGTGTTCGGGAAGCTAGAGCCGTCGGTCGATCAGGGCCCCGTCCCCGGCCGGTGGCCGGGGCGAGGAACACACCGATCTGCGCGTTCTCGATGCGCCCTGCGGTGCCGGTGTACTGCCTTTGCACTCCGGCCGAAGACCCGCCCCCCTTTTCAGGAAGCCGGTTTCGTCGACGACGAGGACGCCGCCATCGATGCCGAGGTATTCGGCGGCATAGGCACGTAGGTCGTCGCGGACCGCATCGGCGTCCCAGCGGGCGTAGCGCAGCAGGCGCTGCATCGGCCCTGGCCGCGCAAGGCCCGCCTGCTCGGCCAGCTGCCAGCAGTTCTTCCGTTCGACGCTCGACAACAGCCCGAGCAGGTAAGCGCGGGCTGCGGCCCGGGGCTCAATCCGCCCGAACCTGCCCGCGATCCGGGCCATGACCTGGTCGAACATCGCCTGCCAGCGGGCAGGGTCAACGCTATGGCTCGCAGCCACCGCGTGATCTTCAGGAGTCCACACAACCCCTGATGATCACGCGGTGGCCGTCCCTCTTGTGGGCTGGGCCCTCAGCGTGGTTGCGAAGGCGCTCGCGTGTCAGGCGGTGAAGCCGCCGTCGACGTGGATCGAGGCTCCGGTGATGTACGCGCCGTCCGCACTTGCCAGGTGGGCGACGGTGGCCGCGATCTCGGCCGCTTCCGCGTAGCGGCCCACAGCGGTGAAGCCGGCGATCATCTCGGCGTTCGGCCCGTCAGCGGGGTTGGTATCCGTGTCGGTGGGGCCGGGATGCACCAGATTGACGGTGACTCCACGCGGACCGAGTTCTCGGGCCAGGCCCTTCGTCATCCCGACCAGAGCCGTCTTGCTCATCGAGTACAGCGCCAGTCCGGGGAAGACCGCACGCTCGGCGACATTGCTGCCGATACTGATGATGCGGCCGCCCTGGCCCATGTGACGCACGGCCGCCTGGGACGCTGCGAACGGCGCCCGGACGTTCACTGCCAGGGTGCGATCGATCTCTGCCGACCCCAGGGCTTCGAGCGGGCCAACGAGGAAGATGCCGGCGTTGTTGACCAGGATGTCGAGTCTGCCGAACATCGCGACGGCCTCGTCCACCGCGGCGGTGAGTGCCTCAGGGATGGCGCTGTCGGCTTGGATGGCCAGTGCCCGGCGCCCTCTGGCCTTGATCTGCTCCACCACCTGGGTGGCGCGTTCCGCGTTGTTCTCATAGGTCAGGACGACGTCGGCGCCTTCTTCGGCCAGCCGCAACGCCACAGCGGCACCGATGCCCCGGCTGCCGCCCGTGATCAAGGCCACGTTTCCTTCAAGTCGGTTCATGACGTTGAGCATTGCTGCCACCAGTGCCGGAAGCTGGCGGGAATCCGACCTGGCGTTCGGCCTCCAGGAGGGCAACACCATCCTGATCACGAAAGCACACTGGAATATTAACCCCGCCCAAAAGCAGTCCCAGGCCAAGGCTGCACCCAAGTCCTCCTCGCACCCCAGTGCAGGCAAGGGCGGCGGCGGAGGCGGCGGCAAGTCCGGCGGCTCCTCCCGCGGCAACGGTGGCACGAGCGGCAGCGGCGGCTCGGGCAAGGCCGACTGCGACAGCTTCCTGCCCGGCGCCAAGGTGCTGATGGCCGACGGCTCCAACAAGGCCATCGAGGAGGTCAAGGTTTCTTTGGTCAATAACGCTACGACCTACTGGAACTTCAAGCCGGGAAGCCAGATCAGGACACGTGCTGGGTGGAGCCGACCGAATACGGCGTCATTCGAAGCGACTTCAAACTCGCCTGACATGGGGTCCGGAACGCCCGGCCGAGTTCTCTCGGCCGGGCGTTCCGTCGTATTCGGCGCTCGTTGAGCGGCGGGGCATCGCGATCGCCTCCGCGCCTCGCCGTCCCGCGCTTCTGCCTCCAACCGCAGCGCCTCCTCCATCACCGCCTTCGCGATCGGCGCCGCGCTGCCGCCCCGGCTGATCTCTGTAGGCCGGGCCTCCGCGTCTCGATGACCACCGCCACCGCCGGCTGGGCCGAATCCGCTGCCTGGGCTTAGGCGATGGACCAGGCGTACGGGGTGCTCGTGTTGCCGCCGGCCCACGTGTCCGCGAACTGCAACACCAGTGCGAGAGCCAGCCACCTCGGTGACCAGGTAGGCCTGCCACGGGCCGGGAACGGGTCCGCGAGCTCCCGTCATGAAGCAGCGGTCCCAGCTCGTCCTGGACCCGGGTCGCGAGATTCCCTTTCGGAAGCGCGGCCCGAGTTACCCGCACCGTCTTCACCGGGACCTCACTCGGTCCGCTCGGCTGCATCACCATCCACAACCCATCCCGAACGATGACGGCTTCAGAACCCCCGACCGGGTCCTGAAGGCCGACATCACGCACACCCCCGAAAATTGACCGACAGCGTCCGATCTTCCGTACGGGGGCTTCGCGTTCGTGGCTGCGGAGGTCAGGTGACCGACGTCTGGTCCGCCTTGGCGGCCGCCACTTGGCGGTACAGCTCCTTCTCCTTGGCGCGCCGCTCGGTGACGTCCCGGATGACGGCCCCGACGTAACCCGGTTGCCTGTCCGCGCCGTTCAGCAGCACCACGCTGAACTCGATCGACAGCTTCCGGCCGCCGGCGCCCACCGCGGGGACGGTCAGGAGGTCGTCGTCCCCGTACTTGGTGGTGCCGCTGGCCATGGACTTCTCGAAACCGTCCCAGTGACGCTGCTGGTGCCGCTCGGGGATGATCACGTCCAGACTGCGGCCGGCGACCTCGGCCGCCGGGAACCCGAAGATCCGTTCCGCCCCGTGGTTCCAGTAGCGGATGAGTCCTTCACGGTCGATGATCACTACGCCGTCTGGCGCCTGGGCCATCATGCCCAGGACTACCTCGGGGTCCAGGTCTGCCATGTCGCCTCCGAGCTCTGCGTTTTGGTATGCAGAATACAGTCGTCAGACCTGAGGCGGGAGGGCCCGGAGCCTACGGGCGACGGCGCCACCGGCAGGGCGGGCGGCCGGAGGAGGGCTGCGTGCCAGCCGGCGGCGGTCGTGTCGTACTCCGGGTCGGCGCAGGAGAGCAGCCAGGGCGACCAGGCGAAGACGGCGTCATGGCCGAAGCGGTGGCCCATCGCGCGGGCCTGCGCGTCGTCCATGCCGACCACGGCCGCGCCGGGTTCGGCGTGTGCGCCGGAAGGGTCGCCGCCGACGGCGGGCCACCAGGGCAACCCGGCGACGTCGATGCGGTGCAGCAGTGCGTGGTGCGCGCGGAGGTTGGCCCGCGTCGTGGCGTCGCGTCCCCCAGGATTGAAGGCAGTGAGCCTTTTCCAACCTGATGGAGTGCGTGGGTAGTTGGGCAGGAGGGGTGGTGTCTGGACGTGAAGAAGCTCCTGGTAGACGGGTTCATGACCAAGATCGCCTGTCCACAGGAGCTTCCGCGTGCTTGTCGACCCGTCCGGCGTCGATGTGTCCACCTCGACCCTGCGCTACCTGTCCGCTCTCCTGCGGGCCCGCCGCCAGGAACGCGGAACACGTTGGCGTCGCGTGAGCGTGGGCCGCCAGGCCCTGCTGGTTCTCGCGCACCTGCGTTCCGGCCATACCTACGCCCAGCTGGCCGCCGGGTTCGGCGTAGGCACCACCACCGCCTACCGGTACATCGCCGAGGCCATCGACGTCCTGGCAACCCTCGCACCCACTCTCACCGATGCGATGAATACCGCCTCCCACCAAGGCATTCGTGATCCTGGACGGCACGCTGCTGCCGATCGACCGGATCGCAGCCGACCGGCCCTTCTACTCCGGGAAACACAAGAAGCACGGCATGAACGTGCAGGTGATCACCGATCCGGCGGGGCGACTGCTGTGGGCCTCGCCCGCGCTACCCGGCGCGGTCCACGACAACAAGGCCGCCCGCAGCCACGGCATCATCGACGCCCTGGAAGAAGCCGGCGTGGAGTGCTGGGCCGACAAGGGCTACCGGGGCGCCGGCGGCACCACACGGCTGCCCTACTGGGGTTGTTGGGAAACGCTCTCCACAGGTCAGCAGGCCGTCAACCGCTCACACGCGAAGATCCGCGCGCTCGTCGAGCGGGCCATGGCCACTCTCAAAGCCTGGCGACTCCTACGCAAGCTCCGCTGCAGCACCACCCGCGTAACCAGCCTCGTCCAGGCCGTCCTCACCCTGCACCTGACCTGCTCAAACTGAGGTGGGAAACAGCTCAGTCCCTGGGCGGGCAGCGGACTGAACCCATATCCTGCATTTCTCGCAAGGACAGTGCCATGAGTCCGGTGCTGCCTTTTGTGTTCGCGCTGCGGCGAAGTGGCTATGGGCCGTGGCCGGCCCGGTCGACGCGATGGGAGCCGTGCTGCCGGACGTGATGTCACGGGCTGGTTGTCAGTGGCTGTTCGGCCCAGATGAGTTTCCCGTCGGGTGCGTTGCGGGTTCCCCACCGGCGGGACAGGTGGGCGACGAGGGCGAGGCCGCGGCCGTTTTCGTCGGTGGTCTGGGGGTGGCGCAGCCGTGGGTGGTTGTTGCTGGTGTCGTACACCTCGCAGGTCAGCGCCCCGTGCCGGATGAGGCGCAGGCCGATCGTGCCCTGGCTGTGCCGGATGGCGTTGGTGACCAGCTCGCTGACGATCAGTTCCGTGGACTGGGCGAGGCGGTCCAGTCCCCACTGGGCCAGTTGCCGGGTGACCAGGGCCCGGGCGCGGCTGACGAACGCCGGTTCGGCCGGGAGCTGCCACGAAGCGATCTGGTCCGGGCCAAGTGAGCGGGTCCGGGCGAGGAGCAGGGTGACGTCGTCGCTCGGCGCCCTGGCCGGCAGTGTCTCCACCACCGACGAGCCGAGCTCGTCCAGCGTGAGGCCCCGCCGGCTCAGGATCGTAGCCAGGCGATCCATCCCGATGTCGATGTCCTGGTTGCGATCCTCGATCAGGCCGTCGGTGTAGAAGGCGAGCGTTGTGTTCTCGGGCAACTGAACCGTCACGGACTCGAAGGGGACCAGTCCGAGGCCGAGCGGTGCGCCGGCAGGCAGATCGGCGAAGGTGACGCCACCGTGCGGATCGATGATCGCGGGAGGCGGGTGCCCGGCCTGCGCCATCGTGCAGCATCGGGTGGCCGGGTCGTAGACGGCGTACAGGCAGGTGGCGGTCATGGTCGTGTTAGCCGGGTCATCTGGGTCGGCATCCGCCTCGGTGAGGCGGAGGACCTGCTCGTCGAGGCGGCTCAGGAGTTCATCGGGGGGCATGTCCATATCGGCCAGGGTGCGTACCGCAGTGCGGAGCTGACCCATGGTTGCCGCTGCTTTGATGCCGTGTCCGACCACGTCTCCGACGACCAGGGCGACCCGGGCGCCGGGCAGTTGGATCACGTCGAACCAGTCACCCCCCACACCGTGGTGGTCGTCGGCCGGCAGGTAGCGCGAGGCCACGTCAGCGGCCGCACCGCCCGCCGCATGGTGGGGGAGCAGGTGACGTTGCAGAGCGAGGGCTGCGGAGCGTTCACGCGCGTACTGGCGGGCGTTGTCCAGGGACAGTGCGGCCCGGCTGACCAGTTCCTCGGCCAGGAGCAGGTCGTCCTCCTCGAACGGCGCACGGTCGCCAGTTCGTACGAACGCCGCCACACCCAGCACGGCACCCCGGGCGTGGATCGGGACGACGATCAATGAGTGTGCCGTGCAGTCGTGGATCGCCGCCCGTGCCGCATCGTGGTGATCCACCCACGTGCCGGGCGAAGTGTCCAGGATCGGTTCGAAGTGGGACTTCCCCGAGCGCAGGACGCTGATGTTTGGCGACGTCGGCGGGACAATGACCGCCTCTGCCCGCGCGGCCAGGGCCTGCGAGGTCTCCGGGTGGATCGTGGCCAAGCCCGCGCGGCGGAACGCGGGGGTGCGACCACCCTTGAGGCCGAGGCGTGCCAGGGGCTCCTCGCCGAGGGGAACCGACTCCGCCAGGTCGACGGTGGCGTGGTCCGCGAGGAGAGGCACCGCGAGATCGGCGAGTTCCTGTCCGGTCTGCATCACGTCCAGGGTAGTTCCGATCCGCTTGCCGGCCTCGCCGAGGATCGCCAGACGCTCTTGCGCCCGCCGGCTGTCGGTGGCGTCCACGCTCACGGCGCACACGCCCAAGGCGCGGCCCTGCGCGTCGTCGAGGCGGAAGAACGACGCCGTCAGCGTGTGTCGCCTGGCTGCTTGCGCCGGCAGGAACGTCCGGTATTCCACGTTGAGTGCCGGGACGCCGCTGTGCAGCACCTGGCGCATCAGTGCCTCAAGTTGTGCGGCTTCGGTGCCGGGAGCCGCCTCCGGCAGTCTGCGGCCCAGCCGTCGCGGCATGGGGATGCCGTCCTTGAGGCCCTGGGTGTCGTTCACCCACGTGCAGCGCAGTTCGGTGTCGCGTATGACGACCCCGACCGGCAGACGGCTGGGGAGATTCAGTGTTCCCGGGAGCGACTCCAGCACCGTTCGGTCCGCCGCCCAGGCGGGGGGCGTGCCCTTGCCGCCTGCCGACACGACCCACTGGGCCTGGCCGTTGTGTCCGGACAGCGACTGCACGCACAGGCGTACGTCGATCCTGCGGCCGTCGCGGTGGCGGACCTTGACGAAGCCGGACCGACCGCGGGCTGCGCCCGGCTCGAAGAACGCCGATGCCTTCGCTCGGTCCTCGCTGTCCACCAGGAGGGTCGCCGCGGGGCAGCCCACCACGTCCGCCGGTGGGTATCCAACGAGCTGCTCGGCGGCCCGCGTCCATCCGACCACCCTCTTATTCGCATCCAGCAGGGCTATCGCCGTGCCGGTGCCGGCGGCTTCAGCGGCCGTCCGGACTGTGGTGAACGGCGTTCCGGTGGAGCTGCTCATCGATCATCCTCTCTCTGTGCGACCTGTTGGGCTGCGCCGGGCCCCTGGCAGGCCTTGCGGCGAAAGCACCCGTCCAGAGCGGCAGAAGGCACGCCCTGTTTCCGGCTGGCTCGTGGCGGGTGATCGTCTGTCGGTCGGGCTGGGGGCAGGGCCGCTCACGACTTCAACGTTAGCGGTTGGATTTATATACGCAAGTCAGGGTAGATCGGATTAGATGCGATTGCTTCCTATTTGTAGAGATATGGGGGGTTTCGTGAACTTCGGTCGCGGGCGGTTCTGGGTGTGTCGGCGGAGGGAGGCGGGGCGGGCGGCCCCAGGTGCCGACTCCGGCGAGGGGTGCGGGGTGTGAAGGGTGAGGCATGCGAGGTCTGCGCTATGGCGTGGGGCTCCCTGGAAGCCGTCGACGGTCAGGATTGCGGCAGGGGTGGGCTCGCACGCCTGCTGCATTCGCGCCGTTGCGTGTGGAGGTCTTCGTGCAGCGCGGGGTCTGGATTGCAATACGAGATCCAGGAGAGTATTGTCCGAAATGCTCCAGTCGGGGACGTGTATTGCGCGGGAGGTGGACAGTGTCAACCCAAGGGGAGGGGTCAAGCCCCATGAACAACGAGCCGGCCTGCTCCATCGAGCGCAGCCTGCAGATTCTCGGCGAGCGCTGGACGTTTCTGGTGCTCCGCGAGATCCTCACCGGGAAACATAAATTCGCGGAGATCCAGTCGTCCCTAGGCATCGCAACCAACCTGCTCAGCGCCCGGCTCAAGCTTCTCGTCGAGAGCGGCGTGCTGTGTACGCAGGCATATCGGGAACCGGGCAGCAGGCCTCGGCAGAGCTACCACCTGACTGAGGCGGGGCGAGACCTGCGGGTGGTGCTATCAGCGCTCCAGCAGTGGGGCGACCACCACCGCCCGCGCCCCTCGGGCCCCTCCGCGCTGCGACGGACGCGCTCCACCAGCCGCCCCGTCCACGTGGGCTTCCTCGACGACGACGGTCACGAGGTGCCCGCCACCGAAGTGGTCACCATCACGGATACGGCGGCCAGGACCTGACCCCAGTGCCGTGACCGCGTAGCCTCACTGGGTTGGGCATGGCAGGTCGCCACCAACGCCTGCACTGCAGCAGCCACCGGGACGGCGTCAGTGAGCTGTTTCCCACCTCAGTTTGAGCAGGTCAGGTGCAGGGTGAGGACGGCCTGGACGAGGCTGGTTACGCGGGTGGTGCTGCAGCGGAGCTTGCGTAGGAGTCGCCAGGCTTTGAGAGTGGCCATGGCCCGCTCGACGAGCGCGCGGATCTTCGCGTGTGAGCGGTTGACGGCCTGCTGACCTGTGGAGAGCGTTTCCCAGCGACCCCAGTAGGGCAGCCGTGTGGTGCCGCCGGCGCCCCGGTAGCCCTTGTCGGCCCAGCACTCCACGCCGGCTTCTTCCAGGGCGTCGATGATGCCGTGGCTGCGGGCGGCCTTGTTGTCGTGGACCGCGCCGGGTAGCGCGGGCGAGGCCCACAGCAGTCGCCCCGCCGGATCGGTGATCACCTGCACGTTCATGCCGTGCTTCTTGTGTTTCCCGGAGTAGAAGGGCCGGTCGGCTGCGATCCGGTCGATCGGCAGCAGCGTGCCGTCCAGGATCACGAATGCCTTGGTGGGAGGCGGTATTCATCGCATCGGTGAGAGTGGGTGCGAGGGTTGCCAGGACGTCGATGGCCTCGGCGATGTACCGGTAGGCGGTGGTGGTGCCTACGCCGAACCCGGCGGCCAGCTGGGCGTAGGTATGGCCGGAACGCAGGTGCGCGAGAACCAGCAGGGCCTGGCGGCCCACGCTCACGCGACGCCAACGTGTTCCGCGTTCCTGGCGGCGGGCCCGCAGGAGAGCGGACAGGTAGCGCAGGGTCGAGGTGGACACATCGACGCCGGACGAGTCGACAAGCACGCGGAAGCTCCTGTGGACAGGCGATCTTGGTCGTGAACCCGTCTACCAGGAGCTTCTTCACGTCCAGACACCACCCCTCCAGCCCAACTACCCACGCACTCCATCAGGTTGGAAAAGGCTCAGTGACGATGTGGATCGTCCGACCGCCGTGGAGCGGGTACGCGAGACCCGGCCGGCCCGGCCGTCCGGCGGTGGGCATGACGCGGAGCGTGTGGGCGGGGAAGACGATGTCCACGACCGCGCGCAGGTAGAACGGCCACTGCGTCGGCCGGGCGGGACGAGGTGCGACGGGCACAAGGGTCTCCTCTGAAAGAGACCCCCTTACCTGCCGGGCAGGGAGATCTGCGGGCCGCGGGCGCGGCGGGATCAAGCAGGCCAAGTGCCGTGCACCTGACCGGCAGTGATGCTCGCACAGCGCCCGGTGCGACGTCCAGAGCGCGCGGCGGGGGTGTCGCGCCGAGTGTGCGGCAGGGTCGTCCGGCGGCCAAATTGGCCGGAAACCGTCCCGTCCTCACGTGGCGCGAGGTGACGTGCCCACGATGCGGGCCCAGGCGTCGGCGCGGCGGTGCGAGGCAACCGGCTCCGGGGGCTTGCCCTTGCGGCCGGGGACCGCCACCGGTCCGGAGGGGTGCGAGTGGGCAGCTGTCGGTGTCCGGCTGACCTGCGACGGCGGGAGCTTCGTGCACCGACGGTGCCTTCGCGGGGCGGGCCCCGCGGCAGGCGGCAGTCGACGTCCGGAGCGGGCTGCCGAGCAGCGCCGAGTACCTCCCGCGAGGTCGAACAGACCAGATGGGCCGCCGCTTTGTGACACCCCAGCGAGCCTCTCTCCGGAATCCGGACAATGATCTCCGCACTCGTGACAGGGGGACCGGCCGCTGCAAGCATCTGGGGCTGTGTTCGGGCCACTTCAGGGGGCGAGGGCGGCTCCGACGCAGCCACGTCCTCACCCGCCCCCGCATCGCCCCCACTCACAAGGAGTCCCAGGAGTGACGAGCACCTTCCGCGCCACCCGGTCCACGCCATCCGCAGCCCGGTCGTCAGGGCGCAGACGCGCCGTGGCGACCGCGACCGTCACCATGGCCACGCTCATCGCGTCCGTCCTGCCCCTCGCCTCGGCGGGCGCACAGGAGAGCCCGCAGGGGACCGCGGCGTCCTCCGTGCCCGGAGCGCGGACGGTCCCGCTCACCGCTGCGCAGCGCGGGCAGATACTCAAGGCCGCCGCCGCGACGAGCGCCGGTACGGCCGAGTCGCTGAAGCTGGGCGACGAGGAGCAGCTGATACCGAGGGACGTCGTCAAGGACGCCGACGGCACCGTCCACACGCGGTACGAGCGGACTTTCGCCGGTCTCCCCGTCCTCGGCGGCGACCTGGTGGTGCACGAGCGGGCCGGCGCCCGGACGGTCACCAAGGCGTCCGGCGCGAAGCTCACGGTGCCGACGACCAAGCCGGCGCTCGCGGCGGCCAAGGCGCGGAAAGTGGCCCTGGACATCGCCGGCCGGGAGGAGACCCGCAAGGCCGCGGTGGACCGCGCGCCGCGCCTGGTGGTCTGGGCGTCGACCGGCGCACCGACCCTGGCCTGGGAGTCCGTCGTCACCGGCGTCCAGAAGGACGGCACCCCCAGCCGGCTCCAGGTGGTGACCGACGCGAAGACCGGCAAGCCGCTCGCGAGCGTCGAGCAGGTCCACGCGGGTACGGGTACCGGCCAGCACAACGGCAGCGTGCAGATCGGCTCCGTCCGCAACGGTGACGTCTTCGAGCTGGTGGACGCCGCACGCGGCAACCACGAGACGTACGACTACGACACCCGGCAGGTCATGACGGACGACGACGACGTCTGGGGCGACGGCACGCCGGCCGACCTCCAGACGGCCGCCGTGGACGCCGCCTACGGCGCCCAGCAGACCTGGGACTTCTTCCACTCCCGCTACGGCCGCGAGGGCATCGCGGACGACGGCGTCGGAGCGCGCTCCTACGTCCACGTCGGCGACGGGTACGTCAACGCGTACTGGGACGAAGAGTGCTTCTGCATGAACTACGGTGACGGCGAGGACAACCAGCGGCCGCTGACGGCCCTGGACATCGCCGGCCACGAGATGACGCACGGCATCACCTCGGCCACCGCGGACCTGATCTACAGCGGAGAGTCCGGCGGACTGAACGAGGCCACCAGCGACATCATGGGCACCGCGGTGGAGTTCTTCACCAACAGCCCCAAGGACGTGCCGGACTACCTGATCGCCGAGAAGGTCGACGTCTACGGCACCGGCGTACCGCTGCGCTACATGGACCAGCCGTCCAAGGACGACGTGGGCTACGGCGGGTCGCAGGACTATTGGACCACCGGCACCAAGTACCTGGACCCGCACCAGAGCTCGGGCCCTGCGAACCACTTCTTCTACCTGCTCTCCGAGGGCAGCGGCAAGAAGACGATCAACGGCGTTAGCTACGACAGCCCGACCTTCGACGGCAAGGCGGTCTCCGGCATCGGCCGCGAGTCGGCCACCGACATCTGGTACCGCGCCTTGACCGTCTACATGACCAGCACCACGGACTTCGCCGGTGCGCGCACTGCCACGCTCCAGGCCGCCGCCGACCTCTACGGGATGGGCAGCAAGAAGTACGAGGCGGTCGGCAGCGCCTGGGCCGCGGTCAAGGTCGGGTACCGCTTCGTCGACCACCTCGCGATCGACAGCACCAACCCGCGGCGGACGGCGACCGGCCAGCAGGTCACCTGGCAGATCCAGGCACAGAGCTCCCGCCCCGGCCCCCTCACCTACTCCGCCAAGGGCCTCCCTCGCGGCATGTCCATCAACGCCAGGACCGGCCTTGTCTCCGGGACTCCGGTGAAGGGCGGCGAGTACCGGCCCGCGATCACCGTCAAGGACGCGGCGGGCAACTGCCGCACGGTCCGCTACCAGTGGACCGTCCTGGCCTCCGGCGGCGACGTCTTCGTCAACCCGAACCGGTACGACATCCCCAACTGGGCGGTGATCGAGAGCCCGGTCACCGTCAGCGGCCGCAACGGCAACGCCCCGGCCGACCTCAAGGTGACCGTCGACCTCTACGCCGTCCACGTCGGCTTCTACGTCATCGACCTGGTCAGCGAGGACGGCCGGGTGATCCCGGTCAAGGGCTGGTCGCAGGGCCCCGTCGCGATCCCCGAACTGCACCAGACGTTCACCGTCGACGCCTCCACCGTCCCGGCCAACGGCACCTGGAAGCTCCGGGTCAGGGACAACACCCCCGGCAACTTCATCGTCCTTCCCGGCTACCTCGACACCTGGAGCCTGGGCTTCTGACCAGCCTCCTTGCGGGGCGCGGCCCCACGGCACGGCGGCATGCCGTGTCGTGAGGCCGCACCTTGCTCCCGCCGGTACGGCGCCTCCGAGGCGAAGTGCATCGCGAGAGGGGTGCCATCGGGGGACTCGGACTGTTCTAGGCTCAGGGGGTGCATGCACGTACTGCCCTGGAACAGTGGCTCGCCGGGCTCTCCGCCGAGCCCCTGACCGCCCTGCTGGAAGAGCGCGAACTGCCGCGTGCCGCGGGCTATGCGCCGGTCACCACGTTCCGGCAACTGGCGGAGCACCTCCTCACCGACGACTCCGTGGAGCGCGCCGTCGCTGCGGGGACAGGGGGCGAGGCGCAGTTGCTGGCGTGCGTGGCGGCCCGGGCCCTGGAGACGTACGGGCCGGTGCCCGCGGCCGAGCAGCACGCGTACGGCTGGCGCCCGGCGCCGCCGCCGGTGGACCCCTACACCCGGCTGGTGCCCGAGGCGGACGTGCTGGACTGGCTGGAGCAGGGCGGCACGCCACGTGAGAGGACGGCGGAAGCGCTGCAACGGCTGCGGGAGCGGGCGCTGGTGCTCCCCGCGCCGCGCGGCCGGTTGGCGCTGCCGTCTTTGCTGCACACGTCGGCGGCCCGGATGGACGGCTACGGCAGGCCGGCCGACCTGCTGTTCACACAGGCGTACAACGCGCCGGAGATCAAACGGATCGCCGCCGCCCTCGGGATCGAGCAGCGCACCCGCGCGGACGCACAGGCGGCGGTCGGCGCACTGCTCGCGGACCCCGGCCGGGTGCGGGAGCTGGTGGCCACCGCCCCGGCGGCGGCTCACGAACTGCTCGACCACATGCTGCAGGGACCCCCGCTCCTGCGCACGCACTGCTTCGTGTCCCGGTACGGCGACTACGCGGGACCCGACCGCAAGTACACGTTCCGGGAGGGCGGCAGCGGGGACGAGGGCACCGACTGGCTCGCCGAACACGGCATGGTGGTGCCGGTCGGGCCGGATCTGGTGGAACTGCCGTACGAGGTCGGTCACGCACTGCGCGGGGATCAGCCCGCGCCCACGCCGAGCCTGGACCCGGAACCGCTGACGTGCGTCACCCGGCTGCCCCCGGACTGGGCGGCCCAGGGCGCGGTGGCGGCGGGAGCCGCCGCATGGCGGGCGGAACTGGTGCTGCGGGAACTGGCCGCGCGACCGGTGGCGGTGCGCAAGGCCGGCGGGATCGCGGTGCGCGACACCAGGAGACTGGCCAAGGCGGCCGGGACGAGCGAGGCACACACCCGGCTGTGGCTGGACCTGGCGGTGAACGCGGGCCTTGCCGCTCCTCAGGCCGAGAAGGCGGAACCCGCCCCTCGCGGCCGGGGGCGCCGACGTCCCGCCACTCCGCCGCAACCGGCGCGGCTGCTGCCCAGCGAGCGCTACGACGCCTGGGCCGCGGCCACGCCCGCCGGGAAGCTGCTGCCGTTGACGGCCGCCTGGGCCGTGGTCCCGGAGGTGTTCACGTACTGGCCCGACGAGGGCGAGACCCCGGTCGCGCTGATCAGCCCCCAGGACCCGTACGCGGCGCCACTGCGGCACGGCGTGCTCCAGGCGCTGGCCACGTTGCCGGACGGGTACGGGCTGACCGCCGGGGGAGAGGGACGCGACGAACTACTGGAGTGCGCCGTCTGGTTCCGGCCGGTGCTGATCGCGCCCTACGAGGACGAGGACCTGGAAGGGCGCCTCGAGGCCACGTTGGCGGAGGCGGAGCTGCTCGGCCTGGTGACCCACGGCGCGCTCACCGAAGTCGGCCGCGCGGTCGCCGGCCTCCTGGACGCCGGGGCCGCCCGCCACTACCCGGCTGTGCCCGGCGCGGACGCCGACCCGGCGGCCGAGGGTGCCGACCGGCTGGGGGAGGGCCTGGCCGAGCGCCCGGCCCTGGCCAAGGCGGTGGCGGCGCTGCGCGAGGCCCTGCGCTCGCTGCTGCCGCCGCCGAGCACCACGGCCCGGTTCCAGGCCGACTCCACGGCCACCGTCACCGGCACCCCCGCGCCCGATCTGGCGGCGCTGCTGTCGGCGGTCGGCGACATCGAGTCCGAGGGGCACGCCGTGGTCTGGCGCATCACACCCGCCTCCCTGCGCCGGGCCTTCGACGCGGGATGGGACGCCGACGGCATCCTCGAACGCCTCACCGCCGTATGCCGGCCGGGAACGGAACTGCCGCAACCGCTGACGTACACGGTCAAGGACGTCGCCCGCAGCCATGGGCGGCTGCGGGTGGTGCGTTCGGCGTGCTGCATCCGCTCCGACGACACGACGCTGATCGCGGAGGTCGCGCAGACGCGCGGCCTCGCCAAGCTGGGCCTGCGACGGATCGCGCCGACGGTGCTGATCTCCACGGCGCCCCCGGATGAGACCCTCGCCGCCCTGCGCACGGCGGGCTACGCCCCGGCCCTGGAGGCGGAGACGGGCACGACGGTCCTGGAACGCGTACCCGAGGAGCGGTCCCGCTCCCTGGTCCCCACCCTCGACCAGGCACACCCGCAGTACGGGGAGCCCGTCCGCGGAGTGCCCTCCTCCGCCCGGGAGATGGCGCTACGGCTCGCCGCGCGCTGAACCGGGGTGGTGGGATTAGGTCAGCGGTGCCCCGTACGCCGGCGTGCCAGGAAGGAGCACACCGCGGTGTGGATGAGCCAGCCCGCCGCCGCGCCGAAGGCGTACCAGAGCAGGTCCGGCGGATTGAAGGTGGAGCCGAGCACGAGACGGGCGACGAGGCTGCGTTGGGCGAGCTCCGCGGGCACGTCGCTGAGCTGCAGGAACTCGATCACCCAACTGGCGGCCAGGGCGCTTCCGGCCGCCGTCAGGGGCCTCACCCGGGGCGCCACCAGAACGGCGAGGGTGACGAGCAGGACGGTGTAGAGCGCGTCTCCGCCGTACTTGGCCACGCTCCCCTCCGCCACGGCCCGGAGCCCCAGCCCTGCACCGACGGTGATCACCGCGGCCGCGGCTGCCGTCAGACGGGTCCGGACCGGGTCTGCGGCACGGCGGTGGGGTCCGATTTCGCGGGTCACGGAGCCATTCTGTCGGACGTCCGACGGACGTCCGACGGACGCCCGTCGGGCGCAGCGGGCGTGGCCGCTGCGCCGACTCGTGCTTTCCGGCGCCTACCGGTCCTTCGGTGAGATGAAGGAACGGACGAGCCGGCGGATCAGCTCCGCCGCTATCAGGGCCGGCAGTGTCGGTGCCGCGAAGTGGACGTCGATCCGGATACGCGAGGCGAACGCGATTCCCAGGACCAATGCGACCAGGACGACAACGACCGCTGTGGGTATACGGATACCGCGACTTCTCTGTTGGGGTTCTTCGGTGGACGAATGATCTGTGTGCGTGTCATGCGGCACGCCGGGGGACCTCCCATGCTCGTTGCCACTCGCTCGGCCCCGGGGATGTCACCGTGGGTTGCAGCCCGGCGGTGAGGGGCCTCCATGGGCAGAGTGGAGCCCACGCCGGGGATCGGTCCACCCGGTATCCTGAATTGATTTCGCGCGTGACGGCAGCGTGGGCGAAATCCGGACAACCACGCCTCGCGGCTTTCCGTGCGGTCGGCCCGTACTGCCAGGTCAGGGCTCCGGCCGGCTGCAGGATGAGCATTTTGCGGCCATTCTTGGAACCGTATCGCACCGCAAAGGTATTGCCTTTGCTTTGCCGACCTGCTGCCATTGTCCTTGAGACCACGACGAAATCCGGTTCACCGGATCTTATCCCGTGAGGCACCCGGGCCGGGTGTCCCTGGGGTATAGGTGGTCTGTTTGGCTGACCCCGGCCGTTGCCACTCGCACCAGGGGACAGGGCCGGGTTCTGTTGCAGCGGAGTCGGCCCGATCGTGCCGACGCCGCGCACGCGTCGAGCAGCGTGCGCGCGCCGGTGGCCTCAAGCCCCATTCCTGCGCGGCGCGGCCTCCTGAACTCCGCCATGGCCGCGCCGGTACGGGCGGCCCTGGCCCGCCGGGCGGTGGTCGTCGGCGCGGCGTCGACCGGCACCACCACCATGGCCCGCGCCCTGGCCGAGCGCTACCGGGCGCGCGGAGGGGCGTGGGAGGCGACGCGATGGGTGCCCGAGTGCGGGCGCACGTACAGTGAGGAGAAGTACGCGCGCCCGCTGACGATCCGCCCCGACGCCACATTCGACGAAGTCACCTGGCCGACGACGCCGGCGTGCCCTTCGAGGACGACGGGCTGCGCGACGGGGAGCACCTGCGCTCCGGGATGACCGGCCGCTTCCGCGCCGAACTCACCTGTCACGGCCTGCCGCACGTGGTGCTCACCGGCGCACCCCGAACGGCTGATTAGACCACCGGCGGCCCCGCCTCAATGCGGCGCAGCACCGGGGGCAGACGATCCAGGTCGGGGCCGGTCTGGACCTGTCGCTCGTCCCACCAGGTGGCGCCCGCGTCGTGCAGCGGACCGATCACGTCCTTGGCCCTGGCCGCGTCCGGGGGCGTGGCACCGCCGAGCACGAATTCGAAGGGGTGTTCGGCCCCGGCCGTACGCTGCTTGCGCACGTAGCCGACCAGCTCCCGTACCTCCGCCGCATCCGGCACATGGCCATGCCGGGCAGTCTCGAACAGCGGCACCGCGCCGTCCCACCGCGCTGCCCGCCGCATGGGCGGGCGACGCGGCCAGAACCCGCCGATCCACACCGGAGGACCGGGCCGCTGCACGGTGGCGGGCAGCAGGGTGACGTCCCGGACTTCATAGTGCCGGCCGTGGTGGGTTACCGGCTCGCCGGACCAGAGGCGCCTCAACAGCTCCAGTCCCTCGTCCAGCCGCTCGGCGAGGAGATGCGGCTCGGCGGCGTCGCCGAAACTGCGGTATTCGTCCTCGATGGGACCGCCCAGACCCGCGGCGAAGATCACCCGGCCGCCGCTGAGGTGCTCCAGGGTGGCCACTTGGCGGGCAAGTTGCTGCGGACGGTAACGAGGGACCGGCGTCAACAGGGTGCCCAGCCGGATCCGGGAGGTCGCCAACGCGGCCGCGGTCAGCAGCATCCAAGGGTCCCCGAAGGGACGCCCCTGGTGCTGCCGGTGCAGTACGTGGTCCCAGACGAAGAGACCGTCCCAGCCGGCCTGTTCGGCGGCAGCCGCCACGGTCGCGACGTTACGGGGGTCGGCGAAGTCACCGAAGTTGGGGATGTTGATCGAGAAACGCATCCCAGCAGGATGCGCAGCCGGCCGCGACGGGGCAATCGGATTCCGATCCAGGCGGCTTTACGGCAGGCCGCCGGCGGACGCAGGACCACGCCGCTCCATCGGGAGACAGCAGATGCGCATCCTGGCCAAGGCGCGCCGATCGTGCCCCAGTGATCGGCGGATGTGCCCGAGCGCTAAGAAGGCGCCCCGCTCGTTCGCCCGCAGTAGGCGGCTGGCCTGCACAGTCGCGTGGTCTGACGGAGCCTTGCTTGCCGACTCCAACACGCATTCGACAAGCTGTCTCGGGCCTGGAATGGCGCTCAGTGGGTCTGCCAAGTGCGCCTCTTGGGCGGTGAGCCGGCGTTGGCTCGCCTCCTGCCGGGCCCCGTCGGCCCGTTACGATCGCGGCTCACCGCAGACGAGGAGGTGCCGTGAACGGAGAGCATGCCGCCGAGCAGGGCGAGGTCACGCTCGAGCCATACGCGCGCGCAGCCCGTGGTTGCACGGCCGCCCTCGTATTCGCCATTGCCGTACTCGTGGTGTTGTTCAGCTTCCTGGGGACCATCGAGATGGAGTCGTTTCCCGGGCTGCGGGACAACCTGGCGCCGCTGGCCGTGTACGTGCTGGGGTTCGCAGCCTTGGTGGCCGTCGGCGGACTGGCGCTCTCCGGATGGCGGTCCTACGGCGGACGGGCTGCTGTCGCCTGCCTCGGCGTCCTCATGGCACTGCGGATGTGGACGCTCGCGCCCATGCTGCACTGCTGGTCGTACAACAGCGTGGGGCGCAATGACGACGGCTCGTACAACTGCGTGAACCGGGGTGACTTGCTTCCCTGAAGCCTCAGAACGCCCGAGGGGCTATCGCTCTGGTCAGCTGCGGACTCCAGGTGTCACTGCCGGTCAACGCCCAGGCTTCCGGACTCGTAGCGGTTGACCTCGACTCTTGCCATGCGTTGGGGCTGAAGAGGAGGAGTACGACGCGCCCGAACTCCTCGTCGGCTGGGGGCTGACTACGGAGGCCGACCTGCTGTGCTGGCGCGCGGACACACCGGACCCCAACGAGTGGACCACGGTAATCTGGCACCGGCAGTGGGCAGCCCCCGGGTGCTGGGCCGCCTTCGACTTCGGGATGGTCGATCTTCTCTGCCGCTACGCAGCCCGCGACCTGCCCGAGCACTGGACCTTCGAACTCCCCTATACAGGGGCACGGTTCCTCCACGGTCGCGACGCCAGCCGGTTCATGGACCTGGGCATCGATCCCTGGGATGCCGAAGCCCCTGTGGAGTCATAGCGGGACCGTGCGTCGGCTGAGGCGCTTGACGTCGTCGCCGACATCTGCCTTGTAAGTTCGATTCGCCCGTTGTGCCTGCTCTAGTCAGCGGCAACCGGCGAGGTGTGTCGCCTCCATCACGGAGTGTTGGGATGCATAGTCATCTGCCGCCGTTGATGTCAGGCTTGGATGTCAGTGGTCAGCGCCCAGTCCCGGAACAGGGTTAGAACCTCCGCGAGGTTCTCCGGTCCGCAGGCAGCCTGGAATGCGTGCTGTGAGAGCGCCATGTCTCAACCCAAACATCGTCACTGCGCGCGATGCTCTGTTTCGAGTAGCTGCGGCCTTCGAGGACCTTCCCACTGATCTCGATCCGGACAGTCCACCCTAGGTTCGAGCGTTTCGATCTTGATTCCCCACTGGTGTTCCCAATCCCCATCACAGTGGGCGAAGTAGCACTCTTGGAGCCAAGTAAGGATGTCTGCCGATTCGCTCACATGCCAAGGCTACGGGCTGTCCCGTACTGATCAGGGGTTCGCCTTCCCACGCGAGGAGTGGCCGGTCAGCCGACCGGACTTGCGTCGCGTGGGAGCTTTTTAATGCACGCGTCCTCGTCCGCCGTCAGGGTGATCGCGCCGTCGTTATGGAGGTTCAGGTAGCCCACGACGATGGTCCAGCCGCGCTGTTTGAGGACCACGATGGCCTCGTAGGTCACCCCGGTGATGTACTTGCGCTTCTCCGGCTTCCGGGCCTGCCGCCAGCCGCGTTCGCGCAGCTCACGCACCACCGCCTCCCAGCGGGGGACGTCGAGCGGGGTGCTCTTGGTACCGAGGCCCTTAAAACCGATGCCGCACACTTGTAGCGTGCCCGCCTCGGCGTCCTCGTACATACCGGCGTATTCCGGTACGTTCGCCGGAAGGCCGGCGTCCGCCGCCGAGGTGTCGAGGTCCGCCCGCACGACCTCCTTCGTGAGCGGTCCGGTGCTCGCAGGTCGAGGCTGAGGCGACGCCGTCACAGGGGCCGCGGACACCCCGGTGTCGGCGTCGCTGGTGCCGCAACCCGCGGCTCCGAGCGCCATGACCGCTACCGCCACGGCGGCCCACATCATCCTGCGCACAGCCATACCCTCCCAGGTCGGGGGCTGCGCGCCCCCGTGATCAAGGGAGGAGTATGCCACGCGGTTTTGACAGAGCGACACGATTATGTGGCAGATCAATTGCGGGACAAGCCTTACCCGGGTAATCGGAGCCTTGAGCTTGGGAATCACCAGTCTCGGGGACCCCGATCCGTCTCTGACCTGCCCAAAGAAGCCGTCGATAGCGCCGCTTGGGGGCTCGTCGGGGCCTTGATTGACCGCAGTTGACCGCCCGGCCGGGCACGCTTCGGGCACGGTCGGGGCCCAAATCTTCGCTCACGAACCTCGCCTGGCACACTGCCTGGGTGTCCAACTCGTACGCTGCCCCGATTCTTCGGACCGGAGACCTTGCTGAAGCGCTCCGTGTGGTCCACGACCTCCTTGAGCTCGCTGATACCGGCGGGATGACGGTGGACTTCGAAACCATTGCTCACTCAGCTGAGGACCTGGCGAGCATCCTTAACGTTGCGCCCGGTGCAGAGTGGTACGCGTATGGAATTGGCCGGGCGGTCCGCTCAGGCAAGGGCGAATTGGTGGCAGCCGACCACTTGCCGGTGTACCTCACCGACTGGTGCCGGTCGACGAGCGAAGTAGAAGTCTTGCTGGACGCGTCAGGCAGAGCGCCGGCCATCGCGCGTTGGGACTTCTCGGCATGGCCGGCGGCACCTGAGGTAGGTCTGGGCCGGTGCGGGGACCGCGGGGCATACGTGACTTTGACCGTCAACGCCCATGACCTGTACTTGGACGAGCCTGGCGTCCTGCACACGGTGTTCGTGCACGTCAAAAAGTTCGAGGCGGAGCGCGCGCGGTGGCTGGCGAGGCAGGTTGGCCAGCGGATGATCGGCCCGCTGATCATGGCGCCTGTCTGACTGTTCCTCCTTGAGCGGCCTACTGGATGCACCCAGCGGACGATGTAGTCAATGTCGAGCAGCAGACGCGGCAGTGCGTCATCGGAGGCCCCTGGCTGCACGCACATACCGTGGATGGTGACGTCGTGCCACCCCATCTCGTCGAAGTCGGCGTCGGTCCAGATGTTCTTCGTCAGACCGGATTCCGGGTGAGTGCCTAGCTCATGCATTGCGGCATCCAATCAGAGCCGGCGAGCGCGAACGCCAGGCAGATTCCAGCGATAGCACTCTGACAGCAGCAGCCTGGGCGTGGACGCCCGAGGCGCTGAGGGCCCCGACCGGGCCCAGGCCGCGAAAACGCCCCCGATCGGCGCGATAAGCGCAGGTCGGGGCGTGATCTCGATCCTTACTTCTTCTTGCCCTGGGTCTTGCGACCGATCACGCTGACCTGCATTTCCACAGGTCACGGGCCTATGCCACAGTCCCGGAGTGGTCGTCATTGGTCATCATTGGGTGCCACCGGTTGTCCTCGCACGGCCCAGAGACGGCCCAGAGATGGTGCTCGACGCGCGGGCGACATCCGCTCTAGGAGTTCGATCGCGGTCTCATTCCGCCTGCAGAAACCCGCAGTCATCAGCGACATCAGGTCGTCCGGCATCCGGTGCGATCCGTCGCCGTACGGATACGTTGATGTCGCCCGTCGATGTCAGCCCTTGCCATCGTGCTCGCGCTCCCGCGCTCGCCGGCGCTTGGGCAGAGGGTGTATACGCTCCCAGAGCGCAAGGGCCGCGAGGATCAATCCCAGCAGCAGGACGACGGCAGACAAGATCCTCCACAGTCCGTGTCCAGTCATCGAGTTCCGGGCAAACCATGCCAGGCTGAGAAGCCACATGAGCGCGCCGCCGACTCTGCGCAAGCCCGAATGCATCGGTCGATCTCTTCTCACTCGGAACTGCGGAGCCTGTCAGCTCGGGGAGCATACTCCTGCGGAGCGACGTCGCCGTCAGACGGCCCTTGGGAAGCTGGCCTCTTCGTCCCGAAGCAATGGGCGCGCCTGCGTGACCTGCGGCCGGACCACCAGCGACCTGCGTGAACTGTCCGCGAGCGTCCGTGGTTGTGCGCCCCAGTACGGGGCCGTTGTAGCGCAGTTAGACACTCAGCTGTGGCGCGCTTCCCGTTCGGACAGGAACTTGTCGAGCAGTTCGAAGAGCACCTGGAGGACGTGGTCTTCCTGTTCCGTTGTGACCTCCCACCCGCCCTTCCATCCCGGGAAGGCGATCTGCCAGATCTGGGCTTCCCATATCAGATTGCTTCCGACCTGATAGTGCGACGCTAGCCATTCGCGCCATCCGTCCAAGCCACGCCCGCCATGCCGACGCGCGGCCTGGTCGTAGCCCACGATGAAGGCCATCACCGAGTGCACGGACTTCGGCGAAACGAACATGCCTGGTCGCCTCGCGAGGTGGCCGAAGTACTCACGCTCGCTCATGTCTGTCGGCTTAGTCACACGGAGATTATGGTCCCCAGTTTGGAAGACTGAGGCTGCGGACCCTGCCTCACCTGGGCGGACGCTGAGCTGCGGCAACGCTGCCGCGTCACCGCTGTTTCCCGTGGCTCCCCGTTCGGCACTGCCTCACCTGGCACGGCTATGGCACGCCCGATCCCCGGCTCAGACAAAGGCGATGGCGGCTCCGGTCGCGATCGAGAGTTTCGCGGCCTGGAGAAGTTGCAGGCAGACATACGATTCGACGCCGTAACGTTGCCATCCCTCGGTGGCCGGCTCTTCGGCATCGGCGACTTCGAAGACCTCTTCGGAGTGCGGATCGAGGTCTTCAGGAAGACCGAGGGCTTCAGCGAGCCGACGGGTTTCCGCCAGCAGTCGCACCGAGGAGCCGAGGTAGCCGCCCGGCGCCTTCTTGTCGACGATGACGTGGGAGAAGTCGACGGGGACGTAGTAGCCCTCGCAGTCCGAATGATGGATCAGATGGTCGAACGGTCCAGGAGGATCACCTGGGAGGGCCTCATAGAACTTGTTCAGGAGCGGGTCGTCACTCGCACGCTGGGCTTGATCCAACGGCTCGGGAAGACATCCGGCCGCCGCAAGATGGACGGCAAGACGACGAACGGTGTGCAAGCCCGAGTAGCCCCACATCTCGAACTCTGCGTCCTCTGCCACAACCGGATCAGGCTCGGTCCACTGTCGCGCCCCCGAACGCTCCAGTAGCTCGCCGATTACAGCAAAGTCAGCGCGGACCATCTCGGCGTAGTCGTCCTCGGCATCAACGAGCACACCGACCATAATGTTCAAACCCATGGCCCGATCTTGCCAGTGGCGATCGGACGACCGCACCCGGCTTTGCTGCCCCCCAGGACGGCTACCTCCCAGTCGGGACGCAGGGCTGACGCGCGGAGACCAGCGGGCAGGCAGGAGCCAGCCCGATCCGCGGCCAGTGTAAGGCCCCCCTGGCCATGCTCGGAGGCAGGAGCGTGGGCGCGGCCGGACGCGGGCCGCGCGCCCGGCGGAGCGTGAGCGACGCCGGGTGTCTTGATGAAGTAGAGAAACTCTTACCGCGCTAGGGTCTGTCTTGAGTGTCCTGTCTCGGTTGATGGTTGACAGTGTGGCTTCACCTGATGCTTGACACCGCTTGCCTCGGCTTTGCTGTACGCGTCTGATTCGGCGCGCGCGGGAGGGCCGGGGCCGTGCTGGTGGAGTTGAGCGTGGTCGAGCAGCGGTATCACGCGGTCATGGAAGTGGCCGCCGGCGCCCCGGTGGTCGAGGTCGCGGCACGTTACGGGGTCTCCCGGCAGTCCGTGCATGCCTGGGTGCGCAAGTACGAGCAGACCGGCCTTTCAGGGTTGGCGGACCGTTCGCACCGCCCGGCGTCGTGTCCGCACCGGATCCCGTCCGCGGTGGAAGCGCTGGTGTGTGACCTGCGGCGGGCGCATCCGGGCCCGCCAGGTCGTCACCGCCCACCTCGACGACACCGTCATCCAGGTCTTCCACGGCAACGACCTGATCACCACCGTCCCCCGCACCACCACCAAGGGAGTAGTCGTCCGCAAATCCGGGGAGTGCAACAAACGAAAAATCATCTAGCCCAAACGTCAAGCATCACCCGACGCCAAAACGTCCAGCATCAACCGAGACCCGACAAGGGTCTGTCTTGAGTTGTGATCGAGTCCCGGTGGTGGGACCCCGGTCCGGAACGACGTTGGTGTGACGCATGCGCACCACCAACGCCCTACGACCTGCAGCGACGCATTGCTGAACGAGACAGCCCTGCGTGACAAGCCGGTTCGGTCACGCCGACTTTCCCTGCGCGGCCCAGGCCTCGCTCTTGCGAACCTGGTTGACTGTCCACCCATGAGGATTGGTGTGACGCTGCCGATGTCCAAGTCGGACGGACAGGGTCGGATGCCAGGCTGGCCGGACGTGTGCGCGCTGGCCCTGCACGCAGAATCCGCGGGGCTGGATTCAGTGTGGATCTGTGACCATCTCGTGAGCGAGCCGCCAGGTAACCCGCCAGAAGGCGTGTTGGAGGCATGGACCATCCTGTCCGCGTTGGCCGCGTCCACCCGGCGGGTGACGGTGGGCACGCTGGTGACCTGCAGTTCGTTTCGGCATCCGGCGCTGCTGGCGAAGATGGCAGCAACGGTCGACGGGATCAGCGGTGGACGCCTTGTGCTGGGGCTCGGCGCCGGATTCCCTGGCCTGGAGTACGAGGCGTACGGCTTCCCGAACGATCACCGTCTCGCGCGCTTCGAGGAGACCTTGGAGATCGTCGGTGGGCTGCTGCGTGGCGCCGTCGTCACCACGCCCGGTCAGTTCTACCGTTTGCGGAACGCGTTGCTGATGCCATCGCCCGACCGACGAATTCCACTGCTTGTCGCCGGAGACGGCCCACGCCTGCTGCGGTTGACCGCACGTCACGCCCAGGCCTGGAACACCGCCTGGCATGGCGCGCCCGACGACCGGCTGCGTGCACGGCTTGCCGCGATGGAGAGGGCGCTGGCCGACGAGGACCGGGAAGTGGGCTCGCTACACGTAACGGTGGGCGTGTCCGTAGCGGATCCCGACCACCCGGGAGTGGACGACAACGACAGCGCGTTCGCCGGCACACCCGACGATCTGGCCCGCATCATCGATGAATACGCCCTGCTCGGCGTCGATGAGCTGATCATCGCACTGACGCCCAAGACCGGGCGATCAGTGGACCGGTTGGTCCGTGCGCTCACCCTGCGGACAAGCTGAGATGTCGCCACCGGCGTCCGGTCGGAACAGTCCCTAGTGTCTCAGTGTCGCGAGGCTGCCTCGGTTGATCGCGATATGCGTGGCGAGGTCGTCCAGTGAGCACTCGATCTGAGCGTTCGCGATCGGCTTGAAGTCCGTGATGTCTGGCGCTGTCGCGCGGTAGTCCGAGGGGTCGATGCCCCATGCCTCGATGAGGCTCCAGCCGGCCTGGACGACTGCGGCATGCCCGTCTGTGGAGGAGACGCGAAGCCATGCTGTGCACTGGTCCGAGAAGTCGTAGGGCAGGTAGGCCGTGCCGCCTGCGCCCTTGAGCTCGTTGACCTGCTCTATCCACTGCTCTAGCAGGCGTGTCAGATTCGCGCCGAGGTGCCGCGACTTCAGCGTCAGGTAGTACGAGTCGCAGGTGTGACGGTGACCTCCGATGTGCAACCGAAGATCGTTGTGCCAGTGCTTTCCGGGCAAGTGCTCGAACCAGAGAGCAATCGAGGTCGGCATGAGGGAAGTCCCTAACGGGAGTTGGCGGCCAAGTGCCGTCCGTCGTGACTGCGGACATGGGGCCCGTTGCCGTCCAGTGCGTCGAGAAGCCGGACCGCGAAGACCTCGGACATGCGCTCTGCGACCTCGTCGGGCGTGAGCCAGTCGACGGCCGTGGACTCGTCCGAGGTGCGCTCGGTGCCGCCGGAGGGCTTGCAACGGAAGACCAGGGCAACGATGCCGCGGGCGGTGTTCTTGTAGACCCCGGTCAGCTTGTCCACCTCGACGTGGATGCCGGTCTCTTCCCGGACCTCGCGCCTGACGCCGTCCTCGGGTGCATCGTCCAGTTCCAGGACACCGCCCGGGAGCTCCCAAGCCCTGTTGTCGGCACGGCGGATCGCCAGGAGCCGGCCGTCCTCGCGCACCACGGCTCCGGCCACAGATACCGAGTGCAGTGGTGTCGTTGACGCTGATACCTGGGATGTACTCACCTGCTGAAGCATAGAGGGGCGAGGTTCTACTGCACCTTGATCAACTCATGGAGCTCCAGGGCTGTCGGGTGTCCAAGGTGCTCAGCTACCGTGCGGTTCATGCCTTCTGCGCTGGACACGCCCCAGGGAGCGGCCGAACTGGCCGAGTCGTTGTTGCCGCCGCTTGGGAACCGATGGCTGCATACGCAGGCCGTTGCAGCGCGTGCCCGCGAGGTGTCCGCGGCTGTGCCGGCGGGTGAGCGTGATCTCCTCGTGGCTGCCGCGTGGCTGCACGACATTGGCTACGCCCCGGAGCTACGAGACACGGGCTTTCACCCGGTCGACGGTGCACGGCACCTGGAAGCTCTGGGCGCTCCTGGACGGCTCGTGCGCTTGGTCGCCCATCACTCCGGGGCCGTCTATGAAGCGGAGCAGCGCGGGTTGTCGGCGGAGCTGGCCGCGTATGAGCGGGAGGACTCCCTGTTGCTCGATGCGCTGATCTGCGCCGACATGACGACGGGTCCCGCGGGTCAATCCTTCGACTTCGAGCAGCGCATCGACGAGATTCTGGTCCGGTACGAGCCGGGTAGCGAAGTGCACACGGCGATCAGCAACGCGCGCGCGTACCTGCGGGCGGCTGTCGAGAGAACGCAGGCCCGTCTCGTCGATCAGCCGATGTAGGGCTCGGCGCGACTGGCCAATCCGTGGTGGATCCGCATCCGCATCGATGGGTGGATGTTCAGCTCGTCCAGCTTGCTCGGGTGGACGAACGCCACTTCTTTGCTCTCGCTGCTGGTGCGGAGCGCGCCGCCGGTGATGCGGGCGTGGAAGCAGATGGAGAACTGCTGCCGTACCTCGCCGTCGTCGTAGGCCATGACGTGCGCCGGGTTGGTGTAGATGCCGATCAAGCCGGTCACCGCGACATCGAACCCGGTTTCTTCCTTCGTCTCCCGCACCGCTGCGGCCGGCGCGGACTCCCCGACGTCGATGCCGCCACCTGGCAGAGCCCACAAGTTGTTGTCGGTCTTGTGGATGAGCAGGATCTCCCCGGCCTCGTTGAGGGCGACTGCTGTAACTGAGGGGACGATGCTGTTTGCCTTCGGGGCGTTCGGGTCGTTGAAGTAATCGACGCGGGCCATGCGTCCAGCGTCGCACATGCCTCGTTCGTGGTCAGGGGCGGTGTGCGGCTTCTCCGAGGTCCCTTCCGTCCAGGACCTCGATGTCGACGATGACGGTTCCTGTCGGGTCGAGGCTGAGCCAGATCCCCACTTCGTCGTCCTCCTCCAGTTCGCAGATGTAGGGGGTGGGCGAGCCTTGGGGGGACGTCAGGAGGTTGCGGCACGTGGCCGAGCAGGTGCATACGCCGTAGTACCGCAGCGTTGGGATCTGTTCGCTGAGAACCCCGCCATCCGGCTCAAGGAGGCGCAGGATGTCGGCGGCCAGCTCTGGGAACACGTCGGCGAACAGGGGCAGGTCGGCGGTCATCGGACGGCGGTCGTACCGCGCTCCCATGCGGAGTCAAAGCTGCGCATGTAGTGCGGGGGCTCCGAGGACGTGCGGGTTGACGAGGACGTCGTCGTCGAAGCGGTAGATGGAGTTGTAGAGGATCGTGTCGTGCGACCTGACCTCCACGCCTGGGGTGGTCATGGTCGGTTCGAGGTAACGGCGCGTGATCCGGGCTCGCGCGGCCAGGTCCCCGCCGATGCCCTGCTCGTCGCCGCGCTGGCGGACCGCTTCCGAGTCCGGGTCGCCCAGCAGTATCCGTACCTGCGCGCCGGCGGCGGCCTTCTGCGCCAGCTATTCCCGCCAGATCTGCCAGAATTTTGGCTGTTCGCGCGAGGCCCTTTGAGCTTGCTGTTTTGCCAGGTTGAGTCTCCAAACTGAAGTTCATAAGCCGTGACCAGGCGATGAGTTGCTGCTCGGTGCCATCAGACCAATGGGATATCCCTTCTGGCTTCAGCTTCAGATGTTCCCCCGAAGGATCTCCGATGACCCAGTAGCCTCCGGCTAGTTCTAGTGGTACCAGTTCTCTACGCATGGCCACCTGCCCTTTGCCACACTGCCACCGTGGCGGCCCAGTGTCCCTTGACGGCGTCAGACCGGCAGGCGTCACCAACTCGGCAAGGCGTTGGGGTTGAGACCGGTGGTCTAGGAGGGCGGGCCGTCGCTGCAACCGGACCTTGGTCGTCGATGGAGACCGCATCACCCCACGGCGATCCATCTTGTTCTGTCGGCCGGGGCGGACGAACGTCGGTAGGTCGCATGAGGTCTTCGTAGGGCTCGCCCCAGGCCTTGAGGCCGTCGATGGCGCAGAGCCGGTAGTACCGGGGGCGTTCGCAGGTCGTCAGCAGATCGCGGGCACGGATGGCCAGGTCAGGGCGGTGGCTTGCCAGAGCGGGGTGTTCAGAAAGGAAGATGGCTGTCATGAGGGCCGCCTGACGTACGGCCGGCTTGGCGTCGTCCAGGAAGGGGGTGACTGCCTGGAAGAACAGCGGCCGCAAAGTCCGTACCGCCTCGATCTCCGGTGAGACCTCGCCCCGCCTCCGTCGCTTGGCGTACAACTCGTCGTCGGTGTCGTAGACCAGCGACGCCAGCCATTCGAGCAGTTCCACACGGAGCAGGCTGCGCCGTTCCCCTCCGACTGGGTCGTCCCAGGAGTAGTAGGTCCCTTCAATCTCGGTACTTGGCTCGGGAAGGATCGCGGCAATGAACAACGCCGCGGGCACCGTGGCGGGGGAGACGCCGTTTGAGTGGCGCAGGCAATCGAGGTCCTTGTCCATGACGCGCGCGTGGACGACGGGATCGGTACCGCGCAGGGCCGCCAGCGAAGCGGGTACGTCGCCTGCTGGACCCCACAGGTGCTCCAGACTGGCCCAGTCGGTGTCGCGGAGGATCGCTTCCGGCTTGGGCAGAGATCGCATCACCGCAGTCGTGGTGTGCTCTGGTTCGCTCGTCACCGGGACATGCTACGGAGGGCCATCAGACGGGGTTCAGGCGCTTGCCATCGTGGCTCCGCACATGGGGAGCCTCGCCGTCGAGGGCTTCGAGCAGTCGGACCGCGAAGTCACGCGATCGTGCATCAGCCCCCCCCGTCAGCGGATCCAACGGGTAGGCGCTGGATGCGCTGCGGCAGCAGGTGCCGGCGTGCACGCACTGCCGGGCTGATACTGCGCTCGGCTTCACGAAGTAGGCGCAGGGCGGGCCGGGTGCCGCAGTCAAAGATGATCGCGTGGAGCCTCCTGTGAAATTTACCGAGAACCTATTGACTCGCGACACATTTTGTGAATGAGTGGTTATTAGGCCATAACACCGAAAAAGCCGCAAAGTCGATGAGGACGTCTAGTCGGCGGAGTGACTTGGACAGGATGTGGTTTAGGCCCCCAGCAAGCCGGCGCGATACCGAGGCGACAGTGACGACTGAGCTTCAGGACACGCGCAGTACTACTGGGGACTGTTTTACCGTCGGAGCCTTCGCGCGGGCCGAGCGCCGGTGCGAAGGCTCTGGTACGCCCACTCTCCCAGCGAAACCGATGAGCAGCAGGCCGTGACCCCTTCCTGCAGGCGAGACCTGCTCATCGACGATGTCGTGGCTTGTTGTGGAGGGCGCCGGCCGTCACGACCGGCACGCGGTCGTGACGGTGACGAGGCTGTGTTACCCGGGGCTCAGGTGCGGTTCGCCCGGCTCGCCTGCTCGGCTTGGGGGTGTGTCGGAGGTGGGCGCGGACACCGAGAGACAACGAGGGAGGGCGGGAGTCAGTCAGACTGGCTCCCGCCCTCTCGTGTCGGCATTCGCCCTGGTCAGCGGGTAAATCTAACGAGCGACCCGGCGAGTGCCCCCGGCAGGATTCGAACCTGCGCACACGCCTTCGGAGGCCGTGACCGCCGTCGACGCGCTGCGCGCCCGCGGCCGGCGCTTCGCCGCCCCGCTCCCGGAGCGCGGTGGGCTCGCCTTACCGCGGTGACGCGGTGTCCGCCGGGACGCCCGGTGGTCCTTCCGGCACACCGACCGCCGGGAGGGCCGTGAAGCGGTGTTCTCGGAGGTCGCCCCGTGCCCTTCCCTGTGCCCCTGACCTGGGGCTGTGCAGAGCCAGACGGCGTTGTCAGTGATCGCGGATATGTTCATTGACGTCCCGCCGATGTGGCGCGGAATACCCCCATGCTGCACAGGAGATGGCGCGTTGTCAGATTGGGAGAGGTCGAGCACGGCACGGGTGACGGCACCCGCGATGCCGCGCAAGCTCGCCAAGGTACCGTTCGTCGAACTGGCCGACGGACGCCTGCAGGGCGTGGTGTCCAGCGGCTCGGACATCGAGCGGGTCTACGTCTCGTCGGTCGCCGCGGGCAGCTACGCGTTCACCTGCAGCACCAACAACAACCGGCCCTGCGGCGGCGCACGCGGCGGCTTCTGCAACCACATACGGGCCCTCATCGTCGAGGCCGTGCTGCAGTACGGCGCCGAGCGCGTCGCCCGCTACGTCAAGGCGGAGACCGCGGGCGGCGAGCCGGACGCGCAGAGCATCACCGCCGCCATGACGAGCGCACGCCCGTCGCAGGGGGACAAGCAGGCCGCGGCACCGGTCTTCAGCCGCTTCTTGCGCCACCTCGCCTACCTGGAGCTCGCCCCCACCACGGCCCCGCTGCCGGAGATGCAGTGGTTCCCGCCGACCAGGGCGGTGGCGTGATGCGCCACGACCTGCTCGCGGAAGCCCTCCCCGGGCTCGACGAGGCCCTGGCGGCCGTAGACGCCTTCGACGCGACGCTCGTCAGCGGACTGCTGCGTCCGCAGCCCGCCCAGACCGCCGGCCTCACGGAACTCGTCCACGCCGTCGCGGGGACCCCGCTGGCCACGAGGGTCGCCGAAGCGGCCGAGAAGGCGGCGGCCGGAGCCGCGAGCGAGGATCACCTCGTCGTGCTCGCCGCCGCCCGCACCGCGCTGCTCGGCTCCGTCCACGACGCGCTGACAGCCCGGATCCAGGAGGCGACCGGCCGGTCCCGCGCCGAGGAGGGCGCCCCGGAGCCCGAGGGCGGCCAGGCGCCGAACCTGCTGGCCGCCGCCCGGTCCTGGCTGTCCGACCTGGCCCGCTCCGGCTGGCAGGGCATCGACCACGACCTTGTGTCCGGCGCCGCGCAGATCGTCTCCGCGATGCTGCCCGACCCGGCACTGCGCCGTCTGGCCACACTCCTCGACGGCTTCGCCGCCGAACTCGCCGCCTCGTGCCCCGGGGCCACCATGGAACGGTTCCCCGTACGCCGCTGGGCCGACCTGTGGTCGCGCGGGATGCTGCTGACGCTGCCCGGCGCGGCCGGTGCGCCCGCCACCGGGACGGCGACCGGCCGGCTGCTGCCCCTCGGCGTCGACCTCCAGGAGCACGCGACCGCCGTACAGGCCCAGGTCCACGCCGTGCTCGAACCCGCGGACGGCACGACGCCCCGCCTGGTGCGCGCGAGCGTGTCCGCGCCCAAGCCCGACTCCGTCGTCGGCGCCGGGCTCTGGCAGCTGCTCCGCCCGCACATGTCGCTGCTGGCCGCCGTCAGCGAGGGCCGCTCCATGGACCTTGCCGGCATGCCGGTCACCGCCGAGGGCGATCTGCTCTGGAACGACGCGCACGCCCAAGCGGGAAAGCCCGCCGACGCCTTCGCCGCCGCCCGCGTCGTGCTGCCCACCGCCGCCGACCCGGTCGTCGCGCCCCTGGACCGCCACCCGGCGCGCATCGCCGTACCGGTGTTCGTGGAGGGCTACGCCGCCGGGCTCGAGGACGGCGTGGTGACGTTCACCGTCGCCGGGCAGTCCCTCGCCGTCGACACCGACCGCGTTCCGGCCGCCGGGCCGCTCACCCCCGAGGCGGTCGCGGCATCGGGCGCCTGCATCGCTCTCCTCCGCTGGGACGAGGGGACGTACCGGGTCCAGCCGCTGGCCGTCGAGACGACGGTGCGGAAGAAGGCCGTCGCCGTCCACGCCGGGGCCTGGGCGGGTGGCACGACCGACAAGAACGGCGTCAAGGCCGAGAAGGCCGCCACCGACGCCGTGGACGTGCTGCGGGAACGCGCCGGAAGGCTGCTGCGGAAATGACCGAACAGACCACCGGGCACACCGACGGCCCCGACGGGCCGCCCGTCGCCGACCCGCACGACAACCGCCGCCAGGTCCTGTACTGGCGCCTGCTGGCCCGACTCTTCGACCCCGAGGAACAGGCCACCCTGGAAGCGGCGAGCCTCGCCGTCGTCGAGGACATCGGCCTGCCGCCCGCGCTGCTGGACCCGCAGACCTCCGTCGACTCCATCGTGCAGCGCCACCCGGAGCTGGCCTCCGAACTCGACGGCCTGATGACCCCCGAACCCGAACCCGAGGACGGCGCACGCGACCGGGCCGCCGAAGTCCGCCGCGCCGCACTGGTGTCGAAGGTGCTGCTCAACGTCTTCGCCTCCGGCTCCGGCACGGTCACCGCCGGGCAGCTGGCGCGCTGGCAGTCCGACGCGGGCTGGCTGGAGCGCGCGCTCGGCTGCCGCCCCGGCGAGCTGCGGGGCGGTCGTGGAGGTGGCGGTGCCGGGGGACGGGCGGCAGGACCCGGCGTCAGCCCGACCGGCACCGGCGGCGGGGGCACCACCCCCGACCTCAGCCGGCTGATCCCGGCGATCGGCCCCGAACTCGGATCCATCGAGGCCGACCTCGTCAAGCGGATGCACCTGCGCGAAGTCCTGGCCGACCCCAACCTCGCCGCACAACTGACCCCGAGCATGTCCCTGATCGAGCAGCTCCTGCGGGACAAGAACAACCTCTCGGGCGTCGCCCTGGCCAACGCCAAGTCCCTGATCCGCCGCTTCGTCGACGAGGTCGCCGAAGTGCTGCGCACGCAGGTCGAGAAGGCGTCGGTCGGCGCGATCGACCGCTCCATCCCGCCCAAGCGGGTGTTCCGCAACCTCGACCTCGACCGCACGATCTGGAAGAACCTCACCAACTGGAGCCCGGAGGAGCAGCGGCTCTACGTCGACCGCCTCTACTACCGGCACACCGCCCGCAAGACGACACCCCAGCGGCTGATCGTCGTCGTGGACCAGTCGGGTTCGATGGTCGACTCGATGGTGAACTGCACCATCCTGGCCTCGATCTTCGCCGGGCTGCCGAAGGTGGACGTCCACCTCATCGCGTACGACACGCAGGCGCTCGACCTCACGCCCTGGGTCCACGACCCCTTCGAGACCCTGCTGCGCACCCAGCTCGGCGGCGGCACCGACGGCACGGTCGCCATGGCGCTCGCGCAGCCGAAGGTCGCCGAGCCCCGCAACACCGTCGTCGTGTGGATCTCCGACTTCTACGAATGGCGGACGGAGCCGCTGTTCGAGAGCATGGCCGCTCTCCACCGCTCGGGGGTCAAGTTCATCCCCGTCGGCTCGGTGACCAGCTCCGGCCGCGGCAGCGTCAACCCGTGGTTCCGGGAGCGGTTCAAGGACCTCGGCACTCCGGTGCTCTCCGGTCACATACGCAAGCTCGTCCACGAGCTGAAGACGTTCCTCGCCTGAGCGCCCCCAGGCAGTCCAAGGCACCACGAAGCACCCAAGACAACCCGAGCAGCACCCCACCATGCCCGAAAGGCCCCTCATGTCCGACCTGTTGCGCGCCCCCGCCGAGACCAAGTACGCCGAGGAACTGGACTGGCTGGAGTCGGTCGACGACAACCCCAAGCCCTTCTCCTGGCGCCTGTCGCCCAAGATGGTCCGCCTGTTCATCCTGGGCTCCGAGCCCTCCGACGGCCTGGACCGTGAGATCGCACAGAAGTGGTTCGGCGACCGCAGCTTCGTCGAGCGCTCCATCGTCACCCTCGCCTCCGACCGCGGCCTGCTGCTCATCGGCGACCCCGGCACCGGCAAGAGCTGGCTCGCCGAGCTGCTCTCCGCCGCGATCTCCCGCAACTCCACCCTCGTCGTCCAGGGCACGGCCGGCACCACCGAGGACCACATCAAGTACTCCTGGAACGTGTCCATGGTCATCGCCAAGGGCCAGTCACGGGAGTCGATGATCCCCTCGCCGATCATGACCGCCATGGAGACCGGCGCCATCGGCCGCTTCGAGGAGCTCACCCGCTCCACCAGCGACGTCCAGGACGCCCTGATCTCCATCCTCTCCGAGAAGTACATCTCCGTCCCTGAACTGGACGGCGACAGCGACAACATCGTCTTCGCCAAGCCCGGCTTCTCCATCATCGCCACCGCCAACAGCCGCGACCGCGGGGTAAACGACCTGTCCTCCGCGCTCAAGCGCCGCTTCAACTTCGTCCGCATCCCCGTCGTGACGAACAAGAAGAGCGAGGCGGAGATCGTCCGCTTCCGCACCGAGGAGCTGCTGCGTCGCCACCAGATAGAGCTCGACGTGCCGCCGACCCTGCTCGACGTGCTGCTGCAGAGCTTCGCCGACCTGCGCGCCTCGGCGGCCGCGGCCGGCAGCGACGACGAGAAGCTGGAGTCCGCCCTCTCCACCGCCGAGCAGATCGGCGTGCTGGAGGACTCCATCCTGCACAGCAACTTCTTCGGTGAGCGGGCCCTGACCGCCCGCGCCCTCGCGTCCTCTCTCGTCGGTTCGCTGGCCCGGCGCGAGCCCGAGGACCTGGCGATTCTCAACAAGTACCTGCACGGGGTCGTCGAGCCGCGCAGCAAGGACGAGGGCGGCGCCTGGCCCGAGTTCCTGGAGGGCGGCCGCGACGCGATCGCCACGCTGTCATGAGCGGTACCTACGAGGGCACCTTCGAGGCGCTGCGCAGTCAGCTCCGCGAAGCCGCCACGACGTTCGCCGACGGGCCCGACGCCCTGGAGGGCATCCTCCTCGGCATGGTCGACGACGTCGACCGCGCGGTGCGCGAGCCGCTGGAGGTCTTCCCCGTCTGCCACCACTCGCCCGCCTCGGCCGTCGCCATGGCACGCCGCCTGCGCGAGAAGCAGCCCAAGGTCGTGTACCTGGAGCTGTGCGAGGACATGACACCGCTGCTGACCGAGCTGCGCAACTGCCGGCTGCCGGTCGCGGTCCAGGCGTACGCGAGCGAGGCCGACGGCTTCCCCGCCGACTGGGCCCCGCTGTCGGTGGTCGCCCCGATCACCGAGGCCTCGGCGGAGTACCAGGCCATCGCCTACGCGCTGGACACCCCGGGCGTGGAGCTCGTCCTGGTCGACCGCTCCTCCGACCACGTCTTCCAGTGGGACGCCCGTGCCGAGCAGCCAGCCGGACCGGACGACCCGGACGCGCCGCCCGCCGAGGAGGAGGCCGCGCTGCACGGCGACGCGGTCGGCGTCGAGATCGGCGACCTGCGGCCGCGCTTCGCCGAACTGGAGGAGCACCTGCTGCGCCACGGCCGGGTGCGGCACTGGTCGGAGTGGTGGCACCAGTACGTGGAGCTGCCGCTCGGCGACGCCGACCACGACACCTACCGCCAGGTCATGTTCCTCATCGGCAGCCTCTTCCGGCGCCTCGCCCCCGGCGACCCGCACCGGGTGCGCGTGGACGAGGACCGCGAGCGCCACATGTGGACCCGGATGCGTGAGCACCTGTCCGCCACCGCCACCGACCCGGCGGACTGCCTCTACGTCTGCGGCGCCTTCCACGCAGCCAGCCGCGTCGCCGAGTTCGGCGTGGACGGCGCCGACACCTTTGAGATCACCCCGCGCACCGCCACCAAGTGGCTGCACGGCCTGATCCCGTCCAGCCACGCGGCGATCGAGGCGCAGTTCGGCCTCGCCGCGGGCTCGGTGTCGATCGCCGCGACGCAGTGGACGAAGAACCTCAAGCGCACCCGCGTCAAGCCGTACCGCCTGACGGGACAAACAGGCACGAAAAAGACGACGCCGCCCGCCAAGACCCCGGCACCCGCCCCTCAGGCTGTGGCCGCCGACCAGCTGACCGGCTTCCTGCAGCGCCCGCCCGCCCTGGACCAACTGGACGAGGCCGAACTGCTCGGCTGGTCGGTGGAGATCGTGCGCGCCGCCCGCCGCAACGGCTACCTCGCCTCCACCGCCGACGCCATCGCCGTGTTCGAGACGTCGATCCTGCTGGCCGGGATGCGCGACCGGGCCAAGCCCACGCCGTACGACTTCCAGGACGCGGCCGTCACCTGCATCGAGAAGGACGCGGTGCCCGGCCGGCGCGACGTACGCCGGATCGTCGAGATCATGATGGGCGGCGACCGCATCGGCCAGGTCGGCTACGACGCCCTGCCGCCCCTCGCCCGCGACGTCCACGACCGGCTCGCACCCCTGGGCCTCAAGCTCCAGCAACGCGGCGTGCAGCGCGCCCTGCTCGACATCGCCGGCCGGCCGGAACTCGGCCCGTGCTCCGACGTCCTGTGGATGCTCCGCCGCCTGATGCCCGAGGGCACCGCCCGGCCCATCATGGGCGAGCGGAAGCTCGGCGAGCGCCCGATCCAGGAGTCCTGGGACCTGGCCCTCGGCACCCACCAGCGCGCCCTCATCGAGCTCGGGTACGAGGGCGTCAGCATCGAGCAGGTCCTGGAACAACGCCTGCGCCGCCGCGCCTACGACCCGAAGGCCACCGCGGCGACCGTCCTGGAAGCCGTCGAGGACGCCACCCTCTACCTGAACAGCCGCCGCCTCGCCGACGAACTCGGCACCCGCGCCCTGGAAGTACTGTCGGCCGAGCGCACTGTCGACGGCGCCCCGGAGGTGCTGCACCGCGTCCGCCGTCTCCTCTCCTACTACCGCACCAGTGAACCGGCGCTGCCGTCGTGGATCGAGTCCTTCACCAAGGCCGGCTACGCGCACTACTGCACCCTGCTGCCGACCGCGTTCACCGACGACGACGCCACCGTCCGCCAGGTGGCGGCCATGCTGGGCTTCCTGTTCAGCATGGAGACCCTGGCCCTGTCACTGGGCTGCGACCGCACCCAGCTGGAACTGGCCGTCGCGCAGTCCCACCCACAGGACCCGTCGAAGACGGCCCTGCTGTGGGCAGCCCAGGTCCACCTCGGAACCCTGACCCGCGCCGAACTGCGTGCCAAGTGCGACGCGCTGCTCGCCAACCCCTTGGTGGTCCCCGCCTACCCCCGCTACCTCAGCGGCCTCCTCCACGCCCTGGAACCGGTCCCGGGCCTCGCCGACGTCGTGGTGGAGGCCGTCTCCAACGCCTTCGCCCGCCTGCCCGACCAGGTCCTCCTCCCGTGGCTCCCCACCCTGATCATGAGCCTCCGCGCGGGCGGCACGAACCTGGCCCCCCTCCTCATCCGCGAAGCGGGCCGCATCTTCCCCGGCCGCCTCGCGGCCCTGGACGAGTGGGTCCCCCCGTGGCGCGCCGCCCAACCGACGCCGCCGGCCCTGACCCCTGCCCACCAGTCCCCCCGCGGCGTGAGCCTCCTCGCTGCCCACCCGGCAACCACCGACGCACTGGCCCACCTCCTGGGCTGCAACGACCCTTGGGCGACGCCAGAACCCGAGCTGGCGGGCGCGGCACTGCTCGACCGTTACCCGGAGACGGCTGAGGCACTGGGGGCGCTGCTGGCCGGGGCGTGACCACGGTGTGGCCTGGCGAGCGGGCAGGCCTCGTCGCCGGGCGCCACCGCACTCCAGCGGAGACCGGACAGCTGCGCCTGGCCCGCCGCCTCGTGGCCGACGGCTGGCCGCGTCGCCGGGCCACCGAACGCTTCGAGGTCTCACCCACCACCGCCCAACGCCGGGCCCACCGCTCCAGCCGGCCCCTCCACGGCCCTCGCCGGACCCCGGCTCGCAGCATCCCCGACGGCGGCGGACGCAGGATCCACGGCAGGACCAGGGCGGCCGCAACAGCTCCGTACACCGCGACCCCGCCCGGCCCCGCACCCGCCACGGCCGCCCCAACCTCGGCTGCGGGGGCACCTCCCGGCGGGACGAGTGGGCCTGCGCTCGCCCCTGCCAGTCAGAAGCCGAACGCCGAGAGGCGTTCCCGCAGTGACTCCACACCTACAATCACCCCGCGGACACACCACGCTGCATGGGCAACCACCCGCCGGCCGCGTCCCCGACCTCACAGGGCGATACAGCTTGCCGGCGAGAATCGTCGGTTAGGTGCGTCAGTGTTCCCAGTGCGGCCATGCCGGCCGCCAATGCTGCTCGGGCCGTTGTGGACACCCCCACCGCGCCGCGGTGCGCGCGAGGAGGGTTGACATCAGTGGTGCCTCATGAGCGCGGGTAGGGACTCAGCGCCACCACTGACCACCGAGCAGAGCTCAAATTCATGACAAATCCCCGCGCCGGCAAGGTGGCAGTGGCAGACGGTGCATGTCGGCGTTGAGACATGTCGCGGTTACGACACCTGAGGTCAGTGACACGTGTCGCTCTGGTGGCCTATTTCTGAGGGATGCACCCCAACGGTGTCACAAGGTGTTTCAACACGCTGTGACCGCCCTCGACGCAGCAACCCCGTATATCCCCACCAAACCGCCAGTTCTGACCGGGCAGCACCAAGACCCACTGCTCGGATTGTCACCGGCCGCCATCGAGCGGTCGCCGCAGTAGGAGTCCGAGTGAGACGATCACGCCGCAGCACAGTCACCGCCGGCGCACTCATAGCCAGTGCTGCGCTGCTCGCTGTCGCCGCGTCATCCGGCAGCGCGACGGCCGGCACGCCCCAGGCGCACGCCAACCCCGTCCGGGTCCAGCCCCGAGCGGGCGCGCTTCCTGTCCAGCTCTCGACCTCGGAGCAGGCGAAGCTCCTGAAGGCTGCCCAGGCGGACCGTGCAGCCACTGCCCGGTCGCTGCACCTGGGAGCCCGGGAGCAGTTGATCGCCAAGTCGGTCCTCAAGGACGCCGACGGCTCCGTGCACACCCGTTACGAGCGCACCTTCGCGGGCCTGCCGGTCCTCGGCGGCGACCTGGTCGTGCACACGGCGGCTGACGGAACCTCGAAGGGGGTCGACAAGGCCGTCAACGCGACCATCAGCGTGCCGAGCACCACCGCGACCCGGTCCGCCGATTCGGCCAAGACCTTCGCGATCGGCCGCGCCAAGGCCGAGGGCGGCACCAGCCCGGCCGTCACCACCTCCCGCAAGGTGGTCTGGGCGGCTTCCGGCGCGCCGGCCCTGGCCTGGGAGTCCGTCGTCGGCGGACTGCAGGACGACGGTACTCCGAGCCGGCTGCATGTCATCACGGATGCGAGGACCGGTGCCAAGCTCTTCGAGTACCAGGGGATCGAGACCGGCGTCGGCAACAGCCAGTACAGCGGCAAGGTCACCATCGGGACCACACTGTCCGGCTCGACGTACAGCATGACCGACAACATTCGTGGCGGACACTCGACGTACGACCTGAACCGCGGAACCGACGGCACCGGCACCCTGTTCACCAACGCCACGGACACCTGGGGCGACGGCCTGCCGTCCAACGCCCAGACCGCCGGTGTGGACGCCGCCTACGGTGCCCAGGTCACCTGGGACTTCTACAAGCTCGTGATGGGCCGCAACGGCATCCGCAACGACGGAGTCGCCGCCTACTCACGCACCCACTACGGCGACGACTACTTCAACGCGTTCTGGGACAACGACTGCTTCTGCATGACCTACGGTGACGGTCCCCACAACAGCCACCCGCTGACCACGCTGGACGTCGCCGGCCACGAGATGAGCCACGGCGTCACTGCCGCCACCGCGGGTCTGATCTATAGCGGCGAGTCCGGCGGCCTCAACGAGGCGACCTCCGACATCTTCGGCACTTCGGTCGAGTTCTACGCGAACAACGCCGGCGACGTCGGCGACTACCTCATCGGCGAGAAGATCGACGTTCAGGGTGACGGCAGCCCGCTGCGCTACATGGACAAGCCCTCGCGGGACGGCGCATCGGTCGACAACTGGTATGCCGGCCTCAAGAACCTCGACGTCCATTACTCGTCCGGCCCGGCGAACCACTTCTTCTACCTGCTGTCCGAGGGCAGCGGTGCGAAGGTGATCAACGGCGTCGGCTACAACAGCCCCACCGCCAACGGCCGCCCGGTCCCCGGCATCGGCCGGGACAACGCCGCCAAGCTCTGGTACAAGGCCCTGACCGAGCGTTTCACCTCCACCACCGACTACTCGGGCGCCCGCGCCGGAACCCTGCAGGCTGCCGCTGACCTGTGGGGCGCCGGCAGCGCCACCTACAACACGGTCGCCGACACCTGGGCCGCCATCGGCGTCGCAGGCCGCGTCACGGTCACCAAGCCGGTCGACCAGAACACGGTCGTCAACACCGCCTCGAGCCTGCAGATCGAGGCCGGCACCAACAACCCCGGAGCGCTGACCTACTCGGCCACCGGTCTACCGGCCGGCCTGTCGATCAACGCGAGCACCGGTCTGATCTCCGGCACACCGACCAGCGTGGGCCTCAGCAATGTGACAGTCACGGTCAAGGACTCCTTCAACCTCACCGGTTCGGCGACGTTCGGCTGGGGTGTCTCCACCGTCGGCGGCAACGTCTTCCAGAACACCACCGACGTGGCCATCCCGGACGCCGGCGCCGCCGTGTACTCCACCGTCAACATCACCGGTCGCGCAGGCCATGCGCCGAGCACGTTGCAGATCGACGTCAACATCGTCCACCCCTACCGCGGTGACGTGGCCATCGACCTGGTGGCCCCGGACGGCACTCTGTACCGGCTGAAGAGGTCCGACGGCTTCGACTCGGCCGCCAACGTCGTCGCCACCTACACCGTCAACGCCTCCAGCGAGACCGCCAACGGCACCTGGAAACTGAAGGTCCAGGACGCGTACCGCCACGACAGCGGTTACATCAACAGCTGGAAGCTCACCTTCTGACCGCCGTTCCTCGCGGTCGGATCAGAGCCTCTTGGCCGCAGTCCCACTCAACGAGGTCCACCCTGCCATGGCGAACCTCGTCGCGCCGGGCTCGCTCCGGCTCCTTGACGCCAGATCACTGGGGACCTCGTGCGCACCCCGTTCGCGGGACGGCGTGGTCTGAGCCGGAGCAGTCGATCCGCAGCCGCGCGTTCGGCCCACCACCACGGGCGTTCGCGGCCGCGCTGACAGCGCGGCGGCGCACAGGCCACTTGTCTCGCCATGGAGACATGTCGTAGTTGCGACACCCGAGTCAGTAACGCTGGCTACTTCGACAGTCAATTCATTCGAAAGTTCTTACCTCCACCCAAACGAGAGGTTGTCCCACCGATGTCCAGAATCCGCCTGACGGCGGCGATAACAACAGGATTGGCGCTGGTTGTCGGCGCCGTACCGGCCGCCTTCGCGACCCAGGCGGCAGACGCCGGGGCCGCCGTGCGTCCTGCTGCCGTGCCGAGGGCGCACTCTGCGACCGTGCGGCTGCTTACCGGTGACCGGGTGACCGTGACCACGCTGCCCGACGGACGCCATACGGCGTCGGTGCAGCCCGGACCCGGCCGCGAGCGGATGGCCTTCCGGACGCGGGAGGGCGACGACAAGCAGTTGACCGTGATGCCGTCGGACGCCGAGTCGCTCGTCACCACCGGCACCCTGGACCGGCGGCTGTTCAACGTCACGGCGCTGATCGCCGAGGGCTACGACGAGGCCCACACCCCCGCGCTGCCGCTGATCGTCTCCTCGGCGCCGTCGCGGGCCGGGGCGAGGGTCACCGCGCAGGCGGCGAAGGCCGCCGCGGCCACCGCCGACCGGCTCGTGGCGTTCAACGCGGCCAGGACGCCCTCCCGCGCTCTGGAGAGCATCGACGCCCGGTCGGTGCGGGTCGACGGCGACGACCTGGGGAAGTTCTGGAAGACCCTGAACTCCGACGGGGGCTCGGACGCCGCGCGTGCCGCGGTCACCCCGCGCATCTCGCTGGACGGCAAGGTGAAGTCGGTGCTGGACCGCAGCACCGCGCAGATCAACGCCCCCACCGCCTGGAAGGCCGGCTACGAGGGCCAGGGCGTCAAGGTGGCCGTGCTCGACAGCGGTGTCGACGCGAACCACCCCGACCTCGCCGGCCGCATCGCGGAGGCCAGGAACTTCTCCGATGCCCCGGACACCGGCGACCACTTCGGGCACGGCACACACGTCGCATCCATCGTCGGCGGCACCGGCGCCGCGTCCGGCGGCAGCCGCCGCGGCGTGGCGCCCAAGGCCGACCTGCTGATCGGCAAGGTCCTGGGCGACTACGGCTTCGGCGACGAGTCGGGCGTCATCGACGGCATGGAGTGGGCGGTCGGCGAGCACGCCAAGGTCGTCAACATGAGCCTCGGTGGTGAGGACAGCGACGGTACCGACCCGATGAGTGAGGCCGTCAACTCCCTGACAGCCTCAACCGGTACGCTCTTCGTCGTTGCGGCGGGCAACTCCGGCCCTGACCAGTCCACCATCAATACCCCGGGCGCGGCCGACGCCGCGCTGACCGTGGGGGCCGTCGACCGCGACGACTCCCTCGCCCCCTTCTCCAGCCGCGGCCCGCGCTCGGGAGACGACGCGGTCAAACCCGACGTGACCGCCCCCGGCGTCGGCATCGTCGCCGCCCGCGCGGCCGGCACCACCCTCGGCGACCCGGTCGACACCCACTACGTCGCACTGTCCGGGACCTCCATGGCCACCCCGCACGTGGCCGGCGCCGCCGCGCTGCTGGCCCAGCAGCACCCCGGCTGGAACGCCCAGCAGCTCAAGGACGCGCTGACCAGCACCGCGCACACGGTGCCCGGCACCAAGGTCACCGAGCAGGGGGGCGGCCGCATCGACCTGGCCGCGGCCACGGGCCCGGTCACCGCCACCGGCTCGGTCACCCTCGCCCCGCTGCACACCGGCGGCAGCGGGGGCGAGACGGCCACCGTTCACTACACCAACACCGGTGACCGTCCGTTCACGCTCTCCCTGGCCGTCAGCCTGGCCACCGAGGGCGGTCGTGCGCTCCCCGACGGGGTGGTCGGCCTCGGCTCCGACAGCGTGCGACTGGCCCCCGGCGCCACAGCGGAGGTCCCGCTGCACACCGACGCGGCGCATGCGGTCCGCGGCAAGTACTACGGATACCTCACCGCCAAGTCCGCCGACGGCACCGTACTCGCCCACACCACGGTCTCCCTCGCGGTGCACGCCCCCCAGCACCGGCTGACCGTGGACTACCGCCTGCGCGACGGCCAGGTCCAGCATGGTCGTCTCGCGAACATCTGGGGTCCGGACGGACTCGTGAGCTACACGGACCCGGACGCCGGATTCACCATGGTGGAGGAAGGCACGTACCTCGTCTCCGGCCTGTTCACCCAGGCGTCCGATGCGGGCGACGAGGCAGATGAGATCGTCGTCCCCGAGGTGAAGGTCACCAAGGACACGACGGTGACGCTGGACTTCACCAAGCTCAGCGAGGTGAAGATCCGTACTCCGCGTCCAGCCGAAGAGCACGGCGTCGTCAGCACCATGTTCCACCGCCAGATCGACGGCCGCAGCATGAGCTTCGGTTCCCAGTACTACGACGCCATTCACCTCTACGTCACCCCCACGGCCCCGGTCACCGACGGCACCTTCGAGTACTACTCGCGCTGGCAGATGACGGCCCCGCAACTGCAGGCGGACGTCTCCGGCAGCTCGCTGCGGTTCGCCCCGTTCTACGAGGCGTTCTCCCCGGTCTTCGGGGACCGGGGTGCGCAGCTGACCGCCGTTGACGCCGGATCGGTGGAGCAGCCCGACCTGAGCGATGTCCGTGGAAAGCTGGCCGTCGCACGGTACAAGTGGCCCGAGGACTACTCCGAGTTCATGCGACTCGCGGCAGACGCGGGGGCCAAGGCGGTCCTGTTCGCGTGGGAGCCGGTCGGGCACGCCGTGTGGGGCCGCTGGCAGCCGGACGGTGACCGGATGGAGCTGCCGGCCATGCGGACCGACTGGACGAACGGAACGGCCCTGCTGGAGCGCATCAAGCAGGGCACCACGACGGTGAAGTTCACCGGCACGGTGCGCAGCCCGTACCTGTACGACGTGCTGCCGGTCTGGAAGGGCTCCATCCCCGAGAAGACGGTCTACACCGTCTCGGAGCGGAACAGCGCCGTGGTGCGCAGCACCTACGCCCGCACCGGCGCCTCGTCCTGGGCGATCGAGCAGCGTTTCGGGTGGCGGTCCTACGAGGACGTCATCCTCAACCAGTGGGCCCGCTACGTTCCGCAGGGACAGAAACGCGTCGAGTACGTGAGCAGCGCCGAGGACACGCTGTGGAACCATGTGGTGCACCACGATGTCCCCTGGTTGATACCCAGCTGGGCGTGGACGGTCGGGTCGCAGGATGCCCCGCACACCTACCGGCACGGCCAGCGCGCCACGGAGCGGTGGTTCGGGGCGGTGGTCCGCCCGTCGATCCCGCGTGGGTGGTCCCGGAAGTCGGTGCGCCACGGTGACACCCTGTCGGTGGACATCCCGGAGTTCAACGATTCCGGCACCGGTCACTGGTCGTTCGCGGAGCTCTCCAACTTCGGCCCCATCGCCGCCGGGGCTGCCGGGGCCGACGACGAGCCTGACACAGCCGTGGCGGTGCTGTACCGCGACGGGGAGCAGATCGCCGAGTCCGACAGGGGAGCGGCGGGCAAGTTCGAGGTGCCGGCGGGCGACGCCGAGTACCGGCTGGACGTGACGACGGCTCGCGACTCGGACGACTGGGAGTTCGGCACCAAGACCTTCACGTCGTGGACCTTCCACTCGGGCACCACGGCCGGGGAGACCCCGCTGCCGCTGCTCCAGCTGGACTACGACGTGCCGGTCGACATGCAGAACTCGGTGGGCTCGGCGCGTACGCACACCTTCGGCCTGACAGCCCGCATGCAGGACGGCATGGCCGCCCCGCGCGGGGTGAAGCTGAAGGTGGAGGCCTCGTTCGAGGACGGGAAGAACTTCGCCAAGGCACGTGCGGTGCCCAACGGCAGCAACGGGCAGTTCACCGTCACTGTGGAGCGCCCGTCCGACCTGCACGGCGACAAGTATGTGACGCTGCGGGTGACCGCGACGGACGCCGCCGGCAACAGCGTCCAGCAGACCGTGGTCCGCGCGTACATGCAGCACGGCAAGTGAGTCGCCGCAGCCGGTGACGTGGACCGTCCGGACGGTACTGCGGCGGGTGTCAGGAGCTTCGAGTCCTGACACCCGCCGCACCGCGTAGACCGCGGTACACAGCTCGACGGCGTTGTCACGTTGTTGGGTGTGCGTCGGTCCAGCCGCGACGAAATCGACGGCACCGTGCACACCAGCGCCGAGGCGCTTCCCTCCCTGCTGCTCTTCGACACCACACCGGGCGGCGCCGGCAACGCCGTCCGCATCGCTGACCCCGGCCGTTGCCACTCGCACCACGGGACAGGGCCGGGTTCTGTGCAGCGGAGTCGGCCCGATCATGCCGACGCGGCGCACGCGTCGAGCGGCGTGCGCGCGCGTCGGTGATCCCCAGCGCCGCTCCGCGCGACCCGCGCGGCGGCGCACCTCATTCCGCGACGGCGCAGTTCCTCCAGGCCGTGGCCAGGGCCCGCGGGATCTGCGGGATGTCGCCGCAGCCGTGCGGGCCCGCGGGGAAGCCGTCGCTGGCGACGTAGGTCCACTCGCTCCCGGAGGTGCTGCGGAAGTACTTCATCGCGCTGCCCTCGTCCTGCAGGCCCACGAGCTCCCCCTCGCTTGCGCCGGAGGTGGGATCGAAGGGGGTCGCGGCGTAGCGGACGGTGCCGCACTGACCGTAGAAGAACCGGTGCGGTACCGGCGCGATGTGCTCGAAGCGCGGGAAAGCGGGTTCGTAGCCCCGCGTCACGGCGGCCTTGACCTCGCGGCTGACGGCCAGATTGCGGCAGCCGGGGACGGAGACGGGCGCCTGCGGGGCCTTGGCCGGGGCGGTGGAACTGTGCGACGGCGAGGTGACGGCGCCGGAGGACGACGGAGTGGCCGAAGGAGAAAGCTCGGCGGAGGCGTCCGCGGTGGCGGAGGACTCCGCGGAGGGCGAAGCGGTCCCGCCCGCGGCGGAGTCGGACCCGGGCCCGGAGGAATCGGAGCACCCCGTCAGCAACAGGGTGCAGCCCAGCAGTGCGGCCGCTATCGAGGCACTTCTGATTCCGGACAACTCGAGTCTCCTCCTGGGTCGGTACACCGCTCGCCTTCCACTACTCCCGCAGCACTGCGGAGGGTGCACAGGAGCTTGTGTCCATGGTTGCGATTCGGTACAGGCGCGCCACGGGGGCGGGAAGCGGTGACCGCTTCCCGCCCCGAACCGCCGTGCGCTCAGTAGGAGAACTGGCGGATCTGGCCGTCGTAGGCCCCGTACGTCCAGCCCGTGCGGGTCGCCGGGTCCAGCTGGACGGAGTTCATCACACCGCCGTGGACCAGGGGACCGCCGTGTCCACCGATCTGGAAACCGGACAGCGTCCGCACCACCTCCCCGGTCGTCACGTCGATGACGAGCATCTGACCGGTGGCGTTGTTGTCCGCGACGACGGCGGTGCCGGAGCCCGCGTAGCTCGTGCCCTCCGGCGCCGTGAACGCCGCCACCGCGAGCCCGTTCGCGCCGTCCACGGCCATCCCCGTGGCGGGGCCGCGCCGCACGGCCACAGGGTCGTCCGTCTCGCCGGTCGCCACGTCGAGCGAGCCGAGGACGCTGGTCGGGACGATCTTGGTGCTGATCGCGGTGGCCGACAGGTTGTAGAGCGTGCCCGCGCCGTCGGAGCCGAAGCCGTTGCTACAACCGGACATGGTCCCCACGAGCGTCACGCTGCGGGTCTGCGTGTCCACGCGCGGGATCTGCACGCCGCCCAGGCAGAGGGCGATGGGGGCACCCTTGGCCAGATAGACGTCCCCGGTGGAGGAGTCGACGTCCAGCAGGCTGTACGAGCCCTTGGCGACGCCCGGCAGGTCGGCAGGGATGGGGTCCTGCGTGGTGCCGTTCGCGAGGTCGACGGGCAGCACCAGGTCGGTGTTGTCGGAGACCGCCCGCAGCAGCAGCGCGCCGCGGGCGCGGGCGGCGTCGACGCGTCCGACGACGAAGCGGTAGTCGGCCGCCGCGAGCGTGGTCCGCCCGACGAGGGTGCCGGTGGCGGTGTTCCAGGTCTCCACCTGCACATCGCCGCCGGGCTCCGCCTGGTGCACCGCAAGGGCGCGGTGCGTGGCGGGGGCCACGCCGAGGACCTCGTACTCCGATCCGTCGCCGCTGTCCGAGGCGATGACCGGGCCGTAGACGCCGGTCCTGGTGGAGTAGTGGCGGATCTCGGTGGCACCGGAGACGGTCCGCAGTGCGGCGACCGAGTCGTCGCCCGCGGCGGCGAAGGACAGCACCGTGCTTCCGGCCGGGGCGACGCCGTCGTCGACCTCGATGGTCGAGACGGGAGACGCCTGGCCGATGACCTGGTGCTTGCTGTCGAGGGCCATGACGCGCACGCCGTAGACAGTGGAGGAGGACAGGCCCAGCCGCAGGGCGTCGAGGTCGATGCCACCCTTGGTGGCGGGCAGGACACGGTGGGCTGTGGAGGGCGCGTCGACGCCGTTGTCGTCGAGGGCCGTGCCGTTGGCGTTGGTGAAGGTGTTCAGCGAGTTGTGGAGCGTCGGGGCGGGCGCCGCGAACTCCACCTGCGCGTACTTCGCCCCCGGCACGTCGCGCACGTCGTACCGGACGGCGAAGCCGGCCTTGGCACGGGTGACCTGGGTGCTGTGCGCGGGGATGCCGTCCTGCCCGGTGACCAGCGGTGCCTGCGGGCGCTGCTCGGCGGTTCCGCCATCGACGCGGACCGGCGCGAACTCCCCGTAGGTGGTCAGGCTGGGGTTGCCCCCGAAGCCGGACTGGGCGATGCCGATGCCGTAGAGGCCACCTCCGGCGCCGAACGCGTCGGCGGGGATGGTGACCGTCCCGGAAGTGGCCGTCAGGGCCTGGTGCCACGCGGCGCTGAACAGGGGCGCGAGGGCGGGGTTCCAGTGGCCGACGGTGGACACGACGAGCTGCGGGTCGTTGAGCTTGGCGACGCCGGTCAGGTCGTAGGTGACGGTGACCGCATGGCCGGCCTTCACCACCGCGGGCGTCTTGGGCGCGGTGCTCTCCACGTAACGGCCGTCGCTGGGACCGACGGTGAGGGTGCGGCGCACGGTGGCCTGGGTCCGGCCGCCGATCTGTACGCGGTAGGTGGCGGTGATCGTGCGGTCGGAGTCGGAGACCACGGGGAGTCCGGCGGCGTTCAGCAGTTCCGTCGGCGTCACCCGGATCGCCGGGGTGGCGGACCGCCAGGTCCGCGCGCCCACGGTGAGCGTGTACGTGGGGCTGGCGCCCTTGGGGAGGCCGGTGACGTCACCGGCGAAGGTGACCGGGCCCACCAGGCCCATGCCGTTGCCGCCGGAGGCCATGTCGCCGAGGTCGATGCGGTTGGGGTCGGTCGTCTCCAGGAACTGACCGCCCAGGCTGGCGTTGGTGACCCGGTGGGCGACCGACAGCCGAACGGTTGCGGTAGCGCTGCCGTGGTGCCCGAGGACGTCCTCGACGGCGGCGGTGACGTCGATCTGCCGGCCGACGTTGAGCTCGCGGTCGATCTGCGCCGGGGTGGCGACCTCACGGCCGGTCCGCTTCAGCACGTCCCGTACCTGCGCGGGCGTCAGGTGGTGTCCGGCCAGACCGGCGGCCTGGAGCACCACGGCGGCGGCCGCCGCGATCTCGGGTGCGGACGCGGACGTACCGCCGTTGAGGACGGGGGTGACGGACTGCGCGTCGCCCCGCTCGGTGTGGGTGAAGGCGACGATGTTGTCGCTGGGCGCCGAGAGGTCGATACGGGCGCCGAAGCCGGAGGAGAAGGTGCCGAAGCCGCTGATCCGGGTCTCGGCGGTGGTGGCGGGCCCGGTCCGGGAGGCGAGGGTGTCGTCCAGGGTGGTGCCGCCGGCGGCTATCGCGCCGCTGTCGGGGACGCGCGACGGGGTGGTGGAGTAGGCCACGTCGTCGATGTCGGTGGCTTCCTTGCCGTTCTTGTCGTTCCTCGCGGTGTCGGTGGGCGTGCTGCCGCCGTCGGGGCCGACGGCGGCCGGGGTGTACAGGCGGGTTCCGTCGTTGGAGGAGATCACCACCACGACGTGGTCCTTCTGGACGATCGAGGCGACCACGGACCGGATGTACGGGTCGTCCTCGAGGTAGCGTCCCGGGAAGCCCTGGGCGTCGGTGCCGAAGCCGAGGCTGGCCGTAATGACGTCCGGCTTGGGGGACTGGTGGGCGGCGGCCAGGAGCGCGGTCGCGATCTGGTCCATCGTCGGCTGCTGCGGGACGACGAGGCGGTATTCGGCGCCTGGGGCGACACCGAGCAGGTCGGTGTAGTCGCTTCCGGTCCGGTCGGGGCGCTGCCGGTCGTGGGCCAGGGGCGCCATGACGCTGAAGTCGAGGAGGACTTCGCCGAGGCCGGGGTCCTGGTCCTTGGTGGACGCCGAACCGCTGAGGGTTCCGTCGGGAGCCGCGACGTAGGCGGGGATCAGCGGCATCGAGGGGAGGTCGAGGTAGCGCTGACCGTCCTTGAGCACGGTGGTCGGACCGTGGCCCTGCACGTAGGGGTCACCGGCGTCGGCCATGGCCTGGTCGGTCAGGTCGCCGATGGAGACGTTGGTGATGGTGCGGCCGGCGCCGGGCTGCTGCCCGTAGCGGCCCTGGAGGATGCCGAAGGCGCCCACCGCGTTGACGCCGCCGGCGTTGAGGAAGGCCTGGGCGGAGTCGGTGAGGGCGAAGTTGGTGGGGATGGGGGAGGCACTCGGCGCTGCCGGTGGTGCGTGCTCCGCGGACGCCTTCACGGTGGCGGGCAGTGGCTGCCCGCCGGTGTTCAGCGTGTTCACGTAGCGGTTCGGCTCGGCGTGGGTGATCCCCGGCGTGCCCTGGAGTGCGCGGGCGACGGCGGCGGAGTCGCGGTTCCCGGTCCGTACGACGTAGGTGCGCGACAGGTCGGCGGCGTCATCGCCCAGGCGCGTGCGAGCCGATGTGGTCATCGACTCGGTGGCCACGGCCGACAGGGAAGGGAGGAGCGGCTGGAGCGAGGTGGCCCCGACCGCGTTCAGCTTCTCGTTCACGGCGGCGCTGCTGGTCCCGGGGGAATGGGCCTGTGCCCTGTTGCCCGGCAGCTTGCGGCCGGTCACGGCGGTCTGCGGGGAGAGGGTCACCAGCACCTGGCCCGGGACGACGCCGGCGCGCTGGGCGGGCGGCACCTTCTGCGGCGACGCGTCGCCGAGAGGCGTACGGCTGGTAGGAGCGGGAGCGGGAGCGGGAGCGGGAGCGGGAGCGGGAGCGGCGGAGGCCGGGAGCGCGGCGGTGAGGGCCAGGAACACGACGGATGTGACGGACACGGCACCGAGCCGCCGTCTTCCGTGCGGATGGGCACGCGACATGGGACACCTTTTCAGCGGGGCGAGGGTGTGCGGGGGGACACACCGTGGCGCGCTGACGCCCACCTCAACGCAGGGCAGCGCGCTCGTTGCTGGAAGATGTCAAGTGCGGCGGACGAGACGCAAGGTGGGAAAGGTGGCCTACCTCCGCCAGGTGGCCGGTTGGTGCCACGGAGGTGTGGGAGAGGGCATGGATTTTAACGTTCTGGGGTTCACGGCGGACGCGGAGCGCGTATATACGGCGCTGGTGGGAATGCCGCGGTGCACGGCGGCGGAGGTCGCCGCCGCGTGCGGCCTGGCCGCGCCCGCGGCGGGGAAGCTGCTGTCCGGCCTGGTCAGGGACGGCCTGGCGGTGCGCAGCGCGGGTCGGCCGCCGAGATTCTCGGCCACGGCTCCCGATGTCGCGGTCGGCGCGCTGATCCACGAACGGGAGCAGCAGCTCGGCGAGGCGCGGGCGCAGGTGCAGCGGCTGGTCGAGACGCACCGGGAGGCGGCCAGGATCAGCCACCCGGACATGGCCGCGGAACTGCTCACGGACCGCGAGGACATCAGCAAGGCGGTGCACCGGCTGACGACCGGGGCGCGCCGCGAGGTGTGCGCCTTCGACCGCCCTCCGTACGTCGACCGGCCCGGCAGCAACCTTGATGGCCAGCTGGAGCGGCAGCGGACCGGGGTGACCCACCGGGTGATCTACGACCGTGAGGCGGTGGCTTGGCCCGGCAGGCTGCAGGACGACATCATGCCGAGCATGCGGGCCGGGGAACAGGCCCGGATGCGGCCGGAGTTGCCGTTGAAGCTGGTGATCAGCGACAGCCGGGCGGCGATCATCCCGTTCAGCCTGGCGCCGGGCGGCCAGTCCGCGGCGTACCTGATCCATCCGTCGCCGATGCTGGTGGCCCTGCAGTCGCTCTTCGAGGCGCAGTGGGAGCGGGCGATCCCGCTGGGGGAGGCGGCGCCCACGACTTCGGCGGAAACGGGGCAGCCGGGGCAGCCGGATGCCGAGACCCTGGCCCTGATCAGCCTGCTGGCTTCGGGGCTCACGGACGCGGCGATCGCCCGCACGCAGGGCTGGAGCGCCCGGACCACGCAGCGGCGCATCCACCGCCTGATGACCGAACTTGGCGCGTCCACCCGTTTCCAGACGGGGCTGGCGGCGGCGCGGCGGGGGTGGCTCTGAGCCTTCGACCGCGGGCGTAAATCCGCTGCGCGTGACGGGATGATGCCCCCGCACATCACGCCCGCGAGCCCCGCCCGGTCTGGCACGCGTAGGCGTCCGGGCAGGTCAGTACCCGCGGTCGTAGATCGCCCGCAGCCACGGTTCGCGACGGCGGGTATGCGGGCCAGTGTGTACTGGAAAGCGGCGCGGAATGGCCGCAGGGGCATCGGCGGGTGTGGTGGCAGGGGATCGTCGCGTTCCACGCCTTCAGGTAGCCCTCCGACGTGACGGCAGGCGGTGATCCCCGGCGCTGCCACGTACCCGACTTTTCCAGTGTCGGCCGTCCCCGACGACGGCGTCGAAGCCGTCGGCAAACGCGCCCCACTGATCTGCTGGGTCAAGCAAGAGCCCTGCGACCGCAGCCTGCCGTTCTACTCATGGCGCCCTCTGGGCCGTCCCGACCATGAGCAGGTGGACACCCGATGACGGCCGCGTCCTCCCTACGGCGAACCCCATCGGCCCCAGCCGTCGTCGGCTACGTCCGCGCGGCCGTAGGACAGAGCCCCGTCCCGCAGAGCAACAGGCTCATGCGGACCGCCGTCGCCGAGGCTGGCCCGCTGCCTCGCAGTAGCCGCGGAAAGGGGTGTTCCGCCGACCGCGGAGACGCAAGCCAGTAGCCTGATCGAGCGGAGTCCTGAGACATGGGGGTGGTGAGTGCAGGCGCCTGCGACCGTCGTGCAACTCGCTCTGCTCGTCCTTCTGGTGCTGCCCGGGGTCACCTATCAGTTCGTCCGGGAACGCCGCCGTGGTCCGGTGCCGGGTGAGCGTGATCTGGGTGAGCGGGTGTTGCGGGCGATCGTCGCGTCGATCGCGCTGGACGCCCTGTACGCAGTGGTGGCGGGGCCAGCGCTGGTTCGCCTGGCTCGAGGCGCCGGCGGCGGCTGGGACGGCTTCGTGGACCGGCCGCGAGTGGTCGGCTTCGTCGCCGTGGTGCTGTTCCTCGTCGTGCCGGCCATGGCGGCGGTCACCGTTTCCCTGGTGGATCGGCAGCGGCGCAAGGCTCGGTTCCTGCGCACGCCCAGCGCCTGGGACCACGCATTCCGCGACCGCGAACCATGCTTCGTGCGCGTGCGGCTCAAGGACGGCAACTGGGCGGGCGGCTGGTACGGGAACCGGTCGTACGCTTCCTCGTACCCCCACCCGGCCGAGCTGTACCTCGAATCGGCGCGCGTGATGGGTGCCGACGGGGCGTTCGGCGCGCGCGTGCGTGGGACGGCGGGCCTGCGGCTGCGGGCGGATGACTTTGACGTGCTGGAGTTCGTCGAACCCGGAGAGCCGGTGACCGTGCCGGAGGAGGAGCGATAATGGCGCACGAACCCGTGCCCCCGCCGGAACCCGATCTTTCGCCTGAAGAGTTGGCACTGCTGCAGGAGGCCGGGGAACGCGGCTATACCCCGAAACGCACGGTCGCCGAGCCGGATGAGGCGCCTGGCGGCCCGGCTGGCACCTCGAACGGCAACGAGGACTGACGGGTGGGAGGCGGGCCCGTGAACGGCCTGGCCGAGCGGTTCTGGGAGGCGTTCCACGTGGCCCGGCACAGCGCGGACCCCGCGTCGGTCGAGAAGGCGATCGACCTCGGCCGTGCCGTGCTGGCCGCGGAGGACGTGGCCGAGCGCCGCTTGGTCCTGTCCAATCTCGGGGGCCTGCTGCAGTCCCGCTACCACCAGACCGGCGACTTCGAGTTCCTGCAGGAAGCCGTCCGCGTTGTCACGGAGGCTTACTTCCTGGCATACGAAAGCCCGGAGGACTCGGCCAGCTACGCCAACAACATCGGCATGCTGCTGCATACCGCGTTCCGGCAGAACCAGGACCGCGGAACCCTGGCCGACGCGCTGGAGTGGAGCCGGACGGCCGTTGACGAGGAACCGTCCACGGAGAAGGCGTTCTACCTGGGTAACCTCATTGTCGCGCTGCGGACGGCGTTCACTGTGACGAAGGACCTCGCCTCCCTGGCGGAAGCAGTGGAGCACGCGCGGGCCGCCGTCGAGTGCTCCCCCGATGACGTGCTGACCGCGAGGAGTCTGCACTTCCTCGCCGTGGTCCTGCGCGACTGGTCCCATGAGACCGGGGAGACCGGTGTCGTGGAGGAGGCTGTCGACGCCGCGCGGCGAGCGGTGGAGCTCACGCCGGCCGGGTCGTCCGACGTGCTCGACCGGTTGAAGAACCTCGCGTACCTTCTCGACGACCGCTACCAGGCTCGCGGAGCGCGGGATGATCTGTCCGAACTGCTTCGGGTCCGGCAGACGCTGGTGGCCCACACCCCGGTCACCGATCCGCGGCACTCGCAGAACCTCGTCGAGCTGACGACCACGGAACGAGACTGGGCCGCGCTCACCGGCGAGGGCCCGAAAGGGACCCCCGACTGGGAACGTGCCGACACCGAAGCCGAAGCGTGCGGCCGCTACGCCGCCGAGTTCGAGCTGACCCGGGACTCGGCCCTGCTCGAGCGGGCGATCGAGCTGGGACGCTCGGTGGCGGCGGCAACCCCCGCCGGGCACCCACGCCGCGGCGTGCGGCTGGACCACTTCGCTGCGGCGCTGGCCACCCGCGGTGAAGCGTTCGGGGACCGCGTCGCGCTCGCGGAGGCCGTCATGATCGAGCGGGAGGCGGTCGCGTGCACATCCGCGGGGAATCCGCGGCGGGTCCAGTTCATGGGCAACCTCGCCGTCAACCTGCACGCGTTGTTCCATGCAACCGGAGAGCTGGCTCACGTCGTAGACGCGATCGACGTTGCTCGCCGTGCCGCCGAGGTCACCGCAGGGCAGGACCGCCACCCGTATTTACTCGAGATCCTCGCCGCCGTGCTGCACACCCGGTTCCGGGTGACCGGCGAACTGCAGGTTCTGTCAGAGGCGGTCGACCGCGCGCGGGAGTCCGTCCGCCTCGGCGCGAGCCTCGTCCCCGGGCAGGCCCAGCGGCTCTCCAACCTTGGCGCCATGCTGTCCGACTGTTTCGCCAGGACGGGCGAGGCGAGCGTGCTCGACGAGGCGATCGACGCGCACCGCGCGGCCACGGATGTGACGGCGGACGGCGACCCGGACCGGGCAGTGCGGCTGGCCAATCTCGGCGGTGTGCTGGAGATGGCGTACGAGAAGTTCGGCGACCGGAACGCGTTGCGGGACGCCATCGCCGCGCGGCGCGCGTCCGTGGCCGCGACTGCGGAGGACAGCCCGCACTGGCCCCGGTACACCTCGAGTTTGGCCGCTGCGCTCGGCGACTGGTGCACGGACCCCGTCGCACCCGCCGTCGCGCGACGGGAGCCGCCGGATCCGCAGGTGCTCGCCGAGGCGGTCGGCCTGGCCCGGAGTGCGGCGCGGAGGCCCGAGCAGGACGCCTATTGGCGGGCGAGTTCACTGACCCGCGTCGCCGACGTCCTGGCGCTCGGCTTCCGGCACCTCGGCGACGGCGACGCGCTGGCCGAGGCACTCGGCTGCTATCGGGAGGCCGCGGCGTCTGCCGGATCGCCGACGGCGAGTCGGGCGGAAGCGGCGGACCGGTGGGGCGGTCTGTCAGCCGAGGCGGGGCAGTTCGACGTGGCCGCTGAGGGGTACGCCGCCGCGGTCCGGCTGCTGCCCCGGCTTGCCGGGCGCCGCCTGGGCCGCGAGGACGCCCAGTACTGGCTCGGCCGGTTCGCCGGGGTTGCCGCCGACGCGGCTGCGTGCGCGCTGGCCGTCGGCGACGAGGTGAGCGCGGTGACCCTGCTTGAATCCGGGCGCTGCGTGCTCGCTGCCCAGGCACTCGACAGCCGCAGCGATCTTTCCGGTCTGCGCGAGCAGGCACCCGAGCTGGCCGAGCGCTTCCGGACGCTCACCGCGGAGTTCGAAACCGACACCACGAGCGACCGCGTGGCCCTCGCCGACGAGCTCGACACGGTGACCGACCGGATCCGTGCGCTGCCCGGGATGAAGCGGTTCCTACAACCGCCGCTGCTCACCGACCTCACCGCGCAGGCGCACGAGGGCCCGATCGTGTACATCAACGTCAGCCGGCACCGGTGTGACGCGCTGATCATCACTGCGGACGGGGTCCGGTCACGCGCGCTGGACGGTCTGAGCGAAGAGACCGTGAGCCACCGCGTACGCGCTCTGCACACCGCGTTCACGGAAGGGCGGCTGATCGCCGAGCAGGCGATCCATGACACGCTCGAGTGGCTGTGGGACACCGTCGTGGGCCCTGTGCTGAGCGAACTGGGGCTGACGGCGGAACCGGCGGTGGATGGTCCGTGGCCAAGGATCTGGTGGGCCCCGGTCGGATCGCTCAGCCTGCTCCCGCTGCACGCGGCGGGCCACCACCGCGACGGCGGACCTGTGCTCCTCGACCGCGTCATCTCCTCGACGACGCCGACGATCCGCGCCCTGGGGCACGCCCGCGCGGGCCGCCGCGACGACCGGAACGAGCCGCGGCTGCTGGTGGTCGCGATGCCGCACACCCCGGACGCCCCGGACCTGCCCGGCGCACAGGCCGAAGCCGACCACCTGGCCGCTCTCATACCCGGCGCCACGCTCCTGGTCGGCGCGGACGCGACTCGTGACGCAGTTCTCGACGCATTGCCGGCCAGTGGCTGGGCGCACTTCGCCTGCCACGGGTACAGCGACCCGGACAACCCTTCGGACAGCCACCTCGCGCTGCACGACCACGATCACACGCCGTTTCGGGTGTTGGACATTTCCGGGCTGCGCCTGCGGAACGCGGAGTTCGCTTTCCTGTCGGCCTGCGACACGGCCCGCACCACCGCGCGCCTGTCCGACGAGGCGATCCACCCGTTGGCGGCTTTTCAGATAGCCGGTTTTTCCCAGGTAGTCGGCACACTCTGGCGCGTCGACGACGCCGTGGCGCCAGCCTTCAGTCAGCAGATCTACGGCGAGTTGATCGCGGATCGATCCGGTGCGTTGCGCGCGTCGGCGGCGGTCCATCGCACGGTCAGGCAGCTCAGGACGAAGTATCCGAACCTGCCCTCGGTGTGGGCCGCACACGTCCATGCCGGCGCCTGATGACGCACTCTGTCGTATCGGAGGTTGGCCCACAGTCGACTCGGCCAACTGCGCCGGTAGCTGTCTATCACCGGCATCCGCTCATGGCTCCCCTTTGTGTCAAGCCGTGGGCTCAGTTTTGATCTCGGGCCCGACGAGCCGCTGAACGAGGTGCGGACCGCCGCCACACGGGCCTTCGAGGTCGTGCTCGGCGCTGCAGCCGCCACGTACGAGACCGGTGTTTTGCACCTGATGGAGTCGTACGCCACCGCCGAAGTGCGGTTTCATCAGTGACGCCCTCCACACATAACGCGCGCCTGGCTACGTGCAGTTCTCGGAGCTCTGCCGCGCAGCACGCGTCTGCCTGGCACGCTAGCGGCGTGGTGTACGTCGTGACCGTAGATACCTCCGTTCCTGCGGGAAAGCCGGAGATGGATCCCCTGCACCGGACGGGGGCTCTTGCCCTGTTCGATCAAGGCTTCGATGCCGTGGAGGCGATCGAGGGTCCAGACGGCATGGAGGTCGATCTCCTCGACCGTGTCGTGGCAGTCCACCCCGGTGGGGCAATAGTCAAGGTGTTCGTGGACGGCCCAACATTGGTGTTCGCCGAGGAGGCCGTGCGTTCTCTCATTGCTGGCTTTGTCCACGAGAACGGGCTCTGGCCCAAATTGTGTGGAGCGGTTACTCTCCGTCGCGGTCTTCGGGCATGCGCTCAGTCGGTGAAATTACCGGTTTCGGACGGTACACGTGGTGGGCCGTGGTCGACGAGCCGCAGGAGCTGTGGGCTTGGCATGTCAGAAGTGGCCAGTAGCCTCAGGCGCCATGGGCATACAGATTGATGTAGTGGCGGGTTACCCGATCAACGATGAGATGGAGAGGGTGCTCGGGTTGGCCGAGGCGGTCGGCGAGCCCGTCTCTGTCACGTTCATGTGGGAGGGGCGTGAAGAGTCGGAACGCGCGGTGCTGGTGCCCGCGGCCACGCTGGCGCTCTGGGAGCACTGGGCCCCCGCCGCGTACCCGACGAGTGGAACTGGAGACGAGAACCAGGCTGTGGCAGAGGAGCCGGAACTGGCCCATCCAAAGGAATTCGGCGCGTTCACGCTCTTTCGTCGTCGCGTAGGAGGGCGTACGGCGGTTGCTCGCAAAGGCGTGGTGGTCGCCGAGCTACTGGACCCCCATGAGGCTCACTGGCTCCAGGAGAAGGCCCGCAATGTCCGCCAAGGCTTCATGAATCCGAAGCAGAGGGCGGCGTTCGAGGACTTCCTTGCCCGGCAGGCATCCCTCGATGAGCAGTGACGCGCCGACTCGCACTTCGTGGCCTTGTAGTGGATCTGCGGCTTTTGTTTGCTTTATATGATGTACTGACGCCTGGTCACGCCAATATGACTCGTTTGCGAAGGAGTTCGAACCCTGCGCGGCCAAACATCTGGCGCTTGAGCATCTTAAAAGTTACGTGGAATCTGTCCGGGGTGATCATGTCTCCCCGGTGCAACCACGGACTCGGGAGATGTGTTGAGCGGCACGACGGTGCTGACGGAGAAGTGGCCGGTGCTGGGCCGGCACGAGCAGGCGGCGGTGTGGCTGCAGATCTGAACTGATCTCGGTCGGGCGCCGAGGACGATCGACGCCTACGCCCGCGGATTGGCCGAATACCTGGTGATGTGCGAGCGGCAGGACGTCGATCCGGTCACCGCGAATCGCGCCCACATTGCCGTCTACGTGCGGGAGTTGACGTCACGGCCTCACCGTCGGGGCGCGAACGTGGTGGCGATCGACTCGGGATCGGGGCTGGCGAACGCCACAATCCAGCAACGCCTGGTGCCGGTCCGCCTGTTCTACGACTTCCTCATGGAGGAGGGCCTGCGCGAGTCGAACCCGGTGGGCCGGGGCCGCAACACCCCTGGCCGCCAGCGGGGCGGGCAGCAGCGCGGACTGGTGCCGCGGCTCACGAAACTGCCGTGGATCCCCAGCGAACAGGAGTGGCTGGGGATCCTGCAGGTCACGCGGGAGGAGCCGGTCCGCAACCGGGTGATGCTGGCCCTGGCCTACGATTCCGCGCTGCGGCGGGAGGAGCTGTGTTCGCTGCGGACCGACGACCTCGATCCGGCCCACCGGACGCTGAGGGTGCGGGCGGAGGCGACGAAGAACCGGCTGGAGCGGGTGGTGCCCTACTCGGCATCGACGGGCGTGCTGATGTCGGCCTACCTCGCCCACCGGGCCACGATCAGCCGGGCCAGGGGGCCGCTGTTCCTGTCGGAGTCCCGGCGCAACCACGGGCAGCCGCTGACCCTGTGGACCTGGTCGAAGGTGGTCCGCCGGATTGCCCTGGCAGCCGGTGTCCCGAGGTTCTCGACCCACACCACCCGGCACCTGTGTTTGACCGATCTGGCCAGGATGGGTTGGGAGTTGCACGCGATCGCGACCTTCGCTGGCCACCGCGACACCGATTCCACGCTCCAGTACATCCACCTGTCCGGCCGGGACCTGGCCGACAAGCTGGCCCGCGGCATGGAGCACATCCACGCCTGGCGAATACAGATGCTCACCTCCGCGGACGGCACGACGGCTGGGGTGTCACGATGACCGCACCGCTGCCGGCTACCGCCGAGAACGGGGCCGGACGCTGGTCCTGGCCGATCTCCCTGCCCCGCGACACCGCCGCGCTGGCAGTGCGACCCGCCGAGGCCAGAGCCGTGGCCGACATGGGCCTGCGCAACCTGCGGCGACTGCAGTACCACGACCCGTCCGCGCCGGGCTGGCGCATGATCGCGCGGCTGCTGGGTCCGCTGGAGGCGGTCAACGCCGCACTGGACTCCCCACCCACACCGCATCGCCGACGAGCCATGCTCGACGTGGTCGCGGTACTGCTGACACGGTGCGCGGAGACCGGCAGGACCTTCTGGGGCTGGACCCAGGAGGAATGGGTCCACCTGCTCGGCCGCACTCAGGCCGAGTTCCGCCAGCACGCGCCCGCCTGGGCAGGCGACGAGGTCCGCCCCTATCTCGCGGCGCACGCCTACCTGCTCGGTTCCTTCAACGAGTTCCACAGACTCGGCAGCTTCCAGCGGCTCACCCTGGCCTGGCGGATCTTCGGACGCAACCGCGTCAACGGCGAGATCGCACGACTTCGCACGGTCCTGGGCACCTGGGGCTACCGGCTTGGCCGGGACGAGGACACCCTGCTGCCGATGGTGGCCAGCCAGCTGTTCCTGCTCAACCGCAGCCCCCATCTTGAGGATCTGGACACCGCACTGTTCGACCGGGTCCGCCACGACGGGCTGCTGGAGGGCAGTCGGCTGAACACCCTGCACGCAATGCAGCGGGCGGTCGCCGAGCTCGGATTCTGTGATCCTCCACAGCCTGGCATCGGCCGCCACTCGGCCCGGGCCAGCGGCGGCGCGCCGGTCTGGGAACAGTGGGCCGACCGTTGGCACGCCACCTCGACGCTGACCCCGCGCGTTCGCGGTGGCGTCCGCTCGAACCTGCTCAAGGTCGGCCGGTGGATCGCCGCCGAACAGCCCGACGCCGCCGATCCGGCCGACTGGACCCGGCAGACCTGCGCTTCATGGATCGCCGCGCTGGACCGGATGAAGGTCGGCGACTACGCGCAGCGCACGATCGGGCTGGGCGACCGTCTCGGCAAGCCCCTGGAAGCGCCAAGCAAGGCCGGGCAGATCACCGCGCTGCGGACGTTCTTCCGGGACTGCCAGGAATGGGAGTGGCTGCACCGCCGCTTCGACCCCCAGCGCGCGTTGTCCGTTCCCCGCAGCATCAGCGCCCTCCTCGGACCCGACCCCAGGGTGATCGCCGACGAGGTCTGGGCGAAGCTGTTGTGGGCGGGCCTGAACCTGGAACCCGCCGACCTCCCCCAGACCCGCTCCGGACACTTCTACCCCTTCGAACTGGTCCGCGCGGTCACGCTGACCTGGCTGTTCTCCGGACAACGCAGCAACGAGATCGCCCGGCTGAAGGTGGGCTGCATCCGCTGGCAACACGACGGGGCACCGATCGCCGGTGACTCGCAGCAGGTCCTGGCCCGCGACGCGGTTTGCCTGCTCGACGTCCCCACCCACAAGACCGGCACCGCCTTCACCAAGCCGGTCGACCCGATCCTCGGCCAGGCCGTCGACGCCTGGCAAAGAATCCGCCCCGACCAGCCGAAGTTCACCGACCGCCGCACCGGCGAGCTGGTGGACCCGCTGTTCGCCGTCCGGGCCCGCCGCGTCTCCACCAGCTATATCAACAACACCGTCATCCCGATGCTCTGCCGCAAGGCCGGAGTCCCGGCCGCCGACGTCCGCGGCAACATCACCAGCCACCGCGCCCGGTCCACCATCGCCAGCCAGCTCTACAACGCCAAAGAACCCATGACCCTGTTCGAGCTGCAGGCCTGGCTCGGACACCGTTCGCCGCAATCCACCCAGTACTACGCGAAGATCACGCCGACCACTCTGTCTAAGGCCTACTCCGAAGCCGGCTACTTCGAACGCAACGTGCGCACCATCGAGGTCCTGGTCGACCGCGACGCGGTCGCCTCCGGCGCCGCGGCGGCCGGTGAACCCTGGCAGCACTACGACCTCGGACACGGCTACTGCAGCTACACCTTCTTCGAGCAGTGCCAGCACCGCATGGCTTGCGCACGCTGCGACTTCTACAGCCCCAAGGAATCCACGCGATCCCAACTCCTGGAAGCCAAAAGCAACTTGCAGAAAATGGCCATCTCCATCCCGCTGACCAACGACGAGCAGGCGGCCGTCGAGGACGGCCAGGCAGCCCTGGACCGGCTACTCGACCGCCTGAGCGACACACCCACGCCGGCCGGCCCGACACCACGGGAACTGGACATCCCGGCGACAGCCCGACTTCTGCCGATCATCGACGTCCGACAGGGCGGGACAGGCTCCGCACCGGGCTGATATCGGAGTGCGCAAAGGCCCGGGAGAGTGTCACAGTCACTGCCGTGACCTTGCTGAACATGCTCGTCGACTTCGCCCGAACCGGCCGGATCGGGCCCCTGAACTGCGGAATGTCCCTGGCCGAGGCTGAGGACCTTCTCGGCCCGGGGCGCCCGCACCCTGCCCACCTCATGAAGGGGCCCGATATCGACGGCTACCCCTACTCCTGGAACGGGCTGCAGATGGTGGTCACTCAGCGCGCCGTCAGCGGAATCCGGGTCAACCTCTGGCCTGGTTCGACCGCCAAACTCCCGCCGCTCGTCCTGCCTGATTCCGAGTCATTCGAGGCCACCGTGCTCCGCGAGGAACTGATCACGGCCCTCGACACAGCAGGCTGCCACCACGAGGTCAACCCCGTCCTCACGTTCGACGAGCAGTCGAGCATCATCACCCAGCCCGCCGAGGTCTGCGCTGCCTTCAGCCTGCCTGGTCGGGACAACCATGTTCCGCACCGCGATCGGCACTACCTCGACGTGATGCACAAGCACACGGCTTGACATCGCTGATTCCACAGAATGATGCGGTTGACGTGTCCCTCCACGACACCCGAGTTCCAGGGTTGTGTGAGGCCGGCGGTGACGGCGTCGAGGCCGCGTTCAAGGTGGTGGGCGAACCGGCTGAGACTGATCAGGTCGGTTGTGGCTCTGGCCGATTCGATCCACTGCGGGAGATAGTCGCCTTGCAGGTGGGTGACCATGTGGGCGAAAGAGCGCACGTGCTCGACGAGGGTTGTCAGCTCAGGGCAGTTCGCCAGCGCGGCCTTGAGCTGGAGCCGGTCATTTTCGGTCAGGGCGTCGGGGTGCGTGAGGATCCAACGCGTGACGGCACGGGGGGATGGGGGCCGAGGCCCAACCGGCTGGGGCTTGCCGCGCAGTACCCGGCTGACGTAGTCGCGGACGCTGTTGTAGCCGCGTGGATAGCCCTGCTCGCAGAGCTCCTCCCACAGTTTCCACGCGTTGGTGCAGCCCTCCTGCCAGCGCTGGTCGAGGTAGACATCTCACGATCCCAAGTCGTCAAGCCGCTGAGGTCAGTTCGCGGGGGAAGGCGATGTGTTCGTCGAACAGTTCGCCTGCCTGAAGGCACCGGTAGAGTTGGCCGATCATGCGGTTGAACAGGTGTCTCTGGGCGGCCGCGTGCCAGTCTCCTCGCTCACGTCGACGCCGGTAGTGGGCGTCCGCGCCGGGTGAGGACCGCAGAGCGGAGAAGGCCCACAGGTAGCCGGCATGGTTAAGCCGGTCGTTTTTGACCATGCGCCGCCCGACGTGGTGTTTCTTCCCGGACGCGCAGGTGACGGGGGCAGAGCCCGCATAGGCCTTCATGCCACGTGCGTCTGCGAAGCGCTGGCGGTCATCGCCGATCTCGGCCAGCACCCGGGCGCCGAGCTGGACCCCGAGACCGGGGAAGCTCAAGAGGACTTTGGAATCCGGGTGTTGGACAAAAGACTCGTCGCCCGCCTCGGCGAACTCGTCAGCAGCGAGGCAGGCGGCTTCCAACTGCCGCAGGAGGGCGAAGGCCTGCTTGCCGAGTGCCACTTCGACCAGTTGTGGCTGACTCGCGTAATCACCGCGGAAGACCTCGCGGAGCCGGTCAGCTTCTGGGTTCGTCCACCGATGGGCCGCTCGCGTTTGGCGCCTGGTCCTGCTGTGGTTGTGGGGCATGCGCTCGTGTCGGGCGTGGTGCCCGGGGGCGGGGCTGGCCGCTGTAAGGGGCTTGCCGGCGGGGTGGCTTGTGTGGTGATGGATGCCGACGGTTGGGGTGGCGGGGTGATCCCCGGCTGGTGCGGGTGGGTGTCGTTCGCACCTCTAGCACTGTGGCGGTCGGGGTGGCGGCGGGTGAGGCCGGTCCCGTCGTGCGGCACGCCATACGTGATTGTTTTCCGGGGTGGGGGAGGCTGGCGGGCTGGGCCGTAGCGGGGGGTGTTTGCTGTGATGCCGTGGCGGGGTGGGCATGACGGTGAAGGGCATTTCCACGGGGAACTACCCCTATTACCGGCGCAATATCGCCAAGTGCGATGGGGCGTGCGGTGGTGGGGTGGCGGTGTCCTCGAGCACGCCCGGGGTGCCGGTGGGGCGGTGGCATGGGCGGGGTGCGGCGGTGCTGGGGCTTGCCGGTGAGGTGAGCGAGCCGCAGATGCGGGCGTTGTTCGGGCTGGGGATGCACCCGGACGCCGAGGCGATCCTGACGCGCGAAACACGGGCCGGCGCGTCGAAGAAGCGGGCGTGGGATGCGGCGAAGCTGGGCCCTGCGCTACCGGAGCTTGCCGAAGGGACCCCGCTGGACCGTCAGATCGAGCAGGTGCTGCAGCACGAGAGTGAGCAGTTGTGCCGGCCGCTGACCGGGGCCGAAACGAAGAACCTGAAGATGCAGGTTGCAGCGCAGGCGTTCCGCGCCGAGTACCGGCGGGCGCCGGATGACGGGAAGGAACTCGCCCGGTTCCTGGCCTCTCGCACCGGAAAGCAGCGCCAGGCGCGTACCGGGTATGACCTGACGTTTTCCAGCGAGGAGCTGTCGCTGCTGTTCGCGCTGGGCGACGAGCAGGTGCGCCAGGTCGTGCTGGAGGTACTGCAGCAGGCCAGGACCGAGACGGTCGCGTGGATCGAGGACCATGCGCTGGCGGTGCGGAGAGGGACCGGCGGGAAGGCACAGCTGCGGGCGAGGCCCGGTGTGCTGGCGACGGTGTATCTGCACTACGAGTCCCGGGCTGGGGATCCGATGCTGCACGAGCATGTCGTGATCAGCCCCCGCGTTCTGGGCCCTGACGGGAAGTGGCAGAACCTCGATGCCCGCCTGTTGTACCGGGAGGTCGTTTCAGCGTCGGAGCTGTTCAATCAGCGGGCCCTGGAGCTGCTCTGTGGGCGGTTGGGGTTGCGGACCGAGCCGGTGGAAGTGACGGCCGGGCAGCGCCCGGTGATGCAGGTCGTGGGCATCGACGTGCGGCTGCGGCAGCTGTTCTCACAACGCGGGACAGCGATACGGGAGGTGGTTGAGGAACTGGAGGCGGACTACCGGCACCGTCATGGCCGGCAGCCCGGTCTGGCTGCCCGCAAGGGGCTGCAGGAGCGGGCGCGGGTCTCCACGAAACAGGCCAAGCGAACAGCGCGGTCGCTGGACGATCTGCTGGCCGGCTGGCGGCGGCGGGCGATCGCGGCCACGGACCAGGCGACGGTGGACGGCGTTGTGCGGGCGGCGCAGACCGCCGCCCGCACCGCCGGTGAGGCAGCCACTGCGCGCGGCGCCGGTGGGGCAGCCACTGCGCGCGGCGCCGGTGGGGCAGCCGCCGGGATGGCTGCCGACCCGGAAGGGGCTTCCGGCGCCGCCGGTGAACAAGCTCCCGGTACGGGGGCGGAGGTCGTAGGGGCGGGTGGTGACGGTGTAGTGGAGGTGGATGTGACGGGGGCGGCGGCGGTGGTGCTCGCGGAAGTGTCCGCGTACCGCACGACGTTCCGTCGCCGGCATGTGCTGGCGGAGGCCCGCCGGTATCTCATGCGGACGCTGGCGGGGGCGACCGCGCCGCCTGGTGTCGCTGATGCGATCGCCGACCGGGCGCTGGCCGGGGCGGAGTGTGTGGAGTTGACTCCGCCCGATCTTCACCCCGGGCTGCCTGAGCTGACCCGCGCGGACGGCGAGAGCGCCTACCGAGGGATCGGGTCGCGGACCTACACCACCGCCTCGCTGCTGGCGGCCGAAGAGCGGCTGGTGGCCGCAGCCGGCAGGGGTGTGGTGGCGCCGGTCGGCCGGGAGATTTTCGCCCGGGTGGCCGAGGAGCACGGTGGCGGGCTGGATGCCGGGCAGCGTGAGCTGGCCGCGGCTTTCGCGACCTCGGACAGGCTGCTGCTGGCGGGTATCGGGCCGGCCGGGTCGGGGAAGACCAGCGCGATGCGGCTGCTGGCTCGCGCGGTGGACGCGACGGGCGGCCGGCTGGTCCCGCTGGCGCCTTCCGCCTGCGCCGCCGCCGTATTGGGCACCGACCTCGAGCGGTCCGCGCACACCCTGCATTCCTGGCTGCGCGGGCGTGAGCTGGCCGCCCAGGCCCACCTGGTGGGGGAGGATTTCGGTCTGGGGCCGGGCGATGTGATCGTGGTCGACGAGGCCGGTGCGGCCGGCACCCGCATGCTGGACCGGGTCCTGGCCGATGCCGCCACGGCCGGGGCGGTGGTACGGCTGCTGGGCGACCCCCGCCAACTGGCCGCGGTCGAGTCCGGCGGCGCGCTGCGCCTGATCGCCTCGTGCGGGGGAGTGGTCGAACTGGACCGCCTGCACCGCTTCCGCACCGACGGTGAGGCCGACGCGTCGCTGGTCTTACGTGACGACGACCGCCCGGAGCAGGTGTTCGCCTGGTACCGGGAGCGGGGCCGGATCACCGCCGGCACCCCCGGCGTGATGCAGCAGGCCGTGCTCGACGCGTGGGCCAAAGACACCGTGGCCGGGCGCAGCACGGTGATGACGGCCGCCGACACCGCCACCGTTTCCGCGCTCAACGCCCGGGCGCAGGCATGGCATCTTTCCCGCGGCACTGTTACGGCCGGCCCCGCAGCCGTCCTGCGCGGGGGGCTGCGCGCGCATGCCGGCGACATCATCGTCACGCGCCGCAACGAACGCCACCGGATCGTGCGCGGCGCCCGCGATTTCGTGAAGAACGGCGACACCTGGACCGTCCAGACCGTCGAGCCCGACGGAGCCCTGATCGTCCGTCACACCATCCATCGCGGCCGTCTGCGGCTGCCGGCCGGCTACCTGGCCGCGTACTGCGAGCTCGGCTACGCCTCCACCATCCACCGCGCCCAGGGCATGACCGTCGACACCTCCCACGCCCTGGCCACGCCCGCCTCGGCTCGTGAGGGTGTCTACGTCCAGCTGACCCGCGGCCGGCACACCAACCGCCTCTACCTGGCCCTGGATTATGACGGCCAGGACGTTGCGGGGGTGCTGGAGACCATCGCTGCCCGGCGCGGCACGCAGGTGTCCGCGACCGAGACCACCGCCGAACTGCAGCAGCGGGCCATCGACCCGGCCACGCTGGCAGCGCAGTACGCGGACGCCGCCGCCATGGCCACCACCGCCCGCCTGACGGCCGTGCTGGAGCAGGCCCTGGGAGCGGACCGGGCCGCCGTGGTCCTGGCCGCGGACACCTTCCCCGCCCTGACCCGCGCGCTGCTGGATGCCGAACGCGCCGGATCCGACCTGCCCGGCCTGCTCGCGCAGGCCATCACACCCGGCCCGAGCACCACCGACGACGGCCCGAACACCACCAACGACGGCCCGAACACCACCAACGACGGGCCGGACGTCACCGATGACGTCCGGGACTCCACGGAGGATGGTGGAGACTCCGCGGGCGGCGCAGGCCTCGCCGGGCGCCTGCTCCGCCTGGCGCGTGCCGCGCGGGCCGGGCAGGCGGGTGTGACGGGCCCGGCCGGGCAGGCCCCAGCCGCCACTTCGGCGGCCCAGTGGCCGTTTCCGCCTCCTCGGCTGCGGCTGGGCTGGCCGTGGTGCCGTCGTACCGGCTGCACGCGCTCATGGCCAGGGCCGCATCTTTGCGTGCGGCCGCTCACAGTGAACTGCAGGCCGCCGAAGCCGCCGCCGGCATGCTGCCGGTCCCGGTCACCACCGGCAGCGGCCGTACCCATGCGGCCTGGCCGCACCGCCCCTACGGTCCGCTGACCCGCACCGAACTGGACACCCACCTGGCTGCTGTCCGCGCCGTCTGCCGGGATGCCGAACGCACCGGCACCCACCTGTCGCCGGCTGCTTCGAACACCGTTGCCGCGCTGACCGCCGAGGACGCCCTGCGCTGCGCCCTGCCCTCGCGGGAGGCGGCGCGCGAGGACTGGCAACGTGAGCGCACCCCGCACCTGTCGCAGTCCTCGCTGGCCGCGATACGTCGCCACCACAGCGTCCGCGTTTTCGACACCGATCAGCGGCTGCGGCACGCCCGGACCGTTCTTGCCGGGGCCGATGCGCTCAGCGACGCCTTCCATGCCGAACTCCGCCGCCGCGTGGGGCTGCCGGGCCGGCGCACGCAGCGGCCCTGGCACCCGGCCGACGTGCCTGACTGGGTCGCCGACCGCACTGCGCAGGACCATCCCGGCACCCCTGGCCACTGGCGCCGCCACCTGGCCGAACGCCACCGCATCCTGACCTGGGCCCTGGCCCAGCGTGGCCGCACCCTGGCCGGTTCGCCCCCCGCCTGGGCCGAGCCGCTGGGCCCGCCCCCACCGGCCGACTCACCCGAACGCCGCACGGCCTGGGCGCTGACCTGCGCCCTGACCGAACTGTGGCGCACCCGCCACGCCATCACCACCGTTCCCGGTCTCGGCCCCCGCCCCGACGACCCAGCCGAGGGCGCGGCCTGGGACGCCATGACCGCCCGCATCCGCGCTCTGGCCCCCCGCCCGGCTTCCTGCCCGCACCCAACCCCCAGGGGTGTCGACCCCGGCGCTGCTGCCCGACCCCCGCACCCGTTCCGTCAGACCACCCGCCGCTCCCGTCCCCACCCCGCTGCCCAAGGTGCCGGCCCGGCCATCCAAGGTTCCTACGCCGGCGCCCAAGGTCGCAGCCCCGGTGGTGCCGCCCCCACCCCCCGTACCGCCAGTCAGCCCACCGGCCGGTCCGGCTCCCACCCAGCCCCCGCACCTCACCCAGCCGCCCCCTGCCCCGGGCGGCGGTGACGGCCTGACCGCCCCCTACCCCCCTCGCGCCGCCCATGCCGCCCAGGCCTTCCAGGCTGTCCAGGCGGCCGTGTTGGCGCGTCGTGCTCTGACCGCCGCTCTCACCGGCGGGCCCGCTCCGGAACCCTGGATCGAGAACATCACCGCCCCCGACCGTGACCACGCCGGCGAACAGCACGCCTACACCCGTCTCATCACGGCCATCGCGGACTACCGGCGGCGCCGCGACCACGCCGGCCCGGACGTCCTCGGCCCCCGCCCCACCGGCGATGACGGCCGGGAATGGGACCACCTCACCGACGCCCTCGACCGCTACACCCAATCCCGCATCCAAGCCCGCCTGGACGCCCTGCGGCAGCGCGGCACCGCCGCCCGCGCTGGCCTTCCCTCACCGCACCAGCCCGCCCCCACGACCCGGCCACAGCGGCAACCGGCCCGGCCACCTGGCCCGTCGGCGCCCGACACCCGCCCGCCCCCGGGGCAACGCGCATGACCCGCCCCCGACCAGCCGCAAGGATTCGACAGCAACAGAAACCGACTACCGGGAGGCAACCGTGACCCAGACCGCGAAACCATCGCTGTCTCAGCGCCGCGCCACTGTGCGCCATCTCGCCGACCAAGGGATGAGCGCCCGCGCCATTGGCGCACACCTCGGCATCAGCAAGGACACCGTGCGCCGCGACCTCGCCGCCACCGCGCAGTCCGGCGCGCGCCAGGACGAGCCACGCCAGCCATGCCCATTGCTAGGCGCTGCGCCACCGGGCGGATGGCTCACCATCCCCGTCGATGACGACCTCCACGACCACCTGGCCGTACTGCTCGCTGGCGGACACACCGTCACCGACGCGATCCGGCGCAGCACCGAACTCCTGGCCGACGCCTACCGCACTGCCTGGGACTATGCCGACCTCCCGCGTGGTGTACGCCCCGATGTCATCTGCCGCCCCGTCATCCCTGCCACCACCCGACCGGCCACCAGGGGTGCCCCGTCCGAGCCGTAGAGCCCGACCGCGATGCGCGCCGATGGCTCTGTCACCGTGGAGGGGGCCTGCGCCGGGAGGCGGATGCCAAGGACACCCCCAACCCGTCCTTGTCCGGCTTCGGACGCGTCCCTTGCCAGGTCCTGGCGCGTGGCGGCGCGCCGGACGTGCTCCCGGGCCCGGCAGCCGATGCGCCACGAGCACGGTGCGCCCAGCCCCCCGCCCTACCAGGTGCGCCCTCACGTGCGCGGCGGAACCGGGCCGCCCTCTGTCAGGTCACCGGTTGCCGGGCCAGGAGATGTCGTGGTGCCCGTCGGGTGTGATGGTGATGCGGAACTGGTCCAGGGTGGGCGAGCCGTCGTGGCGCCAGCGTGCGAGGCGGTCTTCGACGGCGTCCCAGATGCGGTCGGGGCCGCCTTGGCGGACCCGCCATCCGTGCTGGTCGCGGCGGAGCAGGGCCCAGGTTCCGGTGGCGGTGTCGAGGAACAGCTGGCCTAGGTTGCCGAGATCGAGGCGTTGCGCGGCGGGTGCCGCGGTCTGGGCGACGAACCGGGCCGCCCAGTCGTCCAAGGCGTCGGGGCCGGTGATGGTGTCGCGTTCGGTGCCGGCGTCGAGATCGGGGAGCATCCCCAGGGGTGGGGGCTGGCGGGGGCGGGCGAGCATGAAGGAGACCTGCCCGCCCAGGGGTTGTCCGGTTGCGGTGCCGTCGTCGTGGACGGTCAGGCGCGCCAGTTCGCTGGAGTGCATCCAGCCGGACAGGGTGGCCAGGATCTGGCCGCCGGGGCGGGTCTGGGCGATCCACTGCTCGGGGATGGCCAGCACGCTGCAGGTGGCGATGATCCGGTCGTAGGGGGCGCTGTCCTTGTGTCCGGCCAGTCCGTCGCCGGTGATCAGGTCGGGGGCGTGGCCGAGGGTGGCGAGCGCATTCGCGGCCCTGACCGCCACCGGCGGGTCGATTTCGATGGAGGTGACGTGCTGGTCGCCGAGGCGGTGGCACAGCAGCGCGGTGGAGTAGCCGGTGCCGGTGCCGATTTCCAGCACCCGCATGCCGTCTTCGACCTCGAGGTCTTCCAGCATGCGCACGACCAGGCTGGGCAGGGTGCTGGAACTGGTGGGCTGGCGCAGGATCCGGCCGTGGATGTCGCCGGGCACGATGGTGCCGGCGATCTGGGTGACCAGCGAGGTGTCGCTGTAGCAGCCGGGCAGCCAGCCTTCGTCGTCGGGCATGACCGGCTCCCAGGCGGTGGGGGCCGAACCGGGCACCTGGCGGAAGAAGCCCCCGCGCAGGAACTCATGCCGCCCGGTGACCGCGACAGCCTCCCGCCACTGCGGCGAGCGCACACTGCCGTCGGCCGTGAGGTGGTCCAGCAACTGCCGACGCAGATCCTGCTCGTTCACGACGTCTTCCCTTCCAGTAGATCGTCCATGGCCACCACCAACGTCGCTGCAGGCACCAGGTGCCGTGCGGCTGAACCGGCCTGGCATCTCGCCGGCACAGCCACAGCCGCACCCGACGGCGGCACCTGCGGCCGGCCGTCTGCCGCTGCCACATCCGGTGCCGGTGCCGGTGCTTTACGGGGCTGCTGCACTGTCATCCCACGCCCACACCTCTGCGGGGCCGTCGCTGTAGTCCACGACGATGGGGGACACGCAAGGTGCCGGTTCCGAGCTCTGGGCTGGGTCGTGGCCCGTGGTGGGTGTGGCTTGGGGTTCGGGGACGGTTGCGGCGTGCGGTGTGGCCGTGGCGCAGGCGTGGCAGGTGTCGGACAGACGCCACCGGCGGCCTCCCGCGCAGCGCACCAGCACCAGCTGGACCAGGCCGTCACAGCCACGGTGCCGCGGATGCCAGCGGCAGCCGTTCTGGCCGCACTGGCACGTCCGCAGGTGCGACGCGAGCGGCGCGGCACGGACATGCGCCACCAGATGCGCCACGACAGCGCCACGCACCGGCTCCGCCCCCGGCAGGTCACCGAGCCGGCCGCATTCCTCGCACGTCATGACCGCCCCCGCACCCATGAGCCGGACCTCCACCGTCCACGCCCGCCGCAGCGGACCCGGGCTCGTGTCACGCCGCATAAGCTCCCGCCCCTCCCCAGATGCCGGGTCGCGGGCCTCCAGCGGGCTTCCGGGCGCGGAGGCCGGCGGCACGCAATCTCGCGCCCCTCCCGGACCCCGCTCCCGCACCCCAGCGTGCGCGCCGCCGCTGAGGTGACAGCGGCCCGGGCCGTCGCCGCAGCACACGGATGCCGCCGAATAGGCGACCGAGTCCGGATTCGTCCGTGGCACACCCACCGGCGGCGCGCAGGTCAGGCCGGACGGACGGCAGCAAGGCTCCGGTCGGAAGCCGAAGAACATCAAGGAACACGGTGTCTTCCAAGGTCGTGGATTAGATGGGCCCGCCACGCGCGCCGGGTGATGATCCGGGCAGGCTCGCCAGCGCGCGCGGCGGGATCACGGCCCGCCTGGTACGAGCCGTGCGCCCCTGTCGGGGCGGGGGAGTCCTCCCCGACGAACGGGGAGGAACCATGGGGTCGGCGCCGTGGCGTGGTCGCTGCGGGCACTCCGATTCACCGCTCGGATGCTGCGCCGTGTGCCGGTCGCGATGTCGTGCCTGTCGTGGCACCGCCGACGTTCGCGCACCACCCGCCGGCCTCCCGCACCCGCAGCTGAAGGGGCACGCGGGACGCCTCATCGCCGAGACGGTCCCAGCTGCTGCCTCGGCGGGACGCCGACCGTCACCATCACGACGAGCTGGCCGCGCTCCGGCTCGAACGCCACATGGAACGGGAGCTGCTCGCCAGCCTCAACGGTCACTGCAGAGAACCACCTTCGACATCGACGCGAGGAACGGGAGGGGAACCGGCCCGGCAGTGCGACGGGGGACTCCGCCGGGCCGGGGCTTCACAGGGCGGGCTGCCGGGCGATAGTCGCCCACACGGTCTTGCCGACCGGATCGCGGTCACGGACCCCAAAGTCGGCTGCGGCCGCCCGTACGAGCATCAGCCCCCGCCCGCTCTCGGCATCGCTCGACGCGATCACAGGGCGGGGATGCTGGCGGCTAGGGTCGGACACCTCCAGCAGCAACTGGGCGCCATCGTCCGATACGTGGACGTGCACCAGGTGCCGGGTGTCGCAGTGCCGGATCGCGTTGGTGACCAGCTCGCTGGCGATCAGCACCGCGGTGTCCATCGCACTCTCGGGGACATCCCAGCCGGCGAGAACCCGCCCCACCTGTCTGCGGGCGATGTACACCGTCTTGGGAAACGGCGTGAACCACATCTGCCACCGCTGCGAGGTCCCGTGCGTCGTCATCACGGCTCCGCTCCCCCTTCAAAGGGCACCATCGCCCCGGTCGGGTTTTCCAAGAGGTCAGCGCCGACCTGACGTCGTGTCGGACACTGACTGTAGAAAAGCGGCCCGTCACGGCCGCCGCCATCTCCGATGCAGGCAGCGCATGCCGATATGCACCCATCGCATACGAGGCGGGTAGATGCTGAGCGACGGTACGTAGCGTGGGAGGGGAACGCATGGACGGGGCCGGCAACAAGCAAGTCCGGGACGCCGCACGAGGCGGCGACTACGGCCGCGTCATCAAACTGACTCGCAAGGCTTTAGGCCTGACCCAGCGCCAGCTCGGGGAGGCCTGCGGCCTGTCTCAGTCGGCCATGTCACGCCTCGAAGACCGCGGCGTCGGCACCTACAACATGAGCCTCCTGGCGAGCGCGGCCAGCCACCTCGGCATCCCTCCGAACCTGGTCGGTCTCGCCGACTACGACCGGAACGGGAACAGCACGGTGGAACGCCGAGAATTCCTCGCCGGGGTCGCCGCAGTTGCAGCGACGCCAGCCATAGCCCACATCCCGGCCCGCCCCGAATGGGACAGCGGCCAGGCAGCCGCCCTACGTGTCGCCACAACCGCCTTCCGCCGCCTGGACGCCACCGTCGGCTCACGCGACCTCGCCGACGCCGCACAAGCCCACCTGCGCCTCATCCAGCGCGTCGCCTCCCAGGCCCCGGACGCCTCCCACAAGGCCCGCATGGCCGCCGTCGGCTCCGAAGCCGCCTCCCTGGTCGGCTGGCTCGCCTGGGACATGGCCGACCACGGCTCCGCCCGCACCTGGTACGGCTCGGCCATCAAGGCCGCCCGCACCGCCGGGGACTCCCTGCTCGGCGCCTACCAGACCGGCAGCCTCGCCCAATTCGAGGTGGAAGCGGGCAACACCGCCGAGGGCTTGCGCCTGATCGCCCGAGCGCGCCGCCAGCTTGGCCCCGACCTTCCGGCCATCGCTGCCGCCTGGCTCGCCTCCATTGAGGCCGTCGCCCACGCCACCGCCGGCGAGGATCGCGCCACCGAGCGCGCCCTGCGCTCCTGTGAGCAGCACACCGCGCGCGTGCCGCGCGAGGACCCGCCGCCGTGGCCGTGGGTGTTCTCCTTCGACGAGCGGAAGGTGGCTTCCTGCCGCGTCGTGTGCGGGGCGCGCCTCGGCCGGTCCCGCTGGGTCCTGTCCTCGCAGGAGATCACCACCGCCCTGTCGTCCGGCCACGAGAAGCAGCGCGCACTTCTGACCCTCGACGTCGCCACCGGCCACCTGTCCACCGGCCGCGTCGACTCCGCGTTCGCGCTGGCGACCCGGGCCGTCCACGACGGAGTGCGGCTCAAGTCCGGGCGCGTCGTCGAGCGCGCCCGTGCCTTCCGCCGCTCCTATACCTCGCAGACACCGCCCGGTATCGTGCGCGACTTCGACACCCTGCTGCACGACACCTACCTGTAAGGGGGAAGCCAGCATGCGCCTGGGCATCACGGGCCATCGGGGGCTGTCGCCGGCGGTCGAGGCCCAAGTCCGTGCCGAACTCGCCAAGCTGGTCGACGCCACCGCGGCGGAGGACCTGGTGGGGATCAGCTGCATCGCAGACGGCCCCGACGCCTGGTTCGCGCAGGCCGTTCTCCAGCACGGCGGCCGCCTCGAAGTGGTCATCCCTGCCGCCGAGTACCGCGAGAGCCTGCCCGACTGGCACTACCCGGTGTACGACGAGCTGATGGCCCGCGCCGCCGACGTCCACCACACCGGGATGCGCGAGTCCACCTCGCAGGCTCACCAGGCGGGCAGCGAGATCGTCGTGGGGCTCGCCGACCAGCTGATCGCCGTGTGGGACGGGCAGCCAGCCCGTGGATACGGCGGCACCGCTGACGTCGTCGCCTACGCGCGCCGTGTCGGCGTCCCCGTACAGATCGTGTGGCCCGAAGGGGCCAGCCGGGACTGATCCGAGGAGGACTTACCCACGGACCGAGCCGTTTCTCCGCGGCCGACGGCCGTCGGCCGCGGAGAACGGGGGAACAGGACAACCTTCAGTCCCTTCGCGTCCTGCTCTCGAGCCGTAAAATGGCCAGTGGGCACCTCGACACCGTTTCCAGTTGCGGCCGTTTCGGCACGACCTACGTATGCCTTTCGGCGCCATGCCAGCGGAGGGTGGCCAGACGGCGGGGGTGCTGAGGAGAAACCTGCTGTGGCTGGTGCGGCCGCTCCAGAGGACGTCGCGCAGCGCCTCCCCATTCAGCCCGGGGATCACTGCGTGCGCACGACGGACGAGTTCATGGCTGACGGCCAGCCGGTGCAACTGTCGACGTCGTGGGAGCCGACGGCCATCACGGACGGCACGCCCATTGTGCAGCCGGAGATGGGTCCCCTTGCCGGCGCGGGAGATGCGCATGCGGACCATCGGCGTCGCCGTCGACACCGCCGTCGAGGTGCCGGGGCCGGGGCGGGCTACGCAGGAAGCGGCCAACCTGCTGGGGATTAGCGTCGGAGACCTGCTGATGCGGATCGGGCGCACGTACTACGACGGCGACGGTCGGCCTGTGGAGACGGCCGACCTTGTGGTGCCTGACGTCCGCTGGGAGATCGCGTACGAGATCGGCATAGACCGCGGCGAGTGAATCTCGGCTGAGGTCTGCACAACGGGTTGCCCGTCGTGCCTGGGCAGGGACGCTAAGTGGTCGGCGCCGGAAGTCCTTCGGGGGTTGACTCCAAAGCCGGTGTCGTGTCCGGGGTTTGGTCAGCTGTCCGGGGTGGCGAGGTAGAGGCCGCAAGCGTAGTCCAGGGCACCTTCGGGGCCGTCGGCGAAGCTGCTGGTGGGCAGGAGGGTGTCCTCGTACTTGTCGGTGTTGGCGAGGTAGAGGGCGAAGCCCCAGGTGGTGGCGGATCGGCCGTGGCGCAGGCGCATCAGTTCGATGCTGTCGCCGTAGGCCAGTTTGCCGTCCACATAGGCGGACTGGCCTCGGTGGCGGACGTGCACGGCGACCGGCTGAGTCCAGGCCGTGCGGGCACGTGCCGTGAGCTTCTGGGCGAGGGAGGACTTGGGCGAACGGAGGTGTTGCTCAGGCGGAAGCGCGCAGCGCAGCCAGGAAGCCGGAGCGGTCGAGAAGGCCAGCGTCGGTGACGGCACGGCCGAAAGTGTCGGCGAGTTCGGCCAGACGCTCACAGCCCTCTTCGCCCAGGACGCCGTAGGCGGGCAGGGCCAGGGCATCGGTGCGGTTCTCGATGTGCTGACGCAGGGCACTGCCTTCGATGCTGAGGACATCCCCGTCGAGGAGACCACGCTCGTGTAGGCGTTCCTCGGTGGCGGCCCACTGCTCCTCCGGCCAGGCGCGGCTGAGCTTGAGCGCGGCGGCGGGAACCAGGCCGCTGGCACCGTGCAGCACCAGGGCCTCCAGGGGCCCTACACCCTCGGTGAGTAGCGCCGCTATATGGCCGTCGCCACGGAACTCCCGCAACAGCGTCTGGGCGTGCCACAACTGCAGGATCGGCTCGTCCGGCCAGGGCAGGGCGGCATGAGCGGCGAACAGCGGGCGTCCCTGCGGGTGTTCGCACGCCGCCTCGGCTGCCCGCCGCGCAAGGCCGATGATTTCGTCCAGCCCCGGAAGCTCATGGATCTTGGCCCGGCGCAAGGCCTCGCCCGCGCCGGCGAGCCGGGCGGCCAACATCTGCTCGGGGGTGACCGCGTCCCAGGCGGCCGGTAGCGCCCCCCGTACGACATCCGGGCAGAAGTTGTAGAAGGTCGCGATGACCAGCTCCGCCGAGGCGCGGCCGAGAGCCGCACCACGGGAGGCGAAATATCCTGCCCTGCCCTGGAGTCCCAGTTCTGTGTACCGGTTCCTGGCCTCGGGAACGAAGTAGACCATGCCATGGAGAGGCTCAAGTCGCCGCCACGCGAATCGTGCTGCCTTCATGTGCCAGTCCTTCCAGGGATGCAGAGACATGGGCGGGACACTCGGGGTACCAACCGGTCGGTATGGCGCAACCTAGGTCTCCGGCTGACCGGTGTCAACGGATACGACGGCGAAAACGCGCGCAGCATCGGAACAAGGATCTGAGGAACATGTGGACGGCGAACTCGCCGTCGGCGGCGGCATCAAACTGACGCGCCTGCGCTACGGCCGATCCGCCACCACCTGGGACCTCGCCCTTTACCTCGCCAGCACCGACAAGTACGAGGACACCCTCCTGCCCACCGGCACCTTCGCCGGCACCCCCGAGGACGCCCTGGACTGTGCCTGCGGCCTCCAGCTCGCCACCCCGGACATCTGGCTGGACACCAGGCACCCGACCAATCCCGGAGTCAACCCCCGAAGGACTTCCGGAGCCGACTACTAACTGATCGTTTCAGAATGAGATCGGCGTGTCGGCTGGCAGTCAATGATCTTCATCGGCAGGGTCTGCGGAGTGTCCGATGATCTTGTCCCTGA
>NZ_JARAVL010000034.1:0-110953 GCF_033792725.1 Streptomyces sp. PA03-5A | reverse complement strand
GTCATCAGGGACAAGATCATCGGACACTCCGCAGACCCTGCCGATGAAGATCATTGACTGCCAGCCGACACGCCGATCTCATTCTGAAACGATCAGTTAGTAGCTGCTGGAGTCACAGCCTGTGGACGCCGACCCCGACGTGGAGTCGCACCCCGAGGACGAGGATCCCGAGTCGTGGTGCCCGCCGTAGTGGACGGGGCCCGGGTCGGTGTACGGCGTGGAGCCGAAGGAGGCGGCGGGCGCGGCCGGCGCGGCGGTGGTCGACGAGGACGAGGAGCGGGGCGGGGTGGCCGGCTTGCGGCGGCGGAAGATGCTCATGCCGGCACTGTTCCGCCGGCCTCGGGTGGTCCACCCTGATTTGAGGTAGATCAGCGCTTATCAGGCGTTGTGCCCGGTGCGGCTACCCTTCCTCCTGCGCTGCTGGTTTTGGGCCGGGCGACCACGCGGGAGGACGAAGGGCACACCCGTGAAGAAGACGTTTGCGCTGCACACCACCCCCCACGTCGCCGACGTCGGCGGCACCGAGCTCAAGTTCCAGCCCGAGGTCATGGGCGATGAGTTCATGGACGCCTACACCGAACTCGTCCAGGCGCAGAAGGCTGCGACCGGCATCGACCTGGAGGACCCGGACGGCATCGACCCGGAGAAGCTCCGCGGCGCCGCGCGGGCGATGCGCGCGTTCCTGGCCCGCGTGATGATGCCGGAGTCCGCGGAGTTCTTCACCCGCCTCCACGTCGTCAAGGACGGCAAGGTGCTGGAGGCGTTCGCGGACCGCACCGAGGCCGAGGAGTACGCCGACGGCGTCGAGGACGGCGGCGCGCGGGTGGTCGACGCGTTCCAGCTCCCGGACCGCGTCCTGGTGCAGCTCCTGGAGTGGGTCGTCGAGCTTTACGGCGGGGGTGCTGCCGAGCGCCCTACCACGTCATCATCCGACTCTGCGACGCCGTCGCCGAGGGCTGGGAGGCGTGGGACGGGGGTCTCCTCCTCCAGGGCGTCGACTGCCGCACGTGGACGCTGAGGCAGCTCCTCGCCGCCGCCGAGGCGTCCATGGACAACGCCGCGGAGGATGACGCCGAGCGGGCCCGCAACCGCGCCCGCCTGTACGCCCCACCCGGAGGGAAACGGCGCCGGCGGAGCGAGGACGGGCAGCGTGCCGTGCCCGGGCCGGGGGCGATGCGCATGGGTGACGCGCGGGCGCTCATGGCGCAGATGGCCGCACAGGACGCACAGATGACCAGGGGCGGCACCGGCTAGTCTGGTCGCGCCGCTGGTTTTGGGCCGGGCAACCATCACGATCTGTGAGGTTGCCCGGTGGCCGACGACGTCGAGGACTACGGCTCAGCGCGCATCACCATCGAGTTCAACGACGCCGAGGCGGTCGACGACGCCCGGGTCCTCGGGCTCCGTATCCGGCGGGCACTGGACCGCGCGACCCGCGACGCCGGCGACCTGATCCGCCGCAACGTGGAGCGCGGCATGGCCGCGGCCTCCGTCTCTGTCAGCGTCGAGCCGGACCTCCGCCGGTTCGAGTCGGCGCTCCTGACCGGCCTGCGGGACCTGGGCAGCATCAGCGTCCCGGTAGAGCCGGACCTGACCGGGTTCACCGAGCGGCTGCGCGCCCACCTGGCGGGCGAGGAGCTGCACGTCCAGGTGCAGCCGGACCTGTCCCGGTTCGACGCCGGCCTCCTTACCGGCCTGCGGTCGCTGGACAGCATCAACCTGCCCGTGGCCCCGGACCTCACCGGGTTCGTGGAGGCCATCCGCGCCCACCTGGCCGGGCAAGAGGTCTCGATCCGGGTCGTCCCGGACATGGACGGCTTCGACGCCCGGATCCGCGCTCACAACCCGCCGTCCGTCGAGGTCGACGTCGACACGAATGTCGACAACAACCGGTTCCGCAAGGCCTTGTCCGGCCTGGGCAAGATCGCCGGGACGGTCGGCAAGAGCCTGACGGGGCTCCTCGGGTTCGGCGCCATCGGCATTGCCGCGGCGAGCACCACGACCAGCGTGGTTGGGCTGGGGGCCGCCCTCGCCCCCACGGTCGGCATCATCGCCGCCCTCCCTGCCGTGCTCGCCGGCGCGCAGGCCGCCATGGGCACGCTGCGCCTGGCCGTGGTCGGCGTCGGCGACGCCCTCGGCGCGGCTTTCAGCGGCGACGCGGCCAAGTTCGCCGAGGCGTTGGAGAAGCTGTCACCGGCCGCCCGTAAGGCCGTGTTGGCGGTCAAGGAGTTCGCCCCGGAACTCAAGGCAGTCCAGCAGGCCGTACAGCAGCGGTTCTTCTCCCAGTTCTCCGGCGACATCTCCGGGGCGATCAAGAACCTGTTGCCCCTGCGGTCCGGGCTTGAGGGCATCGCCGCGGGGTTCGGCCAGGCCGCGTCCGAGGGGCTGAAGTTCCTCCAGACGCGGGAGGCGTTCGGGTCCCTGCGGGGCATCCTGTCCGGCACCTCCGACGCCGTGGAGGGTCTGCAGCACGCGGTAACCCCCCTGGCACAGGGCTTCCTCAACGTCGCCTCGTCGGTGTCCACCGCTTTCGGGGCGCGCCTCGGCGCGAGCATCGGCAGCCTCGGCCAACGCTTCGGGGACTTCCTCACCCGCATCGCCGACAACGGGCAGGCCGTGGCGTGGGTGGACACCGCGCTCGCCACGTTCCGTCAGCTCGGCGACGTCCTCGGCAACGTCGGCTCGATCTTGTCCGGGGTGTTCCAGGCCGCCAACGCCGACGGCGCCGGGTTCCTCGGCAACCTCCAGCGCATCACGGCGACGTTCGCGGAGTTCGCCAACAGCGCCCAGGGCCAAGAGGCGATCGGCAACATCTTCTCGACGCTGGCCACCATCGGCGCCCAGCTCGGCCCGATCCTGACCGCGGTCCTGACCCAGGTCGGTGCCATCGCGCCGGCCTTGCAGCCGATCTTTACCGCACTCGGTCCGGCGATCGTCAACCTGGTCAACGCCCTCGGTCCTGCCCTGGCCGCGATCGCCCCCTCCCTGGCCACCGTCGGCCAGGCCCTCGCCGACGGGCTCGGCCGGCTGGGCCCCTCCCTGGCCCCACTGGGCGAGGCCATCGGTCGTGCCGTGTCAGCACTGGCCCCACTGCTGCCCCTGGCGGGCGAGATCGCCGCCACCTTGGCGGCCATCCTCGCCCCTGCGCTGGACGCCGTGACCGCCGTCCTGTCGCCGATCATCGACGCCCTCGTGGCCGCGCTCCTGCCCGTCCTGCCGCAGGTCGCCGCCGCGTTCACGACCCTCGGAGCGGCCCTGGGCCCCGTCGCGGAAGTCCTCGGCAAGAGCCTCGGTGACGCCCTGACGCGCCTCCTGCCGCCGATCCTGGAACTGATTCCGCAGATCGCCGGCAAGATGGTCCCGGCCTGGATCGCGCTCGCCGAGGCGGTCACTCCGCTGATCCCGGAGCTGGTCAACCTCGTCGTCATGGCCATCGAGCCACTGCTGCCGATGCTGCCCCAGCTCGTCGACATGATCGCCGACCTGTCGGCGAACTTCGTCTTGGCGCTGGCCGCAGTCGTGCCGATCCTGCCGCCGCTGCTCCGCCTGTTCACGACCATCTCGCAGTTCGTGGCGTCCAAGACCACGTTCCCCCTCCTGCAAGGCCTGGTCGACGCCCTCACCGGGCTCGTGGGCATCGTGACGACGGTCCAGACGAAGGCGCGCGAGTTCTTCACCGGCACGATCCGGTCCTTCTCCGACCTGGGCTCGGGCATCCTCGACGCCCTGACCAGCCTGCCCGAGAAGATCGGATCGTTCTTCTCCGGCCTGTGGACCACGGTGACCGAGGCCGTGTCAACCGGCTTCACCGCCGTGGTCGACTTCTTCACCCAACTCCCCAGTCGGATCGTCGCCGGCCTGGCCGCTCTGCCCGGCCTGCTCCTCGACCTCTTCATCAACGCAATCGCCGGCCTGGGCATCGCGATCCTCACCGGCATCGCCGCGCTGATCTTCATCTTCACGCGGCTGCCAGGGCTGATCGTGCAGGCCCTGGCGTCGCTCGGCTCCACCCTGCTGAGCTTTTTCACCACGGCTTTCACCACCGTCGTCTCCGCGGTGTCCAGCTTCATCAGTCAAGTCGGGTCGTTCTTCGCCCAGCTCCCAGGGCAGATCGCCTCGTTCCTGTCCGCGCTGCCCGGGCGGGTGTCCGGGTTCTTCCGGTCCGCCGGCACCTCCGCTCTCTCCGCCGCGCGGAGCTTCGGCACGACCGTGGTCAACTTCTTCCGGGAGCTGCCCGAGCGCCTGGCACGCGGCCTGTCCTCGCTGGGCTCCAAGCTCGTCGAGAAGATCAAGAGCGCGGGTTCCTCGGCGATCCGCGGGGCGCGGCAACTGGTCTCCGACATCGCGAACGCCTTTACCCGGCTGCCCGGGCTGATCCTCGCCAAGATCGGCGACATCGGGGGCGCCATCCGCCGCAAGATCGCCGGCGGGCTGCCCGCTTCTGTGCGTGGCCTCATCCCTGGCCTGGCGAACGGCGGCATCGTCACCGGGCCCACGTTCGCCATGCTCGGCGAGGGCAGCCGCCCCGAGGTCGTCATCCCACTGACCAAACCGAAGCGCGCCCGGGAGTTGGCGGCAAAGTCCGGGCTGCTCAACCTCCTCGCCGCGCCGGCACAGGCCGCCACCCTCGCCGCGAGCAGCCTGCCCAAGCTGAGCGGCGGTGGCTCCGCGAAGGACTTCGAGAACGTCGGCCGGCAGATCGCGGCCGGCCTCATCGCCGGTATCCGCGGCTCCATCGGGGACCTGGACCGGGCGACACAGGACATGGTCGGCACGGCCATTGTCACCGCGGAGCAGGTCCTCGGCATCGCGAGCCCCAGCAAGGTGTTCCGGCAGATCGGCAAGGACACCGGGAAGGGGTTCATCCTCGGCCTCACCGGTACCGCCGACCAGATCAAGCAGACCACCGAGAAGATCGCGAAGCAGATCACGGATGCTTTCAAGGGGAAGGCGTCCAAGGTGGACGACCGCCTCGTGTCCATGCTGACCACCGGCAACAAGAAGCTCCAGACCCTCGCCGCCCAGCGTGACGCCCTGGTCGCCAAGATCGCGGAGGCGCAGAAGTTCGGCGCGGACACCACCGCGAACGCCCTGTCGTCGTTCTCGCTGCAGAATCTCACTCAGGGCGGCCCGATCACCGCGGACAGCATCGTCGCCGGCCTGGACGACGCCCTGTCCAAGGTGAAGAACTTCACCAGCCGGATCAACGCCCTGGCCCGCCGCGGGCTCCGTAAGGACCTGCTGCAGCAGATCATCGGCCTCGGCCCGGAGCAGGGCGCGGAACTCGCCCGGGTCCTGGCGACCGCGGACAAGGCCACGTTCAAGCGAATCAACAGCCTCCAGACCCAGTTGACCGACGCGTCCACGGTCCTCGGCCGCACGGGCGCTGACGTGTTGTTCGACGCCGGCAAGAACGCGGGCAAAGGCTTCCTCGCCGGGTTGCAGGGGCAGCGCAAGGCGATCGAAAAGCTCATGGTCGACATCGCCAAGAGCATGCAGAAGGCGATCCGCGCGGCCCTGCGCATCAAGTCCCCGTCCCGGGTGTTCATGGCGATCGGTGACATGACCGGCGCGGGCCTGCACATCGGCCTCGTCAAGCGGCTCGCCACCGTCGCCAAGGCGTCCCGGGTGGCGGCGCGGGCCGTGGTCGACGCTGTGTCCGGGCAGTTCGACGTCCTGCCCGGCCGGGTCGGCTCCTCCCTCGACGGGCTGGGCGCCGGCGCCAACGTGATCCCGCTGACCACGGCCCAGCGTCGCCGCCAGGCCGCGGTGGAGACCGCCGCCCGCGACCTGGCGCGCGGCCGAGGCAGCGCCGGCAAGGCCGAGACCGTGATGCACAACACCTTCCACATCACCGAGGCCGGCGACGGCCAGGCGACGGCGCACCGCGTCCTTAACCGCCTCACCTACGCGGCAGGAGTGAGCTGATGACGGCCGAGTGGTACATGGCTTACGGCGGCGTGGAGGTGGCGAACCACACGCGCCTCGGGGTGTACCTGGACACAGTCGGGTCGCCGCTGTCTTCCTACGGCCCGTGCGGCTGCCCCACCGTCACGGCTGAGCACTTCGGGGACACCCCGTACTCCACCCCGGAGGAGGACGCCGCCCCCTGGTACGACCCGGACGCCCCGGAGTCCGCGGAGTTCGCCGGCGTCATGATCCTGGAGGTCGCCGGGATCGACGACCGCCCCGTGCGGCGCACCGTCACCGGCGGCATCGTCGGCGGCGGCTCCATCGGCCCCGCGCGGGCGTTGCCGCGCACCATCACCGTCACCGCATTGATCCTCGGGTCCACATGCTGCGGCGTGGAGTACGGGCTCCACTGGCTCGGGGAGGTGCTGCAAGGGTGCAGCGGCGGTGACTGTGATGGGGACTGCCTCACCCTCTACAGCTGCTGCCCCGGCGAGGACATGACGCCGGAGGACTTCAACGCGGAGCACCGGCGCACGCTGCGCCGCGTCGCCCTCGTCGAGGGCCCGACCGTGGTCGCCCGCGCCGGCACCGGCTGCGACACCGGGGACTGCCAGTCCGGCGCGGACATCATCACCGTGGAGTGGGTCCTCACCGCGGCCACGCCGTGGCTGTGGACTGATACGACTCCCGTCCTCGAGGTCGCCCCGCCGGGCGATGACGACGACACGTGCATCACCTGGTGCGTGCACCCGCCGGACGGGCCCGGCTGCTCCGGCCCGTGCCGGTTCGCGCCGTGCCCGGACCCCACCGCCCTGTGCGCTGACCCGCGGTGCCTGCCGCCCCCGCCCCCGACGCCGACCCTGCCGAGCGAGACCTGTTACTGCCTGCCGGTCGCCATCGAGCGGGAGTGCTACGAGCTGGACCTGACCAGCCGTCCGGCGTGGTCGGCGGACGCCCCCATGATCACCGTGCGGGCCGGGTCGGCGGACCTGCGGAACCTCACCATCGAGATCTTCGAGCGGTCCCCGAACGACGTCGGGCTGACCGCGGACGAGGTGGCCGACAACGGCCGCTGTTCGCCGCATTCGGTGTATTCGGTGATCTACGTCCCGGCCGGCGGGGCGCTGACCCTGGACGGCCAGGTCGGGCGCGCCACCGTGGAGTGCGGCGGGACGTGCGAGTCCTCGCCGGACGTCTACGGCCGGGACGGGCTGCCGCCGACCTGGCGCCTCTTCGAGTGCGCCTCGTACGTGGTGTGCCTCTCCTCTGACGTGAGCAACCCGCCGGCGGATGGGGCGATGGTGACGCTCGGGCTGTCGGGACGGGGGCGGTAATGGCGGTCGCCGGGTGCGGGTCGCATCAGGTCCGGGTCGTGGACAGGGGCGGCGGCATCGTCGCCACCGGGTCCGTGCTGACCGAGGTGGAATGGTCCAGGGTGCTCGATGACGTGTCCACGGCTCGGGTGGTGATCAATCCGGATGGGGACTGTTGCGGGCCGCTGGGCAACGTGCGCTCGTGGAGGCACCGCCTGGTGATCTACCGGGACGACCGGTACGTGTGGGACGGCCCGATCACCAACGTGGACTGGGGCGTCGACAGCGTCGAGATCTTCGCTGAAGACGTGCTGTCTTGGCTGGCCAACCGGGTCGTTCACCAGAACCTCAGCTTCAAGAACACCGACCTCAACACCATCGCCGCGGAGCTCATCGCGGACGGCTTCTTCCCGGACGACCCTGGCCACGACGTGGAGGTCGTCGCCGCGGCCGGCGTCACCGGCTCCCGCGCGTACACCCGCAACGTCGGCCAGACCCTCGACCACATCAAGGATCTGGCGGAGGCCGGGCTGGACTTCACCGCGATCGGGTCCACGATCCTGCTGCTCCCCGAGACGTGGCGCGAGCGGGTCGGGCGCCTCACGGACGCGGACTTCCCCGACGGGCTCAAGGTCTCCGAGGACGGCAAGGGCCTCGTCACGAGGGTCGTCGTCGCGGGTCAGGAGCAGACCGCGGCGGACGGCACGGTGACGGACACCGTCATCGGCGAGGCCGGCGGCGTGGATGACTACTACGGGTTGCACGAGCGGTACGTGTCCCAGAGCAGCATCACCGACACCGCGTCGGCGACGGCGGCGGCCCAGGCCATCCAGCGATCCGGGCTGACCGTGCCGGTGTTCGTCGACACCCAAGAGGTCACGATCAGCCCGGACACCGCGCTCGACGTCAGCTCGCTGGTGCCCGGCTGGTGCCTGGACGTCACGAGCACCGCGACGTGCCGGACCGTCGCCCAGCGACTCAAGATCGTCGGGCTCAAGGTCACCGAGACCGGCGGCTCCGAGACCGCGCCTGGCGGGGAGAGCGTGCAAGTGCAGGTAGCGGCGAGTGGAGCGGAGGCGGCCTGATGGCGATGAGGGGAACGCCCGCGCGGCGGGCGGCGGTCGTGGGCGGCCCGCTGGTCGGGGTGATGCGTGAGCTGGACCGGCGCTCACGGTCCACGACCAGGTTCAGCACCCGCGCGCCCGCACCTGCCCCTGCGGCGGACCGCGAAACCCCGCCCGGACCCGTCGCCCCACCCGCGCCGTCTGGTCCGGCCTCGCCCCCGCCGAGGGCCGCCGCGGCGGTCCTGGAGACCACGACAGACGGCCGGGCACGCTGGGACTTCCCTGCCCCGTTCGACGCGCCCCCGGTGATGGGGGCGCTCCTGGTGGCGCCCGGCGGCGGGCAACTCCTCACCGTGACCCTGGAGGAGGTCACCGCGGAGCGCGCGGTCGTGGCCGTGTGGCAGCGGCGAGGGACGAAGCAGACGCCGGCGGACGCCGGCCTGGCCGTGCACCTGACCGCGACCCCGGCCACCTGAGGCGGGCTACCCTGCTCGGTGCCGCTGGTTTTGGGCCGGGCTCACTTCACTCCCAAGGGGTGAGCTTTGGCGAGCGTATGCGTGTGCGAAGAGTATTTCGTGGTCAACGGGGACGGGGAGTTGTGCCTCGTCCCCGGCCAGCAGGGGTTGCGGCAGGTCCTCATCTACACCGAGCCCGGAACGTACTCCTTCACGAAGGCCTCATACCCGTGGGCGGCCCGCGTGCGGGTGCTGGTCCAGGGCGCGGGCGGCGGCTCGGCCGGCGCGAACGCCGCGGCGAACCAATGCATCGTCAGGCCTGGTGGCGCGGGCGGCGGGTACGCGGAGGCCCTGGTCGCCGTCGGCTCCCTCGGGGCGTCGGAGACCATCGTCGTCGGGGCGGGCGGCCTGGCGGGCACGGGCAACTCCCCGGGCGGCGCGGGCGGGAACTCCTCCTTCGGCGGCATCGCCATCGCCTCCGGGGGCGACGGCGGCACGGCGGCGCAGAGTTCGGGCACCAGCGCGGACGCGGTCAGCGGTGTCGCCGGCCCGTTCGGCGGGACCGGGCAACTGATCTCCGGCGGCGGCGCAGGCGCAGGCGGCATCCGCCTGTCCGGCACCAACGGCCTGTCCGGCGCCGGCGGCGAGTCGAGGATGGGGCACGGCGGGTTCGCCCGCGCATCGGACGGCGTGGGCACCGCACCCCGCGGCTACGGCGGAGGCGCCGGCGGCTCCCTCTCGTACGGGGGCGCACAGGCCGGAGCGGACGGCGGTAAGGGAGCGGTGATCATCGAACTCCACGGCTGATGTCCGGACAAGATCCGGACGCCCGTCCAGGACAGTGTCCGGACGATGTCCGCGCAGGTCGCGGCCGTGTCCTCGTGACCGCACGGACAGGCCAAGGACAGGGTGTCCGGACACGTCCAGGCGTGTCCGGACACCGTCGCTAGACTCGTCGTGCTGCTGGTTCTGGGCCGGGCGAGCAACCCCCGATGTGGGAGGCCCCTATGGCTCGCTGCGGCTGCGGCGGAGGCGCGTGCAACTGCTCGATCGCCGCCGGCCCCGGTGTCACGATCGACGGTTCCGGCAGCGTCGCGAACCCGTACATCATCAGCTCCGACGGCGGCACCGACTGCACCGCCGTGCGCGGCTGCATCTCGGCCGGGAACGGCATCACCTACAACCCCGCCACCGGCGTGATCGCTGCCCTGATCTCACCGGCCGTCGGCAACAACCTCCAGGTGGGCCCGGCAGGCCTGTACGTGCCGACCGGCGCGGCCACCATCACCACCGGCTGCGGCCTCACCGGCAACGGCTCCGGAGCCAACCCGGCCCGGGTGAACGCCCTCACCTGGCCGTACGCCTGCGCGGCCGAGACCGCCGGCGGCGTGGTCTCCTGCGACGCCAACGGCAATCTCAGGAGCGAGCCGCGCGCGCAACTGTCGTTCGTCTCCTTCACCGAGTCCCGCGACTATGCGAACCTCGCGGTCCCCGCCGGGTTGGATGTCGTGGCCGACACGTTCACGACGAACTTCACCAACCCCGACACCTGCCGCCCGGCGATGCTCATCGTGGAGCGGGAGTGTGACGTCGACTTCAACCTCCCCGCCGGGGCGGGCGCCGCGTACGGCCAGGACACGGACGAGGTGTACTACGTCCGCAACTCCGGCACCTCGGCGATCACGGACGCCCACGCCCAGACCACGAAGGTGTTCCTTCACACGAGCAGCGTTGCGCCGGGCGCGTCCGTGGCCGTCAACTTCCCCGTGACCCTGGGCAGGGGCAGCGGATCGGCCACCTACAACCGCATCCAGGTCTTCATCCGCGGCCTGATGATCAGCCGCTAGCCGTAAACTCCAATCGCCGCTGGTTGTGGGCCGGGCGCAACACCCCCAAAGGGAGTGCCCCCCATGTTTTCCTGCGGTTGCAGCAGCAGGCGATGCGCCTGCACCGTCACCGCCGGCCCGGGCGTGACCGTCACGGGTAACGGCAGCACCTCAGCCCCCTACGTGGTTGCCGCCGGCCCGTCCACGACCGTCCTCCAGGCCGCCGACACCCCCTCGGTCGACGCCACGGTGTCCGGCACCGGCACCATGGCCGACCCGTACATCATGAGCGCCGCGGTGGTCCTCGACCCGGCCCCGCCCGGCGGCGGCACGAACCTCCTCCAGAGCGGCCCCGACGGGCTGTTCGTCGAGTGCGCCAGCGTCCGTACGTGCCTCACCGCGACCGGCGGCGTCGCCTACGACCCCCTGTCGGGGGAGTTCACCGCGGACTTGTCCGGGGACGCCGGCAACGTCTTGACCCTCGGCGGCGACGGCGGCCTGTACGTACCCGACGCGGACCCGACGGTCGTCCAGGCCGCGGACTCCTCGTCCGTGGACGTCACCGTGTCGGGCACCGGCGCGGCCGGGGACCCGTACCTCGTCGGCGCCGTGGTGGTCCCGGACCCCGCGCCGCCCGGTGGTGGGGCGAACCTCCTGCACGTCGGCGCGGACGGCGTCTATGTCGAGTGCGCCGACGTGCGCGGCTGCATCTCCGGTGAGGACGGCGTCGCCTACGACCCCGCGACCGGGGTGATCACCGCGGACCTTTCGGCGGACGCCGGCAACACCTTGACCCTGGGCGGGGACGGCGGCCTGTACGCCCCGCCGGCACCGGAGCCCACCGTCCAGACAGCGTGCGGCCTCACCGGCGACGGCTCCGCCGGCGACCCCCTGGCGGCCGCCACCGCAGCCTGGCCGTACCCGTGCAGCGTCGACACCCTCGGCGGCGTCGTCACCTGTGACAGCAACGGCGTCTTGCGTGGCGAGCCCCGCGCGCAGGTCTCGTTCTTCTCCTTCACCGAGCAGCGGAACTATGCGGACCTCGCCGTCCCGGCCGGGTTCGACAACGTGGTCGACACGTTCTCGACGACCTTCACGAACCCCGACACCTGCCGGCCCGCACTCCTCATGGTCGAGCGGGAGTTGGACGTCGACTTCAACCTCCCGGCCACCGCAGGCGCCGCGTACGGCCAGGACACGGACGAGATGTACTACACCCGGAACACCGGGACGACGCAGATCAACGATGCCCACGTGCAGACCACGAAGGTTTTCCTGCACACCACGAATGTCCCGCCGGGCGGAAGCGCCACCGTCAATTTCCCCGTCACCCTCGGCCGGGGCTCAGGAGGCGCCACCTACAACCGCATTCAGGTTTTTCTTCGCGGCCTGATGATCAGCCACTAACGGGAGAGAGCAATGACGTTCCCCATTCCCACAGACGAGCCCGAGGCCGAGCCGGTCACCTACTGGATCCTCTACGAGGACGGGTCAGCCGGCCGCGTGCAGACCACCACCGGGGAGGAGCCCCTCCTCACCAAGCCCGGCCGCCTGGTCGACGAGGCCGAATACAACGAGGTGTTCGAGGCCCTGCGGGCGGCGAACGAGGCGCACGTCGCGCAGCTCCAGGCCGAGGACGAGCAGCGCACCCGCGAGGACTACGAGGCGCTGCGCGCGGCCGGCGTCCCGGAGGCCACAGCCCGCCGGATGTCCGGCTACACGGGACCGGAGCTGGAGGAGGAGGCGGTCGCCCCAGCGGCGACGGCCAAGAGCAAGAAGTAGCCGGCGGCTACACTGCGGGGGCCGCTGGTTGTGGGCCGGGCCAAGATCTCTCCGGGTTGGAGGACCCTTGGCCACGCGCGCGCAGTCCACGCAAGGCGTGCAGGTCTGCTCTCTCAAGGTGGACACCCCGCAGCTCATCCCGCCGGGGACCACGTACCGCATCGTCCGCTTCCCCTTCGGGGGCGCCGAGCCGTCCGACCGATTCGGCATGCATCAGGCCGTGCAGCCCGACGGCTACGTGGTCACCGACTACGCCACGGACGACAGGTCCGGCCTCATCTGGCCTTCCAAATCCGGATGGGGCCACCTGTACGCCCTCCTCCAGTGGGAGGCGGCGAGTCCCACCGGTGGATACAGCGAACTCCGCGATCAGTATGTTCGGGACCCGCTGAGCCTTGGCTCGCCCACCCCGAACGACACCACCGCGACCGACCATAGGGCGCCGTCCATCGGGCAAAACTTTTTCTCGAAAAGCCACGGCATCTTTGTCTCGCCGGACACGCCCGTTGCTGTCCGCGTCACCCATAACGACGCCAATCCGCGCCTGTTGAATCTCGCGGAATTCAAACTCGTTATTCACGAAGCCGCCTGAGGGGAAATCCATGCCTGAATCTCCGCGGCCGTCAGTCGGCCGGGCCGTCCACTACGTCAGCCACGGCACGCCGATCCGTGAGGACGGGACCCAACAGTTCCCGCCCACCTGCCGGGCCGCGACCGTCACCGAGGTCGACGACGCCGACCCGACCCGCGTCGGCCTGGCCGTCCACAACCCGACGGGGACCTTCTTCCACCCCCTGTCCGCCGGCGGCTGCCGTCACCTGGCGGTCGACGAGCAGCCGCCCACGGGCGGCACCTGGCACTGGCCGGAGCGTGTGTGATGGATCTCGTAGTTCGCGAAGCATGGGGCGCGCCGGCGACGTCGCCGGCCGACTACCTCGCCGGCACCCGCGGCGTGAAGATCCACTATCTCGGGGTGCCGTACACCAGCCGCACGCACAGCCTGTGTGACGACATGGTGCGCGCCGTCCGCGCGGAGCACCTGGCCAACGTCAAAGAGAACTACGTCGACATCGCCTACACGGCCCTGGTCTGCGAGCACGGGTCGGTGTTCGAGGGCCGCGGGACGCACAAGCGGCCCGGCGCCAACGGCAACGCGACGCTCAACAGCCAGGACTATGCCGTGTGCGCACTCCTCGGCAGCAAGGGCATGACCGTCCCCACGGACCCCATGCTCAACGGCCTCGTGGACGCGATCGAGTGGCTGCGCCGCAGCGGCGACGCCGGCCTGTGGCTGGGCGGCCACAAGGACGGCTATCCCACGGAGTGCCCAGGGGACGCCCTGTACGCGTGGGTGAAGCGCGGCGCTCCTCGCCCCGAGGGCGCCACCCTGCCCCCGCCGCCGGCGAACTCCTACACCGTGCGGGACAACGACACCCTCTCGGCGATCGCCCGGCGCCTGGACCTGGCATGGCAGGACCTCGCCACGGTCAACGGCTTGCGGCCGCCGTACACGATCCACCCCCGGCAGGTCCTCCGCCTTCCCCCGAGGGCGGGGGCGCTCGAGGTCCCGCCGTTCCCCGGGGCGGCGGCGTTCTACATCGGCCACCGGCACCCCGCGGTCCTGGAGCTGGACGACTGCCTCATCCGCCGCGGGTGGACCAAGCACCACGACGGCGACGGCTACCAGCGCGGCGACGTCTTCACCGAGTACACGCGACAGAACGTCGCCGATTTCCAGCGCAGCGAGGCGGAGCTCCGCAGCGACCCCGACGGCTACCCGGATCCGCTGACCTGGAAGCTCCTCCACTCCTGAAAGGGCCACGACCTCATGCCCCGTCACGCCCGTATCGAGACGAAGGTGACCGCCGCGAGCGCCGGCGCCTACCTGGCGTCGACCGGCCTCCTCGGCGTCCTGGCCGTGGTCCAGGACCACGCCCGCCTCCTGGACCCGCTGCCCGACAGCCTGGCGCCGTTCGTCCTCGCCCTGGTCCCGACGCTGATCACCTTCGCGGCCGGCTGGAAGGCCCGGCACACGCCACGGATCGGGGGCGCTCCGCGGTGAGTATCGACGCGACCGGCAATGGCCTCCTCGACGCGATCCTCCTGTGGGGCGCGGTGGCCGCGGCACTGGCCGGCCTCTGCACAGTGGTATGGCGGGTTGTCCGCTGGGCTGTCCTCCTCGGCCGCAAGGTGAACACCTTCATCGACGACTTCTACGGCGAGGAGGCCCGCCCCGGCGTCCCGGCCCGGCCGGGCCTACTGGAGCGGGTCAGCGGCGTGGAGGAGACGCTCGCCGGCGTCGTGCACGAGTTGCACCCCAACGACGGCGGCAGCCTCCGCGACGCGGTCGACCAGGCGAACCGTCGCCTGAGCCTGATGTGCCCGGACTGCGACCACGACCAGACAGGAGGCGGTGGGGAGTGAGCAGCAACACGACCTTGACCCTCGTCATCCTGGACGCCGTCACCGGCGGGACGGTCGTCGTCCTGGCCGCTATCCGGGCCGTGGTGGAAGTCGGGCGCATCCGCGCTGGACAGGACCGCAGGTGATACCCGGCCCCGCGTGCGGCGCGGGACTCCAGGGCCGAACGCCCGCCCCACGACTCCGGGGCGGGCGTCAGTCGTCGACAACGAAGGTGAAGGACCACAACTCGAACTCAGCCCCGGTTTTTCGGTTTTGGGCAATAGCCCTCGCGTAAACTTCCTCGTCTCCTATTTCGGTGTCGATTGCGCCGCTGGTTACGAGAATCTTCTGCGTGATGTTGTGCGGCTGTGCTCGCGCCGTGAGGAATGCCGGCTTTGACGAGCCGTTCGCGATGGGGTCGTCGTAGACGTTGTCGTCCTCCCATATATCTACCCAAGTCTTGTATGTGTTCTGCGCCGCAACATCCGACGCAGTGTAGCTAATGCTCCAATTGACCGCCACCTCCCACCATTCGCCGGTCGATTTCCGTACGGTGAGCCCCACAGTGGTGAGCTTTGCTGCGGGGAGCGCCAAGTCGATTGCAGCCCCGGAGGGTTCTGTTCCTTCAGTGGTGTCCGGAGGCGTGGCTGCTGATGCCGCTGGGATGCCCCCCGTCAGCATGACAATTACCGCCCCGGCTATAAGCGTCTTCCGACAGTGCATGGTGATCTACCTCGGTAAGCCCCGAGCGTTGTAGAGATACCCCCGTGATTCCGATTTCGTACCTGTACTCATGGCGGCGCTCGAGGGCTGAGTGGCTTGGATGTGAGCCAATTCGTCGCGCCAAGACGTTGACGGGTGAAATGGATTGTTGGCAGCCGCAACGAGGGGTGCGTCCGCGATATCGCGGTCCAAGACTAGGATATCCCGGGTCTTGGAAATCGCTAAGTGCAAGCGGCTCTGACCAACCCCGGTGGGCCCCCCGCGGGACCGTGCGCCGCCCGGTGGCCTCTGGGAGTCCGCGACGCCCAACAGATGCCGGCGGTGTCGCGGTTTCCCCCGAAGGTGAACGCTCGGGCGGCCTGCTCAACCCGAGCGCGGGTCAACTCAGCCCACTGACCTAATAGTCGCTGGTACTCCGCGGTCTGCCGCTCGCCGGCGGGACGGTCATCGCCTGGCCGCTATCCGGGTCGTGGTGGAGATCGTCCGCGTCCGCGCCGGGGACCGCAGGTGATACCCGGCCCCGTGCGCGGGCGGGACTCCAGGGCCGAACACGCCCCGCGACTCCGGGGGCGGGCGTTGCGTCGTCGGCGCCACCCGCCAGGGCTGAGATTCGGCAATTCCCACCCCCACCCGCAATCGCCCGTCACACACTGGACCTGGCTCCGCCGTCTCTCCCCCGTCGCGGCGGAGCCACTGCCGTTCCGGGGGAAATGACGTCAGCGTGAGGACGAACTATGCGGGCGGATGACTGGCACCTCACCGAGGACGTCGAGGAGTTCCTAACCGGGGCTCGGGACTTCCTGTACTCGCGCCCTGCCCTCCACACGCTGGTGCTGACGGTGACGGAGGCCCTGCGCGCACGTGGACCCGGCCCGTCCGGCGCCGAGGCGCCCCTCTTCGGCCTACTGGAGTGCGGGGGCGAGGTGCACGCGGCCCTCTTCCGCACCCCGCCCCGCCGTCTCAACGTGACCCCGCTCAGCCACGAGCACGCTGACCTGCTCGCCGCCCGGCTCTCTCGCCTCGGCCTCCCGGTCCCCGGCGTCACCGCCGTCGACGACACCGCCGCTGCTTTCGCCCAGGCCTGGGAGCGGCGCACCGGTGCAGCCTCGGCGGTGCGCGACCGGCGACGTCTGTACCGTCTCGGCACCCTCACCCCACCCGCGCCCTTCCCGGAGGGGAGTGGCCGGGTCGCCGGCGACGAGGACCGGGAGCAGCTCGGCCGATGGAACGAGGAGTTCGCCGCCGCCATTGGCGAGGCTCCCGCCGGCCCCTCGGCTGGGAAGGGTGGCAGCGGCAGGTGCTTCATGTTCTGGGAGCTCCCGGACGGCACCCCGGTATCCATGGCGGGTGTGACTCCGATGGTGGCGGGCCAGATGCGGGTGGGCCCCGTCTATACCCCGGATGACCTGCGCGGCCGTGGCTACGCGTGTGCGGTGACAGCCGAGGTGAGCCGCGCCGCACTGGACGCAGGCGCCTCGGAGGTCGTGCTCTTCACGGACCTGGCCAACCCCACCAGCAACAGCGTCTATCAGCGCATCGGGTACGTCCCCGTTACCGACTTCACCGCGTTCGACTTCGCCTGACCGTGCAGTGCGCAGAGCGCCCGCCTCCACCGTCGGGGGCGGGCGCACCGGGTGGGGCCGGCCCGTTTCACGCCGGGCCGGATGCCACCGCGCGGCGCGGGTGATCAGTCCGGGCCGGCGCCGACTGCACTGTCATGCAGCCTGCGCCCACTGAGACCGGACAGCCCGCCGATCTGTGACAACCAGCAGCTCACGCTAGCGATCTGACGGTCTATGTCATCATCTGGGGCCTAACCGCCCGCCCACCGCCCCGGGGTAACCCATGAGGCCGCACACCCGTCCCGTCCGCCGCCCGCGTCTTCGCCGACCGTGCGCTCCACCAGATCGAGCGCGCCTCCCACGTCCGAACCTGCCGCCGGTGCCACCACCCCGTGCAGCGCCACGCCATCGAGGACGGAGTCCGGGTCTGCTCGCGCGGGCAAGACGTGCGGATCTCCTGCGCGGACCGTGCGGAGACCTGGGCCCGCACCATGCTGTTCGCCACCATGACGAACTTCGCCCGGCTGCTGAGCACTCCACCGCAGGTCGCCGCACTGGAGCCCGTATCCCTCGTAAGGTGCCGCTTCGTCCGTATCCCAGGCTTCTCGGACCCGGCGCCGCCCCGCCCGACGTGGAACCCCGGGTGGGGCGTCTGGATTGCCGTGGTTGTCACCCGCGGCCAACGGCGACTGGTCCCCGTCCTGAGCGCCTGGCGCTACCTGCCGCGTGAAGGCCGTAACGTACTGTCAGACATCGAAAATGACACGGCGGGTGTTCAGTTCAATCCAGTTCCCAGTTTTCATGTTTTGAGCAGAAGCCCGCGCGTAAATTTCCTCGTCGCCGATCTCGGTGTGGAGCGCTTCGTCGTTCAAAGTGAACGCCTGTGACAGGCTGTGTCCTTGCGTTCGCGGTTTGAGGCTCACTATCTGGCGACCGCCGCCCGCGACGAGATCATCATCGACGTCGTCCTGTTCGTATATTGCGGAGTAGGTCCTGTATGTGGTTTGATCCGCGATGTTCGCTGCGGAGTAGTTGATATTCCATTTAACCGTCAGTGTCCACAAGTCGCCCTTCTTTTGTACGTCGAGTGTCACACTGGTGATAGCTGCTGCGGGGAGCGCCAGGTCGAGTGCAGCCCCAGTAGGTGCTGCGCTTTGAGCGGCGGACGGCGTCGTGGCTGCTGATGCTGCGGGAACAATCCCCATCAGCACGACTACCGCCCCAGATATGAGCATCTTCCGATTGCGCATGATGACCTACCTTGCTCCAGCCGCTCAGACTTCTGCCGCCGAGCTGAGGAGCCCTTGTGTGGCTTGCCCGGGTGCTGCATGGATAACCGCGTGTCCGCACTTCTTCCACACGCGTGACGGCGGCTGCGTCTCATCATTTCGGATGCGGTCCACCGTGCCGAGAAGTTGAGGGGTGAAATGGATTGTTGACGGCCGCAACGTTGGGGCGCGTCCGCGATAGCGCGGTCCAATCTCAGGATATCGCCGGTCTTGGAAAACGCTAAGTGCTAACAGCTTCGATCGAAGAGGAGTGCCTTCGCCTACCGGGCTTGGTTCCGGCCGAGCGCTGGGCCTTACGCCGCCCGGTCGCCCTGGTGGCGCGCGACGCCTAACAGATACGGGGCCGTCGTGCCCGTTCCTCAGGGGTGGACCGATCACGCAGCCTTCACTACCTGAGCCCGCGTCACCTCCGCCCACTGGCCCAACAGTCGCTGGTACTCCAGGGTCCGCCGCTCGCCGGCGGGCTCGTCCATCAGGCGCCGAATCAGCTCGTTCACGTCGACCGCGCGCAGGCGCGACGAAGGGCCAGGGCGAAAGGGGGAGGACATACCGCCACCATACGGGGCGGCACTGACACCACCCTCAATCCCGCCGGCCGGTCAACAGCCCCAAACTGTCCCTCTTATGAGGTGGGCCCCGTGGCCGTACGCTGGCGGGAGGAGCCAACGTCGACCAAAGGGGGCGCCCGTGGACATCTCCGACGAGCTGAGTGTGGGCGAGCGCATCCGGCTGTTGCGGGAGTCCCGCGGGCTGTCGCGCCCTGTTCTGGCCGGCCTGTGTGGACGCGGCCCGGACTGGCTGAAGAAGATCGAATCCGGCGAGCGTGAGCTGAGGTCCCACACGCTGCTGATGCGCCTGGCCGCCGCGCTCCAGGTCACGGACCTGTCCGCCCTCACCGGCGGCGGCGCCGACGTCGTCCAGCCCGTGCCCCTGGGCAGGCTCAACCACCCGGGCCTCCCCGGGATCTGGGGCGCGGTCATGAACCGCTCCCTGACCCCAGCCCCCGCCGGCGGACTGGCGTCTCTGGACACGAGCACCCTGCAAGGCCGGGTCGACCAGACGTGGCGGCTGTGGCACTCCTCGGACCACAACCGCACCGAAGTGGGCGCGCTACTGCCCGACCTCATCCGCGACGCCGAGGCCGCCGTCCGGGCCCTGGGCGGCACGGACCGCAGGTTCGCCCTCGTCGCCCTGTCCGACACCTACCGCCTTACCGGCCAGGCCACCGCGTACATCGCGCCGTCCGAACTCGCGTGGGTCGTCGCGGACCGGGCCATGGCCGCGGCACAGGAGGCCGACCAGCCCGCCGCCATAGCGGCAGCCGCCTGGAACCTGGGCAACATCCTGCGCGAGACCAGCTACGCCGAGGAGGCGTTGCGCGTGGTCATCGAGGCGGCGGACCTGATCCGCCCCCACCTGGAGACCGCCCCGGAGGACTGGCGCGGCATCTACGGCGCGCTCCAGCTCCACGCCGCCGTCACCCACGCCCGCGAGGGCAACGAGGGCGACGCCTGGCGGTACTGGGACAAGGGGAACCAGGTAGCCAAGTCCCTCCCGGCCGCGTACGTTCACCCGTCGACCGTGTTCGGCCGCGCGAACGTGGACTTCCACGAGGTGTCCGTGGCGACCGACTTGCGCAAGGCACAGAAGGCGTTGGGTCTGGCGGACGACATCGACCCCGACGTGATGCCGTCGCGGGAGCGCCGGGCCCGGCTGTGGGTAGAGGTCGCCCGGGGCCACCTCCAGCGCGGCGACCGCACGGCCGCCCTGCACGTCATGAAGCTGGCCCACTCCATCGGCGCCGAGACCGTCGCGTACACCCCGTCAGCCCGCGTCGTCGCGGCCGACTTGTGGCGCAAGGCCCCGCGCGCCCTGCGGCCCGAGGCCGGCCGCCTCGCGGAAGCGGTCGGAATCAACACCGCCTGACCACCAGCAACACCCGTGCCCCTGGACGACGTCCGGGGGCACAGTGCTGCCCCCCACCCGACGACCCGTCAGCAAGGGGGACCCCCTGTGTACGTGGGACAGTCTGTCCCCCTTGCCCCCTTGGCGACCTCATACGGTGACGCTCCCGGTACGCAGCGTCTACACCTCAGGGGTCCACTGTGCTTCGCCCAGCAACCTGGCACGCCTCACCGCGGCGAGCAGCCGACCCGGTCAGCGACCCGGGCACCGGCGAGATCCGCGTCCCGCTGTCGCTGTTCTCCGTCGACGAGCACCAGGGCGACGTGGACCTCGTCCTGTCGCGCATCGAGGGCGAGGGCCTGCTGAGCACGCTCCGCGCTGCACTGGCCGCGTCCGCCGAGGCCGTGTTCCGGGGGCCGGAGGTCGTACGGTGACCGCCGTTGTCGTCACCGGCCAGGACCGGCGGACCGCGGTCGGGCACTGGCTCCAGGCCGCCGCCCTCAACCCGCAGCAGGCCCGAGAGGAGTGGGCAGAACGCGGGTTCACCCTCCTGGAATGCGGGACGCTGTTCTCCGCCGTCCGCATCCCGGCCGACCTCGTGCACGCCGCCGCCGAGACCAGCGACCCGCAGGCCGTCAGCTCCTACCTGACGAGCGTCCTCGGCGGCGGCCCGGTCATCGTCGACCCGGTCAGCCAGCGGTACTACGCACTGGTGCCCGCCAGCACCGCCCTGCGGTGGAACGTCGCCGACACTCTGTGCCTGGGCCGCGCCTCATGCCTGGGCGTTCCCAGCCCTGAGCGCACCGAGCACCGTCCGGGCCGCTCCCGCTGGGCGGTGCCGATGGACTCCCCGGGCGACCTGTGCGTTCCCGGCGAGGTCGCGAACCTGGTGAAGTGCGGACGTGCCATGCGGGCGGAGGCGGCCCGATGACGACCACCGCCTACGCCGCCGGCCTGGTGTCCGCCGCCGGATACCGCCACGTCCACGACTGGACCACGCCGGCCGCGGCCCGCGCCCGCGCCGCCGAGCTCATCGCCGCCCACCGGGCCGAGGCCCAGGAGATCGTGCGGAACCCGCACCTGACCGAAGAGTGGGCGCAGGCCATCGTCAGCGCCCCGCGGATGGTGGCCGCCGTCCAAGGAGTCATCGGCCCAGACGTCGCGGTCGAGAACACGTTCCTCGTCATCAAGTGGCCCGGCCGGGACTTCGAGGTGCCGTGGCACCAGGACGGCATCAACAACCGCCTGGAGCTGGACCCGTACCGGGCCGTGGCCGCGTGGGTCGCGCTGACCGACGCCGACGAGACCACCGGCTGCCTGCACGTCGTGCCCGAGTCCCAGCGCACCGGCTATCTGCCGTACGAGACCGAGGCCGCCAGCGGCGCCCGGCGCGGCCGTGCCCTGGGCGTCCGGGTCGACGACTCCGTGACCCAGGTCGCCGTGCCGGTACGGGCCGGGAGCGGGGTCCTGATGGACACCCGGCTGCTGCACTGCTCGCACTCCAACACCGGGACCGGCGCCCGCGTCGGCCTGAACATCCGCTACGTCGCGCCCGGCGGCTGCCACATGCGCGACGGATCAAGCCCCAGCCTGGCCCCGATCTGCGGCACGGGCTGGTAACCCCCCCCACCGAAGGAAGGAGCACCACCTTGTCCACGATCACCCAACAGTTCCTGGACCAGAACGCGCCCACCCGGGTCCGCGTGCTGACCGGCGAGGACAACGACGTCGAGCGTCGCGCCGGGAAGAAGCCGCTGTTCCGCAGCGAGTGCACCTACTACTGCCCGGACGAGGTCACGGCCCGCCGGTGCATCGAGGCCCTGGCCGAGTCCGACAAGCGGCTGCGGGAGCGCCCGGAGGAGCTGATGCTCTGGGACTGGCAGTCCACGTACTTCGAGGCCGAGCAGGACAACCCCAACGGCGGCGGCACCGTGATCCTCGGCGTCGCCTGGTACGACGCGGAGTTCTTCGAGGACCGCCGCGAGGCGTGGTTCGGCGCGATGCACCAGCGCATCTACCAGGGGCTCGGGATCCCGCTGGACGACATCGAGGTCACCCACTGGAGCCTCGTCGCCTGAGCGGCTGACGGGCTGACGCAGGGGTGAGCGGCCGGGTCCGCCGCGGCCTCCCTTGGGGGGAGGAGGTGCGGGCCCGGCCTTCCGCATTGTGGAGGGGAGGAACCGGATGAGGGGGCGTCAGCCCTGCGACATCTCGCGCTCGGGCTGCGGCACGCGCAGGCCCTCGTCGCGCGTCCACCACCACGCGGCTGCCGCGCCGACGCCGGCGACGGCCACGGTGCCCAGGCCGCCGGCGAGGAACCCGGCCGCGGGGGAGCCCGCCGCGACCGCGGGGACGACCAGCATCGACGCTGTCCCGGCGGTGCGGATCACCGTGAGGTCCAGCGACATCAGGCGGCGCCGCGGGCCGGCCGGGAACCCCGCGAGGTGCGTTTGCAGGGTGACGCCGCAGAACGGGGCCACGAACCCCGACGCGGCGGCGACGGCCAGCAGCACCGGCAGGTTCGAGGCGAGGCCGTTGAGGGCGAGGAGCAGCCCGGCGGCTGCCCACACCGCGCAGTACGCGGCAGGGAGCCGGGCCGGGAGCCGGACGTGCCCGGCGACGAGGTTCCCGACCAGGGCGCCGGCGCCGGTCGTCGCCAGGATCAGCCCGTACGCCCCGGCCCCCGCGCCCATCGTCGCGAGCAGTGCGGGCAGCGCCAGGGCGACGGCCTGGGCGAAGATCGCCGCGCCGTGCACGCCGATCGCTGCGCCGGTCGCCGGGTGCGACTTCGCCAGGACGCGCACCCCGAGCGTCTCGGGCGCGGCCGGGCGCTTCCCGGTCGGGGCCGTCCTGTGGGCGCCCCGGCCGAGGCGGGCGAGCACCGCGGCGGAGACGGCGAACGTCGCGGCGTCCAGCCAGAACAGCGCGCTCTGCGGCATCACCGCGAGGAGGACGCCGGCTGTGCCGGGTCCGGCGATGCGGGCGACGCGGCCGGTGAGGTCCATCAGCCCGTACACCGCCTGCACTTCGCTGGGGCGGACCAGGTCGGGGACGAGCGCCCCGAGGTTGGGATCGAACAGCGCCCCCGCGGCGCCGACGGCGACGGCCAGGACGAGCATGCCCGGCAGGCCGAACACGCCCCAGGCGACGGGCAGCAGGGCGACGAGCACGATCCGGGAGGCGTCTACCGCGGCGAGGGCCCGCAGCGACGCGAAGCGGTCCATCAGCCGGCGGCCGACGGTGCCCATCACGATGTACGGCACCGATTCGGCGACCGCGACCAGGCCCATCGCAGCGGCGCCGGACTTCTCCCACGCGAGCCACATGATCGCCATGGCGTACAGGCGGTCACCGAACACCGACAGCGCCTGTGCGCCCCACAGGGCCAAGACGCGGCGGCGGCGCAGCAGTCGGACGTACCCCATGATCACTCCCGCCCAGGAAAGCGCGAAGTCCCGGCCGATGGGCGTGCCGGGACTCCCCACACCCTAGGGCACCTCACGAGACGGAAGAGACATGACGACACCACCGATCCCCCTTGAGGCGCGTATCGCAGCAGACGCGACATGCGGCGACGGAACCGTGCTAGAGCCGGTCACCGACCGGCGCGCCTGCGCAGTATGGAAGGCCACCGGCCCGCTCCGGACCGCCGCGGTGAAGTACGGCGCCGGCGTCGAAGGCACGGTCATCGTGCTCCGCGAGACCACCGCGGTCGCCGGCATCCTCGGCGGCTCCGCGGTGCGGGCACACGGCCGCAGCCCGGGCGGGGCGTGGATGCTCACGGACTGGCACGAGGGCCCGTCGACCAGGCAGCTCCTCGCCGGCGTCCGCGACGGCACCGCCGACCTGGCCGCCGCCCGGGACGCCATGGTCGCCGTGTGCGAGGCGGTGGCCGCCCTCCACGCGGCCGGGTGGGTGCACGGCGACATCCAGCCCGACCACATGGTGCACACCCCCGCCGGCGTGCGGTTCCTGGACTGCTCCTGGGCGTGGCACCCGCTCACCCTCGGCCCGTCCAACCTGTTCCGCGGAGGCCTGCCCCACCTCCTCGCCCCCGAGTTGGCGTGGAAGGTCCACCGCGGTCACCGGCCCGTGGTCGTCACGTCCACGGACGAGGTGTACACACTGGCGGCGAGCCTGTGGTGGGCGATCGCCGACGAGTGGCCGCTCTCCTACGAGGAGGCCGACGTCGACCCGCGCGCCCTGGACGCCGCAGGACTGCGGCACGCGATCGCCGCCCGCGGGATCCCGGTCCGGCCGGCGACGGCGTGGCCTGCCGCCCAGCACGTGCTCAGTCACGTGATGTCCCAGCCTGACTACCGGCGTCCGTCAGCGGCGGACCTGGCGATCCTGCTGGGCACGGTCCTGGTCGACGCACCCGTGGCCGCCACGGTGTGATGGCCGGACATGGGGACGGGCCCGGCAGCGGTGAGGCTGCCGGGCCCGCGCCTCCTGCCCCCGAGAAGTAAGGTGCGACCCATGCTCTTCCGCTGGGAATGGCTGCGGCCTGTACTGACGGTGCCGTACGTGCCGACGCTGGGCCCTCCATCCCTCGGTGCTGACCGAGGACCTGTTCGCGGACGTGGTCCGCGCGGCCGAGCAGCAGCGGCGGTTCCTGCGGTATGACAAGGACGTGCGCTGGTCGGACGTCAAGGTTGAGACCGTGCTCGCCGAGGATATCGCGCACCGGCCGGGGGAGACCCTGGTCCCCACGCTGGTGCGGCGCGGCAAGGGCACCGTGAAGGTCCACGTCTACGGCGTCGAACCGGACTCCCCGCTGGTGGCCGGGGAGCTGGCCGCCAAGCTGTGCGCCCGCCACGACGCGGCCAAGGCCCGCGTGGTGACCTTCCTCGGCCCGGAGCACACCAGATGCGACGGCGCCGGGACGCGCGTGCAGCTCAAGGACTTCACCAGCATGCCGAGCCCCGAACCCGAGCCCGGCACGGTGCTGCCCTTCGACGACTGCCCCGGTCCGGTGCGCGCCGGCTTCACGGCCTTCGCCGCGCAGATGGCCGCGGACGGGTTCGCGTTCCTGCACCGGCAGATGCTCGCCGGAGCCGTGGGCCCGGTCCTCGTCGCCGTCCACGAGGGCCGCGTGGCGGGCGCCATCGGCCCGATGGAGATCCGGCCGGACGCTGTCGGCGCCCGCCAGCTCATGCCCCAGTATTTCGGCGTACTGCCCGAGGACCGCGGCTGTGGCTACGGCCGCGCCCTGTGGCGGGCCGCGATGCACTGGGGCCAGGAGCACGGTGCCGGATACCAACTGCTGCAGACAGAGGTCGGTGGCGCATCCGATCGGCTGTGCCGCAGCGAGGGCTTGACATCGCTCGGAATCGTCTATTCGAAGTCGATCTAGCGTGGATGATTGGAATGTGGTGTCATTCATCCAATTTGTCGCTTCTCTTGAAAGTGCTAGATTCCTGTGCTCCAGGCGGGGAAATCCGCAGGTCGCCGAGTCTGCTCCCCGCGCCCGCGGGGATGGTCCCATGACCGGGGGAAGCCAGTGATCAAGCCCGAACTGCTCCCCGCGCCCGCGGGGATGGTCCCGCAAACGTCACCCCGTCGTCGTGGTGGTGCGTCTGCTCCCCGCGCCCGCGGCCATGACACAACCTCGAAGCCCCGTCAGCGGTGCCCAGCGGGTCGCCGCTCATGGCGTCCCAGCGGAAGCGTCGTCCAGCTCGCCGCCCGCCTGCGACTCGTACCACCGGATCTTCGCGTGCAGGTGCTGCTGCTGGTCGAGCAACATCGCTATGTGCTCACGGAGTTGCACCGCATGCTCGCGCAGCACCCGCAAGCGCTCGGCGTTCGTGGCCTCGCCGTGCCGGGCGAGTTCGGCGTAGCGGCGCATGTCCGCGATCGGCATGCCCGTCTCGCGCAGGCAGCGCAGCACGCCCAGCCAATCGAGGTCGTCCTCGGTGAAGACGCGCTGCCCGCCTGCCATGCGCCGGATGTCGCAGAGCTCACTGGCGCGCTGGCCGGTCTGCGGGTCGCCGTGCCCTCGGCGAGCGCACTGGCCCAGGCCCGCCGCCGGATCGGCGCCACGCCCCTGCGGTGGCTGTTCGACATGCTGAAAGGCCCCGGGGCCGATGTGCGGGCAGCCGGGACACGATGGCGCGGCCTGCTGGTGGTCGCGTTGGACGGCACTTCCTCGACCAGCCGGAGTGCCGGGCGTGGCATCTCTCCGACGCGCTCGTCGGGCCCGACGACCATGTCGCCGGGCTGCTGGACGACACCGCCTACGCCGACCCGCGGGTGGGAAACCTGCGGGTCCGCACGATCCGGATCCTCGCGCGCGGGCAAACTTGTGCAGCGGGCCACCCCTGGAGGGGCGGTCCGCCGCACAAGTGGTTCAGGTCCCGCGTGTAAGTGGCCGACTCTTGGTCAGCGGAGACCGAAGGCCCGGATCACGGTCTGAGTGACCGCGTTGCCGGCACTGTCGTGGGCCTGCGCCCGCATCGAGACGAACCGGGCCTGCTTCGGGGCGGACAGCCCGAACCGGCCGTCTTCTCCGCTGGTGACCTTCCGCCAGGTCCGGCCGTCGTCGTAGGACACCTCCAAGGTGACCGCCGACAGGGTGCCAGCGCCCGCGGCGTGGGCGAGGTGGGCGACGGACGCCGTCAGTCTCGCGTTCCTCGCGGCCTTGCCTGCCTCGTCCGTGTCGACGCCGTAGTAGATCTGCAGGAGCGGCAGGACCGCCTGCTCGTCGCCCGACGGGGCCTGGGAGGTGAAGTCCCACTCGGTGTGCGTCGTGGAGGAGTACGGGCTCACGGTGCTGTCCCGGTCGGCATCCAGTACGAGACGGTACGGCAGCTTTCCGACGTCGGGTGCGTCGGCCTGCACCATGGTGTTTCGCGAGTTCTGGGCCAGTTGGGTGTCACCCTGGTAGAGCGTGAGGGTGTGATGCGCGTCCCGGTAGTCCAGGGACATGCCGACGTGGTCCGAGCCGCCCCAGGCGGGGACGTCGAGGACCAGGTGGCTCCCGTTGCGTGTGGGCAGCATGTAGTTGTTGTTCAGGTACGGGCGCTCGATGGGCTTGAACCACTCCTGCATCTGCGTGCTGCCCGCCCGGTACGTGGTGCGCGGCTCGATTTCGTAGAGCAGGTCGTCGACGTACGCCTCCTGGCCCCAGGAGTACGCGGGCTGAGTGGAGACCCAGTCAACCCGCTGTGAGTTCACCGGCTCCGACATGGGCATACCGATCCCCCACCTCGGGTTGTAGACCGGCCAGTCGTAGCGGAACTCGCCGCCGCCCAGGGACGGGTCGGGGCTGTCGAAGGTGACGTTCACCCGCGCGAGGTTCTTCGGGCCGCCCTGGACGACCAGGTTGTCCGGGATCTCGTTGTGCCACGTCCACATCAGGTCGTACACGTAAGGGCTGACCGGCTGCGAGTCCACCGAGAGCGTCGCCCCGTGATCGGAGGCCTGGCCGAAGAGCTTCTCGCCCTCGTCCGTGCTCAACAGCGTGACGTCGATTCGGGCGGGGGTGTGAGTCCATTCGTCGTTGCTGTAGCTCCGGAACCCTCGCCCGGGTGTGTTGTTCACGACCAGCAGGAGCTTGGCGCCCGCCTCGATCGCCGCGATTGCCTGGTCGGCGTCGCTGATCGTGTCGTTGCGGCGGACGACCACCGCCTTGCCCCTCGCGTCCACACCGGCGTAGTCCGCCCTCGTGCCGTCGCCGGCTGCCACGAGCGGGAGCCTGTAGTGACCCTGGGGCAGCGGGGTGACGTCCTGTTGCCGAAGGGCGTCGGTGAACTCGGTGGTCTTGGTGGCGACAGCCAGTGCCGGCTGCTCCTTGCGCCAGCGGGCGCCGAGGTCGAAGTCGCCGTGGGTCACCTTGTGCGTGGTGGGCTGGGCCCACAGGCTGTCGTAGTTGGTCTGGGTCTCCATGTAGTCGCGGTAAAGCTGGCCGCCCATCGAGCGGGTGTACTCCAGGCGCTGGTAGGTCGCCTCGGTCCGCTGCGGCGTGGTCATGTCGATCCGCTCGATCTTCGAGGCGTCCAGGGTGACCGTGGTGTTGTGGTCCATCACGACATCGGGGTCACCGAGCAGCGCCATCCCCATCGAGTGCGAGCCGTGGACACCCTGCACGGCCTTCCACTCCAGCACCGAGTAGACGTCGCCCGCAACGTAGCCCTCCGCCGTGCCGGTCTCGTCGACTATCCACTGCTGGGGCGCGTCGTCGCCGGACCGCAGCAGGTCGACGACCCCTGACATCGGCTTTCCGTGAGCGTCCTTGAGGACCACGGTCAGCTTGTGGGAGATGTCGCCCAGCGACACGGCCGTGTGGGTGGCCACATTCCCCGCCGCGTCGGTCGCGACGATCTGCCCCGACCAGGGAGCCCTGCCGGTGGCCTTGGACGCGTCGATCGTCAGCGTGGCCGAAGCGGTGCCGCGCGCCGGCACGACGACCTGGGGGGCGGACAACTGGAACATTCCCGCTGGGGCGTTGGGGGCCTGAACGGACAGGTCGAGGGTGACCGGTACGTCACCCATGTTGGTGTACGCGATCGGGCGTTTCACCGCGCCGGACCCGTCCGCCGGCACCAGGGGGGCGAACGCGGTCGCGGAGGCGAAGACGCCGGCACTCAGCGCCGACGGGACGTCCACCCGGCCGTTGCCCGCTTGGAAGGCGCTCCACGCGGGCAGCTGCTTCGAACTGCTCACCAGCAGGTCCTTCAACTGGGAGCTGGTCAGCCCGGGGTGCGTGGCCGCGAGCAGGGCAGCGGCGCCCGCGACATGCGGGGTGGCCTGAGAGGTCCCGCTGAACGTCAGGTAGCTGCCCTCGCCAAACGGCGAGTATTGGGAGCGGGCCGCCAGCACGTCGACGCCGGGCGCGCTGATCTCCGGCTTGAGCCCGCCGTCGACGCGCGGGCCCCGGCTGGAGAAGTAGGCGAGGTCGTCCGAGGAGTCGACGGCCCCCACGGTCAGGGCGGCGTCAGCCGCGGCCGGACTGCCGATGCTGTGGTCCGTAGCGGTGTTGCCCGCGGCGACCACGAACAGGGCCCCGGTCTCGGCGCTCAGGCGGTTCACCGCCGAGCTGAGGGGGTCGGTGCCGTCGGACGGAGCCGGGTCGCCCAGGCTCATGTTGATGATGTCCGCGTGCTGGTCCACCGCGGCCCACTCCATGCCGGCCAGCACCCAGGATTCCTCGCCGGCACCCTCGTCGGAGAGCACCTTGCCGATGTGCAGGTCCGCGCCGGGCGCGACGCCCTTCTCCTTGCCGTCCGACGCGGCCCCCGTGCCGGCGATGATGGACGCGACATGGGTGCCGTGCCCATGCCGGTCCGTCGCGTCCTCGTCCGGGACGAAGCTCTGCGAGGCCGCTATCCGGCCGGCCAGGTCGGGGTGTTCGGCGTCGACGCCGGTGTCCAGGACGGCGACGTCCACGCCCTGCCCGGTGTCACCGGCCTCCCACGCCTGCGGCGCGCCGATCTGGGACGTGGACTCGGCGAGATCCGCCTTGACGACTCCGTCGAGCCAGATCCGGACGATACCCGCGCCGAAGGCCGGCGTGCCGGACGCGGACGTGGCTGCCGCGATCCTCGAGCCCGACGCCGGCGTGGAGGTGATGGCCCGCCAGAAGTCGGCCGACTGGTCCCGGTCCTCAGCCAGCGCGGCACCCTGGACGCTGCCGAGGGCCCTGACGCGGGTGGCGCCCGTCGGGGTTGCGGAACGCAGCCCCGAGGCGGTTTTGCTGCCGTACGAGACGATGAGCGGCAACTGGTCGCGATGTGCGTCGTCGTAGCCGTCCGCGACCAGCTTGCTGATGTTGAAAAGGCGCTTGTCCAGCGTGCCCGCCGCCACGTAGGGGAGAACGGACTCGGGATACACGTACAGGTCGCCGTTCGACTCCGTGATGCGCGCCTGGGCTTGTGTCCCGGCGGCACTGCGCACCTGCACGGTACGCCCGCCAGCGCCGGACTGCCGCGTGACAACCACGTCACCCGTGATCAGGGTGACCGAGTGGACGCCCGGAGGCACGTTGCGCTGCGCGGCGGGAGCGGCGGAGTCGGTGGTCGCGGACGCCGCGGCATGCGCGGCGGACATGGCGACGGGTTGCGCGAGGGACAGGAGGGCGGCGCCGGCGACGGCGAACACGCTCCAGCGTCTCTGTGATGATCTCAAGGCATTCCCTCAATGTTCCGTAGGGCCGAGTCGGCCCGCGAGCGATTCATGACTGAAGTGACGGATCGGCGGGGGATCGGATGGCCGACGCTGTGGACCGATCGCGGGGGTTCTGGGATCGCGAAGCCGGTTGGCGTGGACGATCAGACTTAAGGCTTGTAGCCGGGAGGTGTATTGATCAGACTCGTGGCTGAAATCGCCAGCTGGCGAATCGCGCCATTACCGGCCCGACGGCCCGCCGAGCGGTTGGGACCAGGAGGACGCCCGGTGCTCGGCGCCCTCGGGATCGGCGAGTTCGACGAGCGGGTCTATCTCGCTTAACTGGCCAAGCCGGACAGCGCGGGAGATCGCCGAACACCTGGGCACCACACTCAGCCGGATACGAAATGCGGTGGCCCGGTTGGTGGAACTGGGCGACGCCTCGGTGCACGGCTGATTTTGATCGTGCTCCGCCATCGTGCTGTGGCGGGTGGACACCCGCCGGCGTGCACCCATGGCGCTCGGGCGCTAGCGTCTCGTGATCCTGATTGTGTTACTTCGAGGTGTTATTGACGCGTTTCTTCGCGCTGGTCTGGACGAGTCGGACCTTGGCGAGGATCTCGTCGGCGGTGACGGTCCAGGTGAAGGGCTTCGCGTTCAGCGACAGTCGACGGGTCGGGTGTCACCGACTTGTCGTCCGCTGGAAGCGGCGAGGTGACGCATTCGCCGGTTTCGAGGTCGCAGTACCCCGCGACAGCGTCGGACAGCAACTCGAGGGGCTCGAGCGGATCGTACTTGTCACTCATCGTTTCTCCCACGCCGTGCGGATGGCATCCGCGTATGACCGAACGGTCCCGGCACCGGGGACGCCATAACGACCGGCGAGCACCACGAACGGGACGCCTGCAGCCCCCAGACGGAGCGCCGCCTGCTGGTCGCGGCGGACTTGGGCGGCGAACTGGTTCCCGGCCAGCACGGTGCGAACCTCATCCTCAGGGAGACCCACCACGACCGCTGAGGCAGTCATGGCGGCGTGGTCGTAGGTGTCCTGGCGGCCGCTGAACAGGGCGCGCTGCAACCGGCTCATGAGCTCATTGGCGACCCCGTGCTGCTTGGCCAGCTGGAGCAGCCGCAGCGCGTCGAAACTGCTGGCATGGATGCGCTCCATCTCGTACGGCAGCCCATCTTGATCAGCCATGACCTTCACGCGGCGATCCATCTCGAGCGCCCGCTCCAGGCTCACTCCCATCTTCTGGGCGGTGTAGCTCGCAATCCCGGCCGGCTCTTTCGGAGCTGAGGCGTCAAGTTCGAAGGTGTGCAACTCCAGCTCGATCTCGTCCTGGCGTCCCGACCGCGAGATCGCGGTCTCGAGGCGGTGCTTTCCGACGTAGCAGTACGGGCAGGCCACGTCTGCCCAGACGTCGATGTGCAATTTGTCGGTCTGTGCTGCCACCAGATCTCCTTCAGCGGTGCTGCTGCGGTCGTGGGTTCAGGTTTGTGGGGATTGCGATGAGGCGGGAGCCGGCGGTTCGGTGCTCCAGCCGCTGGAGGCCGTCCGGGATTCGTCGAAGTCGATGGCCGATGAGGTGCAGGGCGAGGTTGGGATCGACGGTTGCCGCATCTGGGGTTCGCGCAGCGTTCGACTTCGGGTAGCGCCGTGCGCGCTCGCGGTCCTGCCGCAAAGGGCACCGCAGGGGCCGGGCGGGGGGCATTCCGGAGGTGTCGGGTCCGTGCGCTGAGCGGCTCGGGCCCAGGGACGCCGTAGCGAAAGGTCCACCGTCGGCAGAGCCGTCAACCTCGCGGAGGCTGGTGTTTCAGGTCGAGGCCTTCGTGAGGACGCGTATGTCCTCGTCGGTGAGGGTGAGGTCCTGGACGGCGAGCAGTCCCGGGAGCTGTTCCAGGTTGCGGGCGCTGGCGATCGGGGCGACGACGGTGGGGCGGGTGAGGAGCCATGCGAGAGCGACGGTGGCGAGCTCGGCGCCGTGTGCCGCGGCGACAGTGTCCAGCGCATCGAGCACCGCGACGCCCCGCTCTGTCGACGCGTACCCGGCCGCGCGATCGGCGCGTGCGCTGTCGACGGTGATGCCAGGACGGTACTTGCCAGTCAGGAAGCCGGTGGCGAGCGAGAAGTAGGGCAGGGCGGAGAGGCCGGCGGCCTCGGCGGTGTCCTGGAGCGCGCCCTCGTAGGTGTCGCGGGAGACCAGGTTGTATTCCGGCTGGATCACCACGTACCGGGCGAGGTTCTCGCGCTCGGCGAAGTCGAGGGATGCCTGGAGCCGTTTCGCGGAGAGGTTCGAGGCGCCCACGGCGCGCACCTTGCCGGCCTTCACCAGGTCGTCCAGAGCTGTGACGATCTCCTCCACGGGCACGGACGGGTCGTCGTAGTGGGAGTAGTAGAGGTCGATGTGGTCAATGCCGAGGCGGCGCAGCGACTGCTCGGCCGCGGCCTTGATGTTGGACGCGGACAGGCCCTTGTAGTCCGGGTGCAAACCGACCTTGGTGGCCACTATGACCTTGTCGCGGTTGCCGCGTGCGGCCAGCCACTTGCCGATGACGGTCTCGGACTCACCGCCCTTGAGACCTTCGATCCAGGCCGAATAGACGTCGGCAGTGTCGAGGAAGTTGCCGCCGGCCGCGGTGTAGGCGTCGAGCACGGCGAAAGAATGCTTCTCTTCGGCCGTCCAGCCGAAGACGTTGCCACCGAGGGCGAGGGGGAAGACGGCGAGGTCGGACGTGCCAAGTTTGTGGAGTGCAGTCACGACGGGCATATCCTTTCGGCTCGTGAGGGTGCGGTGCTGGCGCGGCAGGTGGGACCAGTGGCGGAGGCGGTGCGGCGGGAATACGCATGGGTGCCCGGTAGCTTGCAGCCTGTGCACAAAACGACCGCGTCGACCGCGTTGGCACCTGGCGCGTAGGCCCACTGTGCAGGAGCGCGACGAGGGTTACAAAAGGCATGTCTATGTTCCTGAGGAACATCGGAAGGGTGTCATCAGTGAGCAACCATGAGGGCCAGGCGGCCTCCACTGGCGCGACGAGGGCGAACGTCGTGCGCCTCTCGGGCCCGTGCGAGCGCTGGGCGCAGGACGCGGACTTCATTCGCGAGATCCTCGACCTGGTGGGCGACAAGTGGAGCATGCTGGTCATCGGCGCCCTGGCCGACGGCGACGCTCGCTACTCGGACCTCGACACCGAGATCCCCGCCATCTCCCGGCGCATGCTCACCCTCACCCTCAAGCACCTTCAGCGCAGCGGGCTGGTCGAGCGCACCGCCTACGCGGAGGTGCCGCCCCGCGTCGTCTACTCCCTCACCAGCCTCGGCACCTCCCTGCTCTCCGCCATCGAGCACCTGGCCGCCTGGTGCGCCGAACAGCACACCGAGATCCGACGCCACCAGGACGCGTACGACACGAACGCCGCCACACGGAGTGCGTGACCGGCGTGAGGCGGAGTGGATCCCGTGCCACCGTGAAGTTTCGAAGATCACTTCCAGTGGTTGTTGAGCACGAGAGCGGCGCGGGCCATGTCGCCAATGCGGCTGGGGCCGAGGCTGATGTGCTCGAACGCACGCCAGCGTTCCTTGAGTTCGGCGGCGGTGCGCTCGCCGAGCGCTCGGATGTGCCTGATCAGCTCGTTCATCATGCGGGTATCGACGGGAAGGGCCTTCTCGGACTGGCCTTGGGGCGGCGGACCGGAACGCGGATGCCGATCCTGGCTCCGATGTAGCCCTTGTCCGCCAGGGTGGGCACGCCGTCAGCGGCGGCCTTGTGCAACGCGGGCAGCGCGTGCAGGCAGGCGACGGTGATGTCCGGGGTGGGGCCCGGCTCGACATCGGAGACTCATAGCGGGGTGCCGTCCGGAGCGGACAGGAATGGATGTTGCCGCCGAAGCTCTTGTGCTTCTGGCTGAAGCACAGGTCGTTGCCGTTCTCACGGACCCCGGAGGCCCAGCCGGATCTATGAGGGTGCCGTCCAGCACCACATGCGTCATGCTCTGGCGCGGCAGCGGTCCAACACCTCATGGGAGACCGGGGCTTGGTCGGCGGGGTCTTCGATGCCGTCGTGCAGATAGCGGTAGCCGGCGGCCTGGATGATCCCGACCTCCCGGGCCAGGCAGTGAACGCAGCCGCGTCACAGAACCAGCGCGGCACCAGCACCGCTTAACGGAACGAGCCCCGCGCCCGCGCGCCGCGCGAGGTAAGCCCTTGGTCGATTCGGGGCACGCACCGCACGATATTACTGTTCTCTGCCCGACCCGTCATTAGGCTACTACGCTGCCCGACTTTTGCGGGAATCCGGCATAGCTGTTCGTGAGCGTCGACACCCTATGACCGTGGCGCGCCTGCTCTTTTGATGGAGGGAATTGCAGCCTGAACCGTTAACGGATATCAGAATTGCGGCCTGGACTTGTCGAAATTGCTGGCGAACCTTCTGCTTCGCAGCTAAAGCCGAATCGGTCGACGGTGGTCGTACCGATCGCCTCAAGGCCGCAGAAGGGTGTACGGGGCGGGGATGGCCTTTGGAGTTGGATTGCTGTACGCCGATCCTTCTCCGGACCCGCACACGCGACATCCCTCACCAAAGCGCGCATAACGATGGCGTTCCAGACCAGCCCTGTGAGGGGTCCCGGCTCACGCGAGCCGGGACCCCTCCGAACGGGCGTGGACTACTGGTTGATGCGGCTCATGTCGGCGTACCGGTCGCCGACCGGTGCCGCCACCTCGGACAGCCGATCCAGCTGCTCGGCCGAGAGCACCAGCTCGTCCGCCACCACGTTCTGCTCCAGGTTGGCGACCCGGCGCGTGCCAGGGATGGGCGCGATGTCGTCGCCTTGCGCGAGCAGCCACGCGAGCGCAACCTGAGCGGGCGTCGCGCCGAGCTGCTTGGCGATGCCGTCCACCTGTTCCACGATCCGGATGTTCGCCTCCAGGTTGTCCCCCTCGAAGCGCGGGTTGGACCGGCGCCAGTCGTCGGCGTCGAACTGGTCGAGCGAGCGGATCGTACCGGTGAGGAAGCCGCGGCCGAGCGGCGAGTAGGGCACGAAGCCGATGCCGAGCTCGCGCACGGTGGGGAGCACTTCGGCGTCGGGGTCGCGCGTCCACAGCGAGTACTCGGTCTGGATGGCGGTCACCGGGTGCACGGCGTGCGCACGCCGGATGGTGGCGGGCGCGGCCTCCGACAGCCCGTAATGGCGGATCTTGCCTTCCTCGATCAGCTCGGAAAGCGCCCCGACCGTGTCCTCGATCGGCGTCTCAGGGTCTATCCGGTGCTGGTAGTAGAGGTCGATGTAGTCGGTGTTCAGGCGTCGCAGCGAGCCCTCGACCGCCCGCCGCACATTCTCGGGGGTACCGTTCAGCCCGAGGACCGGCTCACCGTTCTCCTCGGGCACGAGGTGGTTGATCTGACCGAACTTGGTGGCGATGACCACCTCGTCACGGCGGCCGGCGAACGCCTTGGCGAGCAGTTCCTCGTTCGTGTACGGACCGTAAATCTCGGCGGTGTCGAAATAGGTGACGCCCAGCTCCATGGCGCGGTGGATCGTGACGATCGACCCGGGGTCGTCGGTGCCGGCGCCGGTGTAGCCCCCGGACATACCCATGCAGCCGAGGCCCAGACGCGAGACCTCGAGCCCCTCGCCTCCCAGTGTGATCTTCTTCATGCGGATAGCCTTTCCTGATAGAGACCGATCTCGTATTCGATGGCGGCGAGGCTCGCCGTTTCCTTGAGCCCTTCCATTGCTGGGCATATCCCGGCAAGTGAGGGTGCGGCGCTTGCGCGGAGGTGTGAACAGTGCCGGAGGCGACGAGACGGGAATGCGCCGCCTGTAGTGCCCGGTGGTTTCCGCCCTGTGCGCAGAGAGTGATCGCTTCGACCGGTGTGTTGACGCCCGGTGCGTAAGTCCACTGTGCAGGAGCGCGACGATGGTTACAAAAGGTACTTTTATGTTCCTGAGGGGCACCGGAATTAGGCACCTTCGTGGATGGCGAAGACTGTGCCCCCTACCGAATCGCTGCGTAACGCGGCGGCATCCACAAGGCAATCCACCGCCTTCGTGATCTGCCACATCCACCATCCGCACGAGCAGGGTGGCCGGCCTCAGATGGCCCCGCGCCGACTGCCGAGTGCGGTAAGCCCGGTCATTTACGGTGCCGGTGCGGGGAACAGGGCGTCGCCCAGGTTCCCGGCCGCCCGTGCGTCTTGTGTACGGATAACGCCGGGTGGAGGGCCATCCCCTGCCCTCCACCCGGCACCGGAACGCTTCCGCTCGGAGCGTGCCGGGGATAGGGGGCTCAGGACGCACGGACCTCGACGGTGTCGGCAAGGGCGCTGAGTACCTGCCTGAGCTGCGCGACGGCTTCGGTGTCATCGGCCGGGTGGGTCTCGGCGAAGCGGGTCACCGAGCTGGGTATCGCCAGCTTGGCGTCCTCCAGGATCGTGGCGCCGGCGATACCCGCGGACTTGCGGGCGTCGTCCTGGGCCCACACCCCGCCGTATTGACCGAAGGCGGTACCGACGACAGCAGTCGGCGAACCCGCCAGGGCGCTGGAGCCGAACGGGCGGGACAGCCAGTCGATGGCGTTCTTCAGCACGGTGGGCATGGTGCCGTTGTACTCAGGGGTGACGAGCAGGAACGCGTCGGCGCGCGCGGCGCTCTCACGCAGGCGGGTGGCGGCGGCAGGACGCTGCTCGTCGGTGTCGATGTCCTCGTTGTAGAAGGGCACCTCGGCCAGGCCCTCGTAGAGGGTGACCTCGACGCCCTCGGGTGCGTGCTTGACGGCCGCCTCGGCGAGCTGAAGGTTGTGTGAGCCGGACCGTAGGCTGCCGACGAGGGCGAGGATGTGGACAGACATGGGTACTCCATACATAAACGTGCCGACGGAACAAATAAGCACCGCGAGAGGAGTGGATCTCGGTCCGCGGTAGCGAGCAGCGCTACTCGCGCATGGTCAAACCGCCGTCCACCGACAAGATCTGGCCAGTGATCCAACCGGACTCCGCAGACAGCAGGAAAGCGAGCATGGAAGCGAGGTCCTCGGGCTTGCCAAGGCGCGGGAGCGCGGTCTTCTCCAGCAGAGCCGCGCGAACCTCGGGGGGCGTGCCGGCACGGACGTTCTCCGTGAGGACGACCCCGGGGGCGACGGCGTTGCACCGGATGTTCACTTGGCCCCACGCCTGGGCAGTGTGGCGGGTGAGCGCGTGCAGGGCGATCTTGGATGAGGCGTACGCGGCGAGCGCCGATTCCCGCTGCCACGCAGCCAGGGAGGAGACGTTGACGATCGAGCCGCCACCCGCGGCGACCAGCTCGGGCAGGCTTTCGCGGATCACGAGCCCGGCGCCGGTGACGTTGATCCGCATCATCTCGGCCCACACGTCGGGGTCCATGGAGTCCACGCCCTGATCGCGGGCCATGAGGTCCGCGTTGACAGCGGCGGCGACGTTGGCGACGCCGTCGAGCCGCCCGAACCGGTCAGTGGTCTGGGCGACCAAACCGACGATGGAATCCTCGTCCCGAAGATCGAACTGGACCGTAAGCAGCCCATCGGCCGTTTCCGATGCCTGCTCGCGGATCCACGCGAGCTTCTCGACGCTGGTACCGGCCGCGGTCACTCGGGCGCCTTCGGCCAGCAGTCGCAGCACGGTGGCCGCGCCAATGCCCGATCCACCCCCTGTGACGATGAAGACCTTGCCCTTGAGCCCTTCCATTGCTGGGCACATCCTTTCGGCTTGCGAGGGTGCGGCGCCGACGCGGCAGGTCGGAACAGCGCCGGAGGCGATGAGGCGGGAATACACCTTTATGCGCGACAGTTACCGGTATGTGCAGGAAATGACCGCTTTGACCGCGTTGACGCCTGGTGCGTAGGGCCACTGTGCAGGAGCGCGACGAGGGTTACAAAAGGTACGTCTATGTTCCTGAGGAACATCGGAAGGGCGTCATCAGTGAGCAACCATGAGGGCCAGGCGGCCTGCACTGGCGCGTCGCGGGCGAACGTAGTGCGCCTCTCGGGTCCGTGTGAGCGCTGGGCGCGGGACGCGGACTTTATTCGCGAGATCCTCGACTTGGTGGGCGACAAGTGGAGCATGCTGGTCATCCGCGCCCTGGCCGATGGCGACGCCCGCTACTCGGACCTCGACACCGAGATCCCCGCCATCTCCCGGCGCATGCTCACCCTCACCCTCAAGCGCCTGCAGCGCAGCGGGCTGGTTGACCGCACTGCCCACGCGGAGGTGCCGCCCCGCGTCGTGTACTCCCTCACCAGCCTCGGCGCCTCCCTGGTCTCCGCCGTCGAGCACCTGGCCGCCTGGTGCGTCGAACAGCACGCCGAGATCCGACGCCACCAGGACGCGTACGACACGAACGCCGCCACACGGAGTGAGTGCCTGGCGTGAGGCGGAGGCTTGATGTCCGTGTGATCATTTTGCGGACTTCGGGCTGGTCAGCTGGTGGCGGCATGGGCTAGCTGTATTGATCATGAGCGTTGTTCACACTGGCCCGGGATTGATCATGGCGAAGACCTCCGGTGTGGTGGAGCTGTTTAGGACTGCACCACCCGGAGGTCTTCGTGCCCCTCCGTGATGCCCGGTTGACCGTTCATGTCAGGCGGTCGCTGGTCGAGCGTGTCTGCTCGGGTCGCCGTTGCGCATGTGGCCGCCGAAATGGGCATCTCCCACGCCACGGTCTGAACCGGCTGGCCCACCTGGACCGGCCCATCGGCCAGGTCATCCGCCGCTACGAACGCGACCGGCCCGGCAAACTGATCCACATCGACGTGAAGAAACTCGGCCGGATCCCCGACAGCGGCGGCCACAAGGTCCTCGGCCGCCAGGCTGGCCGGGCCCGACGCAGCAACATGGGCTTCGACTACGTCCACTCCGCCGTCGACGACCACAGCCGCCTCGCCTACCGCGAGATCCACACCGACGAGAAGGCCGACACCTGCGCTGGCTTCCTACGCCAGGCCACGGCGTTCTTCGCAGCGTCGGGTATTGGCGACGTCGAGCGGGTCCTGACCAACAACGACTGGCCCTACCGCAAGAGCTTCGCTTGGCAGCAGGCGCTCGCCGACCTCGGCGCGGCCGGCAAGGTCGAACGCTTCCACCGCACCCTGCTCGAGGAGTGGGCCCGGACGGCCGAGCGAAGGCTGGGTCTCGTGGCGGGACCGCGTTCTCGCTGCCAGTGTTTTGTTTGTTCGGTGCAGCCCGCGTGGTGCTGCCTGTCCTGTCGGGGTGGGGTAGCACCACGCGATGGTTCGATCACCGGACACGTCGCACCCTGAAGGGCCCAGAGCAGCGAGGACTCCGAGCACGACTAATGAACTTGAAAGCGTGATGTCGGTTGCTGGGATCAGGTGGTCACCGCTTGCGATTGGGGCTCCACTCGTAAGCTCCTGGTGCCGTCTCGATGACTTCGCGGGGCCAGGTCAGTCGGACCTGTTCCAGGCGCCCGCGATGCTCGGCGATCCAGTCTTCCTGGGGTCGGGTTCCCAGGGCTGTCGTAAGGCGGTCCGGGTCGCTGACCTGGATCGACAGCCAGCCGTCTTCGTGCACGTGGATGTCGAGGCTCAGGCCGCGGTCTCCGCCGATGCTGACCGTCTGGCCTGGTCCCAGGTTGGAGAGCTCCTGCTCCCAGGAGTCCAGGTCATGCTGGAAGAGGTAAAGGTCCAGCCGGGCATCGACGAAACTCGCGGAGACGAGCACGTCCGCGTGCAGAATGTCGTGGCCGGTCAGCACGCCCGGCTGGGACCGTCCTGTGACGCGCACGATACAGCGGTTCCCATCCGGATCGGCGAGGTGGATCAGATCCATCGGAGCAGGTTCCGTCATTGAGTTACTCGCTTTCGTGCGCTGGCGTGGGCTGCATCGTCTCCTATCGCCGGACGAGCGAAACAGTCGTGCCCAGCCCTGGAGAGTCACGTGCCCAGGGGCCAAGCCGGTGCCGGTAAGACAGCCGTCGATCACGTCTGGCCGGTACTGGAGCTTCTTGAGCCGATCCTTGACCGCGCGGGTGACTTGACCAAGGCTGGCGGCGGCAAGGTTGCCGATGTCGCGCTTGACCAGGGACCACACGCCCTCGGTTGGGTTGAGGTCGGGCGCGTAGGTGGGCAGCTGAACGACGGTAAGCCACTCGGCGTTCGCGTCGATGAACTCGCGCAGCGGCTTCGTCAGATGCAGTCGGACGTTGTCCCAGATCAGCACGATTGGGCCACCCAACTGGATGCGGGCCCGGACGATCAGATCACGGAAATCGCGCCAGCCGAAGCCCTTCGGCTGGTCCTTGCGCCCGGTGTACTCCCGGACCGCATAGAACAGCCGGGACCGCTCACCAGGCTTGTAGCAGGTCATGCCCACCATCGACACTCGCCCGGACCCGCAGCCGCGCACCCGCACCACCGGTGTGCAGCCCCGGCGGCCCCAGGTCCTGGCACGCGGCGGAGTCATCGACTGCCCGGCCTCGTCCTCAAAGACGATCCAGGCCCCCCGCTCCGCCGCGATGCTCTTACCCGCGGCCATGTCTCCTTCTTCCAGACTTCGACCGAGGTGTCGTCACGCTCGATGGCCCTCCGGGCAGGCTGCTGCCACGACCAGCCATGCCGCTTGAGCAGCAGCCATGTGCCCTCGACCGTGTACGAGACGTGGAACAGGCGACCGATCAGTGTCTTTATCCGAGCCAGGGTCCACCGCTGGTCCACCCAGCCGTGGATCAGCGGTCCGCGCTCCAACTCCCTTTCCAACCGGGCGATCTGCGTATCACTGAGCCTCGGTCGGCCCGGGGATCCCTTCGACAGGACGCCAGCCTTCCCACGCTCGCGCCACTGGCGACGCCACCGCTCCACGGACCGCTCGCTGACCCGCAGCGCGGCAGCGATCTCCCGATTCTTCTGCCCGCCCTCGAAGCGTTCCACGGCCTGCAGCCGAATCCGCTCCCGGGCGGCCCTCCCGGCGTCGGTCAGCCCGCCGCCCTGCGCGTATCTCACAGTCCAGGGCTACCGGAACGGCCCTCCCACCGTCAGGCGAACGGCTCCGACATCACCCAATCAAGTTCAGTAGCCACCTGCAGAGCCCACTCTCTGCCGGGGACCTTCTCCTGGCCTCATGCTGTGGCTACACCACGAGATCGGCAGTCCCTTGGGATATGGCCCTTGCCACCCTCCCGGGCCAATCCAGTGGCTATTTGTCTAGCCGCATTCGATGCTGCTCTCATAATCATTCCTGCTCCTCGATTTCGCAGCATGGCCAAGCACACATGACCGAGGGCCTCGAAGTCCGTTTCCCCTCCGGACTTCGAGGCCCTCACCCGAGATAGTCATGAAGCCTCGTGCAAGGGCAACGCGTACAACGCTGCCGGGATCAGGGCTGGCTGTCGTCGGCCTCGGAAAGGGCGAGTTGGCGCCAGCCGGGCGAGGTGTTGACGATGCGGCTGCGCCACCGAAGCGCGTACCGCTTGCAGTTCTGGCATTTTGCAGCTCGGTGAGTGCAGCCGGACATGCGCTCGCCGTAGCGGGCGCCAGTGCTCCAGGCGAGAGAGTCGGCGGAGACCAGCAGGTGGCCGTAGGCACTGATTCCCAATGGTGTTTGTCAAGGACTTCGGTGACGCTGGGCGATCAGGTCACGCCGCTGTGCGGCCATGTTGGGGTGGCTCGGTGGTGAAGGTCCGTTGGTCTCGGATGAGGGCCCAGAGGACATCAAGGCGGCGCCGGGCGAGCGCGAGAATCGCCTGTTTGTGGGTTTTCCCCTCGCTTCGTTTGCGCTGGTAGAAGGCCTGTGAGGTGGGGCAGCAGCGGGCGGCGACCTGGGCGGAGAGGTAGAACACGCGTAGCAGGCGGCGGTGGTAGCGGTGTGGCCGGCGCATGTTGCCGCTGATCCTGCCCGAGTCTTTGGGCACGGGTGCGAGGCCCGCGACACCGGCAAGCCGGCCGGAGCTGCCGAAGGCGTCCATGTCGCCGCCGGTGCAGGCGATGAATTCGGCGCCGAGCAGGGTGCCGATGCCGGGCATGCTGGTGATCACCGCGGCGTGCTGGTGCTGACGGAACCGGGCCTCGATCGCCGCGTCGGTGCGGGCGATCTCCTCGTCCAGGGCCATCACCGCCCGTGCGAGGGTGTGCACCATGGCGGCTGCCGTCCTCTCGCCGGGAACCGCGGTGTGCTGAGCCTGGGCCGCCTCGACCGCGGCGGCCGCCACCGCTTCGGCGTTGCGAAGCTTGCGGTTCGACAGCCAAGTGGCCAGCCGTGACCGGCCGATGCGGCGGAGTGCTGCGGGCATCTGATAGCCACTCAGCAGGACGAGTGCGGCTTTGGAGGTGCTGTAGTCGAAGGCACGTTCCAGGGCCGGGAAGTACTCCAGGATCTGCGCGCGGAGCCGGTTGATCGCCCTGGTGCGGTCGGCGGTCAGGTCGTAGCGGCGGGCGGTGAGGATCCGCAGGTCTATCGCGATGTCGTCCCACTCCTGCAAAGGCTGCAGGTCGCGGCGCATCCGGGCCTGGTCTGCGATGACGTAGGCGTCCTTCGCGTCGGTCTTGCCGTCCCCGCGGTAGGAGCCGGAGGCGTGGTGGACCGTCCTGCCCGGGATATAGAAGAGTCGCTGCCCGTGTCCGGTCAGCAAAGCGATCAACAGCGCGGCCCCGCCGGCGTTCAGGTCGACTGCCCAGGTCACCGCATCACCGTCGGCCAGGTCCAGCACGTCACTCATCAGTTCCAGCAGCTCGTGCTCGTCGTTCGACACCCGACGCGACAGGACCTTCACCCCGTCCCCATCGATCACCGGGCAGTGGTGCTCGGCCTTTCCCGCGTCCGTTCCCGCCCACAGCTCGGGCACCGGCCTCTCCCCTCGTCGAAACGTGTACTGGTCCCTGCGGACGACCACGCCGACGTGTCCCTACGAAGCGACTGTTCGCGCATCCCAATCAGTGGCCGTGTCGTCGCGGGGCCTCGGGCGGCCAATCAGTGGAAGCCACACCAGTGGCATGAGCCTTTTGAGCCACACCCGAAACCCCTGGGCCTCCCGATCCTACGAATGACCAGGATGAAGCCCACGAACAAGGTAGGGAGGCTTTTCCAACCTCAGCTCGGCGTTGCCAGGTGAAGGGCGAGTACGGCCTTGATCAGGTCAGTGACGCGGGTGGTGCTGCAGCGGAGCTTGCGCAGCAGCCGCCAGGACTTCAGGGTGGCCATCGCCTGCTCGCCGACCGCGCGGATCTTGGCGTGGGTGACGTTGACGTTTTTTTGGCCTGCGGAGAGCTTCTCCCAACGGCCGTGGTAGGGGACACGCACGGTGCCCCGGCGCCCTGGTACCCCTTGTCCGCCCAGCACCGGACGTCGGCCTCGGCCAGGGCGTCGATGACGCCGTGGGTGCGGGCGGCTTTGATGTCGTGGACCGCGCCGGGTAAGGCGGGTGAGGCCCACAGCAGGCGCCCGAACGGGTCGGTGATGACCTGGACGTCCATGCCGTGCTTCTTGTGCTTCCCGGAGTAGTACGGGCGGTCGGCGGCGATGCGGTCGATGGGCAGCAGGGTGCCGTCGAGGATGACGAACGCCTTGCGTGCGGCGGTCCGGGCGGCCGTGGCAAGGTCGGGGGCGACGGCGGCCAGGACCTCCACCGCCTCGGTGACGTAGCGGTAGACGGTGGCGATCCCGACACCGAACCCGGCCGCGAGCTGAGCGTAAGTGTGCCCGCACCGCAGATGGGCCAGGACCAGCAGGGCCTGCCGGTCCGCGGGGAGCCTGCGCCACCGCGTGCCACACTCACGGCGTCGGGTGGCCAGCAGGCGGGAGAGGTACCGCAGGGTCGAGGTGGACAGATCGATCCCCGATGGGTAGACAAGCACGTGAAGCTCCGGGCGGGACAGGTTGCTCTTGGTCGAAAATCCATCTACCAGGGGCTTCACCCTTGTGTCAGGCCAACTCCGAGACAAGGGAAGCAGGTTGGAAATGCTGACTGAGTGGACGTCTCATTTCTAACGTTCCGCGGAGCACGGTCTCCAGTCACGAAGCCCCGTGACGCCGGGCCGCCTCACCGGGTGCGGCGACACTGCAGGCCGCGGTGACGCCGGGGAACGTCCGTCCGGCGCCGCGCCCGGCCCTTTCGTTACGCCACCTTCGGCCTGCTCACGTCCGGACGTCGCGGCACGGGACGGTGCCGGACCTCAGCCGGCTGCGAAGAAGTCGAGGTAGGCCTGGGCCAGAGCGGTCGGGTTCTCCAGCGCGATGTTGTGACCGGCCGCGGGGATGACGACGCCGTGGACGTCGTCGGCCACTTGCGCCATCTGCTGTGCTACCGCTTCCCCGAGGTATTCCTCGGCTCCGACGGCCAGGACCGGGCAGCTGAGCGGGTCGGCGTAATGCGGGCGGTTCTGTTCGGCGTCGGTCTGCCGGGCGCGGTACATCTCCAGGATGGCCCTGGTGCCGCCCGGCTGCTCGGCCGAGTGCACGATCTCGTTGACGTCTTCCTCGGCCAGCGCGCTGGGGTCCCACATCTGGCGGCGGGCGTAGTACGTCCAGAAGGACCGTTCCCGTCCGGCCAGCAGCAGTTCGGGGATGTGCGGCAGGCTGAAGAAGCTGAAGTGCCAGCCGGTGCGGCCGTCGTCGGGGGCGAGCGAGGGGTCGGGGCCGCCGCCCGGCATTCCCGGGCCGACCGGAAGTCCCGGCAGGAGCGTTTCCTGGAAGACCAGTTGCTGCACCCGGGGCCGGTGGAAGGCGGCGACGGCATAGGCGATGGCCGCGCCCCAGTCTTCGCCGGCGACGCGGAACCGGTCGAAGCCGAGGTGGGTGGCGAGTGCGGCGACGTCGGCGGCCATCGTGGAGGTGTCGTAGCCGCGCAGGGGGCGCTGGGAGCCGCCGGCACCCCGGTTGTCGAGCACGATGACGGTGTAGTGCGGGGTCAGCAGCGGTACAACGTGACGCCAGTAGGCCATGGTCTTCGGCACGCCGTGCACCAGGAACACCGGCTCGCCGGTGCCGCCGATCGCGTAGTGGATCTCCACACCGTTGACCTTGGGCTTGCCGTGTGTGAGCCGGGCTCCGGCGTGGTCAGTGAGGTTCACCTCAGTGACCTCCTTCTTCTTCTTCTTCTCATGGGCTGTGCAGGCGCAGACCGTGTGGCGGATCTTCCGGAGCGGCGTTTCTTCGCCGCCGTCCAGCCGGTGTCCGCGGTCGGCGTGAAAGCTTCACCCCCATGCAACCGCGCCTCCATCGCCGCTGATGTCGCATGCGTCGTGCTTTCCCCAGATGGAGTCCATCTGACGATCAGATGGTGGCAGCGCGGGCGCCTCCGCAGCCGCGCCGCTCCCGGGTCGGCAGGGCTGCGGTCGCCGACGGGCTGCGGGTCAGCCGCCCGCCGAGCGGACGCGCAGCAGCTGATCGGCGAACCGCGCTGCTGCCGGGCTGGTCTCGCCCGCTGGGGGCAGCATCAGGTGGATGTGTCGCTCCAGACGCACGCCCTCGACCTCGACGAACCGCAGGACGCTGTCCGGGGCGGTCAGCACCGGGTACTGCAGGCCGGTCGGAGCGAAGCCGATGCCGACGCCCGCGCCGACCAGTTCGAGGAACAGTTCCCAGTCGCCGACCTCACAGACGACCCGGCGCTGGATCCCCTCGGTGGCGAACGCGGCGTCACTGAGCAGGCGGGCCGTCCACCGCGGGGGCACCTCGACGAACCGCTCGTCGGCCAGTTCCACGATGGTGACGTCGGACCGCTCCGCCAGGCGGTGATCGGCACGGCAGACGAGGCGCAGCGGCTCCCGCGCGAGGCCGGTCATCCGGATGCCGGGGACCCGGTCGACGGCGGGTCCGATCACACAGTCCACCTCTCCGGTCCCGATCATCGAGATCATCGTCAGCGCGGGCCCGTACTGGAGGCGCAGGTCGATACCGGGGTGATCGCGGGTGAACTCGCCGAGGTAGGAGGCGAACGGCACCAGATGCTGGGCGGAGAGCCCGACGCCCAGACGCAGGGTGCCGATGAGCACGTCACGGGTGTGGTGCACGGCCTCTTCCGCCTGCGTGGCGCTGATCACGGTCCGGCGTGCCGGGCCGACCAGGGCTTCGCCGGCTGCGGTGAGCCGGACCGGCCGGGTCCCGCGGACATAGAGGGGGGTGCCGAGTTCGCGTTCGAGGGCCTGGAGCGAGTTCGACAGGCCCGATTGCACGATGAGCTCTCGCTTTGCGGCGCGGGTGACGCTGCGTTCATCGACCAGCGCCAGAAAGTGCCGTAGCTGTCGGAGTTCCATCGGCCGCCGCCTCCAGGACTGCATTGCAGTGCATCCGGACAGTTCCATCTGTCGGACAGATGCAGCTTATCTCCGCACGCTGCCGCCGGATCGCCATCGACGTTCCGACCGGCGTGGTTGACACCGACGAACCAGTAAGGAACACCATCAAGGACAGGGGATTCGCCCATGCCGGACCACTCGGCGAAGCACGACGTGCCTCAACCCGCCGGAGGCGGATCGCAGCGGGCCGCGTTCGTCGTCGCACTGATCTGCGCCGCCCAGTTCGTGCTGCAACTGGACTTCAGCATCGTGAACGTGGCGCTGCCGTCGGTTCAGAGGGAGCTGGGCATGCCCGCGGCGCAGTTGCAGTGGATCGTCACCGGTTACGCGCTGTCCTTCGGGTCACTGCTGCTGCCGGGCGGCCGCCTGGCGGACCTGCTCGGCCGACGGCAGGTGCTGACCGTCGGCCTTGCCCTGTTCGGGATCGCGTCGCTGGCCTGCGGGCTCGCGCAGTGGCCGATCATGCTGATCGCCGCCCGGATCGTGCAGGGCGCGGCCGGGGCGATGGTCTCCCCGGCCGCGCTGTCGCTGCTGACGACGACCAGTGCGGAAGGGGCAGCGCGCCACCGGGCGCTGGCGATCTGGCAGGCCACCACCGCGGCGGGCGCGACCGCCGGGATCGTGGCCGGCGGGCTGCTCACCCAGTACTTCGGCTGGCGGGCTGTCTTCCTGATCAACCTGCCGGTCATCGCCGTCATCCTTGCGCTGGTCCCGCGCCTGCCGGCCGGGAAGCGGTCCGGCGGCGGCAGCCTCGACGTGCGCGGGGCACTGCTGGTGACCACCGGCATCGCGGCGCTGATCTTCGGCCTCAGCAGCGGACAGCAGCACGGCTTCACCACGCCCGCCACCCTCATCGCTCTCGCCCTGGCGGTACTGCTGACCACGGGCTTCGTGTGCGCCGAGAAGCGGTCGACGGCTCCGATGCTGCCCCTGCCGATCCTGGCGGAGCCGGCCCGGCGGGCCGCGATCGCTGCCATGCTGCTGATCGGCGCCATCCTGGCCGGCTACGTGTACTTCGCGTCGCTCTACCTGCAGAAGGTGCTGGGGTTCAGCCCGGTGACGACCGGCCTGGCACTGGCCCCGTCGACCGTGACCGTGGTACTCGTCTCCACCTTCGGTACCCGCCGGCTGCTGACCCGGTTCAGCATCAAGACCGTGCTGCTGGCCGGGCTGGCCTGCATGGGCGCCGGGCAGCTGTGGCTCGCCCAGATCACCGCCGGGGCCGACTACCCGGCGGCCGTACTGCCCGGCCTGATACTGACCGCGGCCGGGGTCGGGCTGGCACTGCCGACCGCGTCGATCGCGATCACCAGCGGGGTCCAGGCCCGCGACCAGGGACTGGCCGGGGCGCTGTTCACCACCAGCCAGCAGACCGGCGCCGCGGTCGGGCTGGCGATCCTCGCCGCCGCCGCGGCCTCCACCGGCCACAGCGGCTCTCCGGTGGACGGCTACCGCCTGTCGTTCCACATCGCGACCGCTCTCGCGGTCCTCGCCACGATCATCGTCGCGCACCAGCTCGGCTCGACACCCCGCCGCCTCGAACCCCAATGCCGGCAGCCCGGCCTGACGGAACGCCCAATGCGCGGACCGCGGCGCAGCTCGACGAGAGGTGACAGGACCGACTGAACGGGGCGTCCATCTCCTGTACGGCGGGGGCCGTCTCGGGCTGATGGGCGCTGTCGCCGACGCCGCGCTGAGCATGCTTCTGGTCTCCCAGCTGTCCCATAGGTGGGGCAGCCGCTGGACCACGGGGGGGGAAGGTGGTGTGGGCGGAACAGGATCTGCCCAAGGGCAGCTGAATGTCCGGGCTCGGGTGGCGGCCGATCCGGGATCGGTCCGGGACGCCGCGCCGTCAGGCGTTGTCCGGCGTTGGGGTCATGTCCTGGGTGCCGACGACGGAGAGCAGCCGGAGCGCGTTGTGGGAGAGGCTGCCGCGCTCGGCGGTGAAACACACCAGGAACTGGTCGCGCATCGGCACGGCGAGGGTGTCGCAGTTCAGCTGCAGGGTGCCGACCAGGGGGTGCTGCATGGTCTTGCGGTGGTGGGCACCGCTTTCCACGTGATGGCCGTCCCACAGCTCGGCGAACTCGGTGCTCTGCTTGTGTAGTGTGCCGACCATGGTGCGGATCCGCGGGTCGGAGGGGTACCGGCCGGCGGCGGCGCGCAGGTGGCCCACCGCGAGGCGGCCGAACTCCTTGGCTCCGGTCATGCCGTAGTGCCGTGAGGCGGGATCGGGATGCAGGAAATGGCGGAGGATGAGATTGCGCCGGGCCGGTGGGACGGCGGAGAAATCCTCGAACAGTGCCGTGGCGAGTGAGTTCCAGGCGACGACGTCGTAGCGGGCATTGACGACGAATGCCGCGATCTCGGTCATGTGCTCCAGCAGGTTCAGCACCGAGTCCGGCACGTCCGAGCGTGGTCCCGTCGGCGACTCCGGTGCGACGCCCGCGAGTTCGAAGAGGTGGGCGCGTTCGTCCGTACCCAGGCGCAGGGCGCGGGCCAGTTCGCTCAGGATACGGCGGGAGGGGCTGGAGCCGCGTGCTTGCTCCAGGCGCGCGTAGTACTCGACGGATATGTGCGCGAGCCGGGCCACCTCTTCGCGGCGCAGTCCGGGTGTCCGCCGCGCGGTGCCCGCCGGCAGGCCGACGTCCTGGGGTTGCAGCCGTTCCCGCATGGTGCGCAGGAATTCGGCCAGGTCATTGCGGTCCATGCACGCCAGTATCGCTCTCGCCGAGCACGTTGCCAGGTACAGACTGGGCGTGGATGGTCCGGGCGCCGGCCTGCGGAAGGCACCAAACCCGATCCGCGGCACGCCTCGCCGGCCGGCTCGACGCCGTGCTGAGGTGTGCCGCGGATCGGTGCACTAGGGGTGGATCTGCGAGCCGTAGCCGAGGTCGAGACGGATCGACTCCAGGATCACCAGGGTGCTGCTCGTGGTGAAGACGTCCGCGGCGGCCAGCACGCCTGTGTACTTCGCGATGACGGGTGCGGCGGCGTAGTCGGTCACGGCGTCCAGGTAGGTCTTGACCGCGGCCCAGGTGTTGGCGCCGTATTTCGCGAAGTACGGCGTGGGATCGACGGTGGCGAGGGCGGTACGGGCGCCGGCGGCGATGTCCGCGACGTACCGCTGGTGCAGGATCACGTCGTCGCGGTTGCCGAGCCGGCCCAGGTGTCCCGCGATGTAGTGCTTCCAGGGGTAGGACAGCGCGGTGGCCGGGGCGGCCATGAATCCGGGGATGTCCTCGCTGACGTTGAGGTTGTAGATGGGCACCCAGCCGGGCAGCGCTATGTCGACGAGCATCAGCGTGTCGTGGTCGGGCAGGTGGATGTAGGTGTTGTCCGGGCTGTGGTTGGTGCCGTGCCAGGCCAGCTTGACGCGCTCCCCGCCGACGCGGAGCGTGTGGTGGTCCTGGAAGGTGACGTCGGGCGCCGGCCGCGTCGGATCGCCGTCCCGCAGCAGCAACCGCTTGGTCTCGGTGTGACCGATGCGTGTGACGTGCCGGCCGAACAGGGAGGAGGCGCCCAGGTGGTCGGCGTGGTGGTGCGAGTACACCAGGTGCGTCACCTCGCGGGAGACGCCGTTGTCGACGGCGACCCGGTCGATGGCCCGCTGCAGGATGTGGCCGATGCTCGGGGGAGCGTCGAAGAGTACGACGCCGTCGCGGGTCGTGAGGAACGCCGCCTGGTAGGTGCCGTCGGTGACCCAGTACAGGTTCCGCTCCACCCGCCCGACGTAGTAGCCCTGTTCGTTGAGGGCCGGGCCGAGCGCGGACTCGGGGACGGGGGCGTAGTCGGGCAGGGCGGCGGCCGCGGCCGCCGCGGGCTGGGCAAGCGTGCCGGTCGCCAGCGCAGCGACCGACGGGGCGGCCGCGACTGCGGCGGTGCGGGCGAGGAACGACCGTCGGCTGGTGGAGGAGTCGGACGTGGACATGCTTCTCTCCGGTGAAGGTGGGGGGCGCGCTGCCGGCGGCAACGCGGTGGTGGTGGTCTCAGCCGACGGTGAGGGCGTCCTTGTGGGCGGTCAGCCATTCGCGGAAGGTCTGCACACCCGGGTGCAGGTCCCGGACGAGGCCCAGGTCGCGGGCTCCCGTGAAGGCCCCCGCCGCCTCGGTGTAGTACTGGAACATGTTGCCAATCTCCGCGGCGGCGGGAATGCCCAGCTCACGGAACTGGTCGTGGGTGAGCGGGCGGTAGACCACCGGCTCGCCGTACAGCTCGGCGAACGCCGAGGCCAGCTCCTCGCCGGTCAGATGCTCACCGGCGATGCCGACCGTCCTCCCGACGAACTCCTCACCACGGCCGAAGATCGCCAGTGCCACCCTGCCGATGTCCTCCGCGGCGATCCCGGCCAGCGCGCTCCCGCCCATCGGCAGGCTCAGCACCAGATCCCTGGAGTCGTCGCGACGCGGGGCGAAGCCCTGCAGGAACGCCTCCCAGTAGAACGTGGTGCGCAGCAGCGTCGTCGGCACGCCGAGGTCGATGAAGAACCGGTCCGCCTCGGCCTTCGCGTCGAAGTGCGGAACGGTGTATGCCCCGTCGAGCAGGGGCACGCGCGCCTCGGCGACCGGGAAGTGGGCGCGGGTGTCCTCCAGTGTCGACCAGACCACATGCCGCAGCGCCGCGTCCTTCGCAGCCCGCGCCGCATTGCCGGCCTGCGCCAGCTCCGTCTCGGCGGACATGCCCTCCCAGTAGTTCGTCACCACGTACGCGCCGTGCGCGCCGTCGAACGCCCGGCGAAGGCTCCCCTCGTCGCCGAGGTCGGCCTCGACGACCTCCGCGCCGCGCCCGGCCAGAGCACGCGCCTTGTCCGAATCCGCGTCACGGGTGATCGCCCGGACCGCGAACGGGCCGTCCGGCTCCGCGAGGATGGCGCGGGCCAGTCCGCCACCCTGCGCACCCGTGGCCCCGAGCACCGCGATGATCTTCTTCTGCGACATTGCCGATCACTCCGCATCGTGTGAACGCGACGGGCTCCGCTGCCCTGTCACGACTCGATGGTGCGAGCACTCCGGACGGCCAACCAGGCACGGATTGGGCGAGGCTCATGGCGGACCGGCGCGCCCGGTGGTCGACCGCCGGCGGGGAGGTCACCGGCGTCCTGCCTGCCTTCCTGCACTCCCTGGGCGCCGGCCATCCCCGCCTACTGAGGTTTTCGTGTGGGCGTCGGGTGGTGACGGGTGATGATCCCTGCGGTATGCCGTTGCTATGCGGTATGCGCAGGGTGGGGGCCTGACCGCTGAGCGGCGGGCGTTACGTGAACGGATCCGGCTTGAGGTCGAGGACCTCGAAGACCCGCTCGAAGCTGACCAGGGCGCTCATGATGTCGACGCGGGCGCCCGCGAGGGAGGTCAGGGGCGCGTAGAGGCGGGCCAGGAGGAGGGCGAGGGTGACCACGGAGCCGGCGTCGAGGGCGCCGGTGACCGCGAAGCGGCCGCCCAGTCCGTAGACGAGGGCCAGCGCGAGGGCGGAGACGGCCACCGTGCCCGGGCCGCCGGCCAGGTACCCGGCCGCGGGGGAGCCCGCCGCGAGCGCGGGGACGACCAGCATCGACGCCGTCCCGGCGGTGCGGATGACCGTGAGTCCAGCGACATCAGTCGGCGCCGCGGCCCGGCCGGGAACCTGGCGAGGTACGTTCGCAGGGTGACGCCGCAGAACGGGGCCATCATCCCCTAGACGGCAGCGAGGACCAGCAGCACCGGCAGGCTCCCGGCAAGTCCGTTTAGGGCGAGGAGCAGCCCGGGACACGGCCCACACCGCGCAGTACGCGGCGGGGAGCCGGGCCGGGAGGCGGACGTGGAGATGCGACATGTGGTGACGGAACCGTGCTGGAACCGGTCAGTGACCGGCGCGGCTGCATGGTGTGGCAGGCGACCGGCCCGCTCCGGACCGCAGCCGTGAAGTGCGGCGCGGGCGTGGAGGGGACGGTCATCGTGCTCCGCGAGTCCGCCGCGGTCGCCGGCATCTACGGCGCCTCGGCGGTGAGGGCACACGGCCGCAGCCCGGGCGCCGCGTGCATGCTCACGGATTGGCACGAGGGCCCGTCGACCCAGCAGGTGCTCGCCGGCGTACGCGACGGGACCATCGATCTGGCTGCCGCGCGGGACGCCGTGGTCGCGCTATGCGAAGCGGTGGCTGCCCTCCACGCGGTCGGGTGGGTACACGGCGACATCGAGCCCGACCACCTCGTGCACACCCCCGCCGGCGTGCGGTTCCGGGACTGCTCATAGGCGTGGCACCAGCTCACCCTCGGCCCGTCCAACCTGTTCCGGGGCGGCCTGCCCCACCTCCTCGCCCCCGAGTTGGCGTGGAAGGTCCACCGCGGACACCAGTCCGTGGTCGTCACCTCCACGGACGAGGTGTACCCACTGGCGGCGAGCCTGTGGTGGGCGATCACCGACGAGTGGCCGCCCGCCTACGCGGAGGCCATCGTCGACCCGCGCGCCATGGACGCCGCCGCACTGCGGCACGCGATCGCCACCCACGTGATCCCGGTCCGGGACGCCACAGTGTGGCCCGCTGCCCAGCACGTGCTCAGTCACGTGATGTCCCAGCCGGACTACCGGCGGCCGTCGGCGGCGGACCTGGTGATCCTGCTGGGCACGGCCCTGGTCAACGAGCCGGTTGCCGCCTCGGCATGAGGCGGGGGCGGAGGTGAAGACGGGCCCGGCAGCGGTGAGCCTGCCGGGCCCGCGACGTCCCGGGGAGCGGGCCGCTTACCCCTGGGACGCGACGGGGACCCGGTGCTCCAGGCCGAGGGCGCGGATGATGTCCGCCGAGGCGACACGCAGGACGCGCCCGGCCCGGATCACCTTGCACGGGAACTGGTCCTTGCGGGCGAGGTCGTATGCCGTGGTTCGCCCAATGCCGAATGCCGCGGCGGCGGTCTCGAGGTCCGTCGTCGCCGGCAGGCGGAGCACTTCGTCCGCCGTCAAGGTTTGGGTCATTTCGGCACAACTCCTGAGGGCAAAATGCGCGGCTATGGGTATTTCCGGCGCACAGTATGGCATGGGTTGGCGCAGAGCAATCGTGCGCGTACTTTGGGTCACCATGGAGCAGAGCCCGGACTGGACAACGCGAGTCAGCAGAACGATCGCCCACGAGATCCGCCGGCATCGCACTGGCCGCGGCATGAGCGCCCAGCAGCTTGCCGACGCGTGCGAGGCGTTGGGCGCGCCGATGCCCCGGACGGTGATCTCCAACCTGGAGAATGGCCGCCGCGGCAGCATCACGGTGGCGGAGGTCATGGTCCTGGCCGCCGCCCTGGACGTGCCGCCGGCGACGCTGGTGTTCCCCGTTGGTCACGTCGACGAGGTCGAGCACCTGCCCGGCCAGCCCGTCCCGCCCCTGGCCGCGGTCGAGTGGTGGCACGGCCTCCTTGCACCTGCCTCCTCGCCCCTGGCGCTGCTGCGTCGCCACCGCGACCTCGAGGTCCGCATCCGCAACCTGTACCGGGGGATCTGGGAGCAGGCCATCGCCGAGTACCAGTGGCACGGTGAGCCGGACGGCCCGGAGGCTGAGGCGGCCCGTGACGTTGCCCGCGACCTGACGATCCAACTTCATGAGCTACGCGACGAGATTGCCCGCCGAGGACTGCGGCTGCCGCCACTGGCGGGCCTGGACAAAGTGGCACCGCTGCCGCCCGGCGGCGACCGTGCGCCGGCCCAGTAGGCACACATCCCATACGAGGAGGACGAATGGCCGCCGCACGCCGTGCTGGCAGCATTACAAGGCGTTGCGAGTGCCGGGGAAGGGACGGCAAACGGCTGGGCAAGGAGTGCCCGATGATGTCGAAGCGGAACCACGGTACCTACCAGCTCCAACAGGAAATCCCGGCGGCTGCGGACGGGTCTCGGCGGATCTTCCGCCGCACCGGCTACGCGACGGTCAAGGACGCGCAGAGCGACCTTGACAAGCTCCGTGCGGTCCTGGACCTCGTCGACGCCGCCGACGACAAGCAGCGAGAGACGCGGATCGGTGATCTCCTGGCGGCGGTTGGACGCGACCGGGCCAGCATCCCGGACTCCTCGGAAGTTAAGCGCCGTCTTGCAGGCGGAGTGGCCCTCGACTGCACCGTGACCCTCGGCGAGTGGTTGGAGCAGTGGGCCGAGGCGAAGAAGACGAAGCGCTTGACGACCAAGGCTTATCAGTCTCACATCCGCGTGCACTTGAAGCCCGGGGTCGGGCAGTACAGGCTCGACCGCTTCAACATTGCCCACTGTCAGGCGTTCTTCGACGCCTACCAGGAACGCAACGAGGTGATTGCGGCGCAAAACGCCGCGCGGCGAGAACAAGAGGCCCGCTGCCGCTGGGGAAAGAACGGTCGGCCCTCGCGGGCGGAGTCCGAGCAACTGGCGGCCGAGCGCGAGAGACTGGCCGCGATGCCGCCCTATGGCATCATCACAGGTCCCGCGACGCTGCAGCGCATCCGGGCGACGCTGCGGGCCGCACTCAACGCCGCAATCAGGAAGCAGCTCATCACGTTCAATCCGGCCAAGTGGGTGGAACTGTCCCCGGGCAAGCGACCCAAGGCGAAGCTGTGGACGGACCGACACGTTGAGCACTGGGAGCGCACCGGAGAGAAGCCGAGTGCGGTCATGGTCTGGACCCCGGAGCAGCTCGGGACGTTTCTCGATGAGGCCATGGGCAGCCACCTGTACGCGTTCTTCCATCTGATCGCCTTCCGAGGCCTGCGCCGCGGTGAGGGCGTCGGGGCGGACTGGCGCAACGTGGACCTCGACGGCAATGCGCTCACCGTGGGGAAGGAGTTGGTCGTTGACTCCTGGGAGGTGTTCGAGGACGACCCGAAGACCGAGGAGTCCGCGGGCACGATCGCCCTCGACTCGCTGAACGTGGGCGTCCTGCGGGAACACCGGGCGCGGCAGCTCGCCGAGCGGGATAGCTGGAACCGGAAAGCGGCCGAGAGGCGGCAGGCGGGGGAGGACGTCGTGGACTGGCAGGACACGGGGAAGGTGTTCACCCAGCCCGACGGCACGTGGCTCCACCCTGCCAAGGTGAGCCGCGAGTTCCGGCGGATCTACCGGCGAGCAGGCCTGCCCCCGATCAACCTCCGCGACCTCCGGCACTTGGCGGCGACCCTCATCCACGCTGGCGGCGGCGACATCCATGCGGTCAAGACGACGCTACGGCACTCAACGATCCAGCTGACATCGGACACGTACACCGAGCTGCTGGAGGAAACGGACCGGGATATCGCGGAGCGAGCCGCGGCCCTGGTCCCGCGCGCCCGGCGCAGCCGCGAGGATGCCGTTTCGGCCGATGGATAGGGCCGGAGTCAGCAGCCGTCGGGGTACCTGTTGCTGCAGGTCGACGAGTCCTTCTGCTCGCTCAGTGCTCGCTCGGACGATGCGGAACGAGCCGATACCGGGCAGCATGAGCCGTCACCAACAGGGGAAGTCCTGGACGCCGAAGAGGAGACTGACCTGAATGTTCCGGTACGTGGCGCACGAAGCGGCATGAGCCGACATGGAGCGGCGTGACATAGCAGCGGACTCCAAACCCGCACGCCGCAGGTTCGAATCCTGCCGCCCCTGCAAGCAACTGACACGGCCCCGGCCGCACATGGACCCCGTTCGCACCGCGAAGGAGGCCCATGCGCAAGGGCCGTGACGCCAGAAGGTGATCACGGTGGCGCCTTCCAACGTGAAGCGCAGGAACTCGTCGCGGGCAACGCGTAAGGCGAGGCCGCGGCGTACGAGCTCGGACTCCACCCCGTCTGCGCGGGCGGCGTTGACGCACGTGCCCACGACGTCGTCGTCGGCGATCAACTCGTCCTACCGCTCGATTGGCCTCGTCCCCGCCCGGCCGACCCTGACCTCGGTCTCGCATTCCAGGACACGCTGTCTTGCGATGTGGGATCGCATGAGGTGGGGCGCCGAGCGTGACGCGGCCGGGAGCACGCGTCCACCGCACCGCTCGCGCCTACTCCTCGTCCAGGCAGAGGCAGAAGGGGTGGCCGGCCGGGTCCAGGAGGACGCGGACGTTCTCCCGGGGTTGGTGGCCGGCGAGCGAGGCGCCCAGCGCGACCGCGTCGGCGACGGCGCCGTCGAGGTCGCCGACCTGGAAGTCGAAGTGCATCATGGGCCGCTGATCGCCGTCGGCGGGCGGCCACGTGGGGGCCCGGTAGCCGGTCGCCTGCTGGAACACGAGGTAGGCCGGACCTTCGGGCGCGGCGACCACGGAGGTGCCCGGTTCCTCGTGCACGACGGGCCACCCGAGCAGCTCGGCGTAGAACGCCGCGAGGGCGGCGGGATCCGGTGCTTCCATGGCGGTGCCCCACCACATGCCCAGCGTTCGTGATCGCACGGCCGTAGTCTGTCGCGGCGCCGGGGGGTTGTCCACGCCTTCGCGCAGAAGGGCGTTCGGCCTGCGACGACCGGTGGCGGGTCGGTTGAGCGCGCGCCGCCCCCAACGGGACCGAACCGCCCGGGGCGTCGCCGTCACGTCAGAGGCGGACCGTCATCTCCACGGTCACCTCGTCCCCGGCCGCGATGCCCTGGGGTCTGCGCACGGCGACCTTCAGCGGCAGCAGGTAACCGCCGTCCTTGGGGAAGAGCGACGTCGTGAAGGCGGTGTCCCCGATGCGGGCCTCGACGGGGATGACGCCCCAGCCGTAGGTGGCCATCGCGGCCACCTCGCGGATGTGCTCGGACTCCTCCTCCGGGACGGTCGCGAAGTAGTACGGCGATGGTCCGCGCCACTCGATCACACGGCCGGCGAAGACGAGCTCCATGGGGTCGGTCCCGTTCCTGCAGGGTGGCCGGACCGCCTCAGCGTACAGGTGGCGCCCCGGTAGCGAGGGGGATACGTCCGGTAGCGCGGTGACTGATGGTGTTTCAGGAGTCAAACATGTTGGCGATCAATTCACTTCCCATGGGTGAAACCGCAGGGCGGCAGGGTGACTTGAGCCTAGAATGGGACTTCCGCGATCACCCCGCGTTCAGGGCGTGGGCAGGACTGTGAGGGGCCGGATGAGCCAGGAGCGAGAGCCGCTGCCGACCGCGATCGACACCGGGATTCCCAGCGTCGCCCGGATGTACGACTTCCTGCTCGGCGGCAAGGACAACTACGCCGTCGACCGTGAGGCCTCCGAGGAGCTGCTCAAGGTCGTCCCGAGCACCAAGGAACTGGCGGTCAACAACCGCAGGTTCCTGCAGCGCGTCGTGGGCGTGCTCGCCCGCGAGTACGGGATACGCCAGTTCCTGGACCACGGGTCAGGCCTGCCGACGCAGGACAACGTCCACCAGGTCGCCCAGCGCGTCGACCCGGCCGCGCGCGTCGTCTACGTCGACAACGACCCGATCGTGCTGGCGCACGGCCGTGCGCTGCTGGAGGAGAACGAGAACACGGCCGTCATCCAGGCCGACTTCCGTGACACCGACGGCATCTTCGGCCACTCCGAGGTGGAGCGGCTGATCGACTTCAGCCAGCCGGTCGCCGCCCTCTTCGTCTCGGTCCTGCACTGCATCCCCGACGAGGACGACCCGGCGGGCCTGGTCAGGCGCGTCGCGGAGCGGCTGGCGCCGGGCAGCTTCCTCGTGGTGTGCCAGCTGGTCAGCGAGGACAAGGCGGTGCGCGACTTCGTCACCGAGTTCATGGACGCCAGCACCCAGGGCAACTGGGGCCGGGTCCGTCAGGAGAGCGACGTCGAGGGCTTCCTCGACGGTCTGCGGATCCTGGAGCCGGGACTGGTCGAGGTGTCCACCTGGCGCCCCGACACCGACCTTGCGCCCCGACAGGCCACCCAGGAGTGGATCGAGTTCGGCGGGGTCGGCCACAAGGCCTGAGGACGTCAGGGGTCCCGGGGCCGGAAGGGCCGGCCCCGGGGAACCGCGTCAGCTCACGACAACTGCTTGAGGAAGTCGCGCAGGAAGTCCGGCGTCCGGACCGGGGGCTCGGCCTCGGCGCTGAGCCGGTCCATCACGGCCAGGTAGTTGTCGACGTCGTCCTGCTTGTCCAGGTACAGCGAGCTGGTGAGCTGCTCCAGGTAGACGATGTCGGGCAGGTCCGGCTCCAGGAAACGCAGGATCGTGACCGGTCCGCCCGCGGTGGCGAGGCCGCCGACGCTGAACGGCGCCACCTGCAGCGTCACGTTCGGCATCGCGGCCGCCTCGATGAGCCGCTCCAGCTGGCGCGCCATCGCCTCGGCGCCGCCCATCGGACGGCGCAGCGCCGCCTCGTCCACGACCGCCCACAGCCGGGGCGCGTTGGGCCCGTTCAGCAGGTGCTGGCGCTCCATGCGCAGCGCGACCCGGCGCTCGACCTCGACCCCGGACGCCCTGGGGTGCCCCAGCCGGATGACGGCGCGGGCGTACTCCTCGGTCTGCAGCAGACCGGGGATGAACTGCACCTCGTACGTACGGATGACGGAGGCGGCCTCCTCGAGGCCCACGAGCGTCTCGAACCAGCCGGGGAGCACATCGGCGTACCGGTGCCACCAGCCGGGGGTGTTGGCCTGGTGGGCGAGCTTGAGGCAGTCCGCGCGCTCGGTCTCGTCGGTCACGCCGTAGAGGGTGAGGAGGTCGGCGACGTCACGCTCCTTGTAGCCGACGCGGCCCAGTTCGAGGCGGCTGATCTTGGCGTGGGAGCCGCGGATCGCGTCACCCGCCGCTTCGCGGGTGATGCCCCGGGACTCCCTCAGCCTCCGCAGCTGGGTGCCGAGCACGATGCGCAGCACCGTCGGACCACCGCGCGGGTGCTCCAGGTACTGCCTTATCGACGGTTCGTTGCTCGGCCGCGTCGCGGTCATGCCGGCTCCCGTGGTGACTGGGCGGACCGTCAGTGTCTCACTGAGTGGTGCCCGAATACAGCCGCATCTTATGGCATGCCGACGTTTTGTCAGCCCGTCATGTCATCGAAGTCGCCGTCCTTCACGCCGCCGAGGAAGGCCTCGATCTCCGCGCGCGTGTAGATGAGCGCAGGTCCGCCCGGGTGGCGGGAGTTGCGCATCGCGAAGCCTCCACCGGGCAGCGCCGCCAGCTCGACGCAGTTGCCGCTGGGGTTGCTCCGGCCGCTCTTCCTCCAGTCCGCGCCCTCGATGTCGGTGGCCGGTACGCCGTTGTCGAACTCCCGCATGGCTACGCCTCCTTGACGGGCCATCTGCACGTGCAGATGCACGTGCAGATGTACTTACCCTTGCACTTACGACTGTAATTGCAGATGTGCTTGCACGGGTAGGGATCCGGCGGGGATAGTGGTGGACGCAGACAGCACCGCGCCCCCCGCCCGACAGCTCTGCGGAGTTCCCGATGACTACGCATCCGGCGATCCCCCTCGACTACGGCCTGACCGAGGACTCAGGGTCACGCTTTGCCGCCTGCGGCCTGAGCGGTGACCTCCACGCAGCAGGTTCCGCACGGCAGTTCACGCGTGCCACCCTGAGCAACTGGGGGATGCTCGCGATCGTCGACACCGCCTCGATCGTGGTGTCGGAGATGCTGACCAACGCCGTGCGCTACGGCCTCGACGACCCGGCGTACGCGCCGTTGTCGAGCCGGCCGGTCTGGCTGGGCCTGCTCCGCCGTGACGAGTCCGTGCTCTGTACGGTCGCCGACCCCGGCACGGGTGTCCCGGTGGTGAAGGAACCGGACTGGTTCGCCGAGACCGGGCGGGGGCTGCACATCATCGACTCGCTCAGCGAGTCCTGGGGGTGGACACCGCCCGACGAGGCGGGCAAGTCCGTCTGGGCGCTGATCTCCGCGCCCATGTGACTTCCGCCCCACGGTGTCCCGCAGACCGGACGCCGTGGGACGGGGGAACGGGGGCCAGAAGCGCCGCGGCGGGGCACCGGGGGGATGCCTCGCCGCGGCCTGACGGTTCGCCGCTCCGCTTGGCCGCTCCGCTTGGCCGGGAGGACGCCGGCGCTCTCCGGGGGCGGTCGATGACTGTGTCTTTGCCTTTCCCGGGAAAGGAATTCACCTTTTGTTGACGCGCCGCTGTTTCCTGCCGCTCGCCGTCAATGGCCCTTTCGTCAGATGTGCTAGCGTTCGTGAGGTTCACGGTTTGACAACGATGTCAGATTCTCCGGGCCCGCGGACGCGTCCGTCCGCGACGGAAGGGCCCCTGCTCTGAAGGACGGAGCCCCGGCGCACCCGGCGTGGCACGCCCGTTCTCCGAGCTCCACAGAAAAGCACAGCGAATCATGCAAGAAAGCCGCGCGGTCTGGCTGCCCTATCGGTCCGGCGAATTCGCCGGACCGCTGCCCGACGGCCTGTCGTACCACTTCTGGGACGGTCTTTCGGCCTTCCCCTCCGATCCCCGGGACGTACGGTTCGTCGTCGTCCCGCCCGTCCCGGCCAAGCAGCACCAGATCCTCGACCGGCTGCTGCACCACGCCGAGCGGCTGGAGGTCCTCCAGGTCCTCAGCTCCGGGCACGACTACCTCGCACCCTTCCTGGGGCTGCTTCCCCCGGGCACCCGCGTCGCCACGGCCAACGGCGTGCACGGCGAGGCCACGGCCGAGCTGGCGGTGACGCTGCTGCTGGCCGCGGGTCGCGGTCTGGACGACTTCTCCCGCCGGCACGCCCTGGGTCAGTGGCAACCGCGTGTCTTCCCCACGTTGTCCGGCAAGGAGGTCCTGATCGTCGGCCAGGGCGCGGTCGGAAGGGCCGTGGCCGCCAGGCTCGCCCCGTTCGGCTGCCGGGTGGTCCGGCTGGCACGTACCGCGCGCGACACCGCGGACGGCCACGTGCACGGGTTCGCGGACCTGCCCGGGCTGCTCCCCTCCGCCGACGCCGTCGTGCTGTGCGCGCCCCTGACGGACGAGACCCGCGACCTGATGGACGGCTCCCGCCTGGCCCTGATGAAGGACGGGGCCGTCCTGGTCAACGTGGCCAGGGGGGAACTCGTCGACACGCGGGCGCTGGTGCGCGAAGCCGGACGCGGGCGGCTGCGTGCCGCCCTGGACGTCACCGCGCCCGAGCCGCTGCCCAGCGGTCACCCGCTGTGGTACCTGCCCGGTGTCCTCATCACCCCGCACGTCGGGGCCTTCACCGACGCCTTCACGCCCACCTCCCTCGCCTTCATCGCGCAGCAGCTGGCCCGCTACGCGGGCGGCGAGTCCCTGGTGAACGTCCTGCCGCAGATGGCCGCCGCGCGCTGAGCGGTGGCGGCCCCCGGGAAACATCCCGGGGGCCGGTCGGCCCGGCGAATCACCCCCAGGGGTCGGCGTGTTCCCCGATCGGGAAATCGCCTGGCCCGTCGGGACCTCCTTGCGGCGCCGCGTGGTGGGATGGCCGGATGGAACTGCGGGAGCTGCGTGTCTTCGTCGCCGTGGCGGAGGAGGGCGGGATGTCCGCCGCGGCGCGGCGGCTGCACGTGAGCCAGTCGGCGCTGTCGCAGACCGTCACCGCGCTGGAGCGTCAACTCGGCGTCAAACTCCTGGTGCGGTCCAGTTCCGGCGTACGGACCACGGAGGCCGGGGCGGTCCTGCTCTCCGAGGCGCGCGCCGTGCTCGCGCGCCACGACCAGGCCGTGCGGACGATGGCGGCCCTGACGGCGCAGGGCGGGGGCACCCTGCGGCTGGGCATCCCGCTGGAGCTGCCGCCCGACCTGCTGACCCCCGTGCTCACCGAGTTGTCCCGGGCCTACCCCGACACGAGGGTGCAGGCCCATCATCTGTCCACGGCGGCCCAGCTGGAGGCACTGCACGCGGACGAGCTCGACGTCGGTCTGACGCGTGAGCGCCCGGCCGGGCCCGAGTTCGACGCGATGCTGGTGGTCCGGGAGAACCTCGGGGTGCTGCTCGCGGCGGACCAGGCGGCCGAACTCGCCGGACCGCACGGCGTCCGCCTGGAGTGCCTGGCGGGGCTGGAGTGGGTGGGCTTCCCCCGCGCCGGGAGTCCGGCCTGGTGGGACGAGCTGACCTCGGTGCTGCGCAGCCACGGGCTGGACGTGGGTCCCGAGGCGGGCGCGGGGGAGCCGCTGATCGCGGAGGTGAAGCTGGCGGCCGTGATCACCGGGCGGGCGTTCGCGCTGGCCCCGCCGAACTGGGCGCAGCCGATCCCCGAAACGGTCGTGTGGTCGCCCCTGGTGGGAGATCCCCTGGTCCGCAGGACCTGGGCGGTGTGGCCGTCCAGTTCGCACCGGCGTGACCTCGGGCATTTCATCGCGGCCTTCGCCCAGCCGGTGTCGCCGTAGGCGGTGGGGCTACGGGGCGGCCGCGGAGGCGCGGTGCCGGTGCCGGGCGGCCTTCGCGTTGTTGCCGCAGCGCTCCATGGAGCACCACTTGCGCGGCTTCCCGTTGCCGGTGTCGAGGTAGAGCATGCCGCAGATCTCCGCGGCGCAGGTGCGCAGCCGGTCCCGCAGGCGCGGCTCGGTGACCAGCGCGATCAGGTCCCGGGACACGGCGGAGAGCAACTGGGCGGCCGACAGCGGTTCCGTCCCGGCGCTCGGGCGCCCGTGGGCGTCGACGCGGAGGAGGGGCGCGGGCGGCTCGACGCGGGCCAGGTCGTTGAGCAGGTCCACGCACTCCGCTCGCGGCGTGCGGCCGTCGACGACCGCGGTGGCGACGTCGGTGGCGGCGGCGCGCAGCTCGTGGAGGGCGTCGAGCAGGGCCGTCCCGTCCTCCCCGTCCCGCAGCGTCACTCCGACGCCGCCGCACCAGGCGCGGAGGCGGTCGTGATCGCCGAGCCGCTCGACGGGGGTGCTGGGACGGCGGCCGACGGTGGCGACGAGGTCGAGCGAGAGGGAGCCCGCGTCGAAGCGCAGCGCACGGACCTTGGCCGTGACGCGGGTGCGGGGAGTGGCCGGGGTCCCCGTGGCCGGTGCGCGCTCGCTCATGTGTCCATAGTAACCTTGAAGACGGTTACCAAGCCATCGGCCAGGCCGGACCGGGAAGGGAGCACGCCATGCGCATAGCGGTCGTGGGAGCGGGCGGAGTGGGCGGCTACTTCGGCACCCGTCTCGCGGAGGCGGGCAACGAGGTCACCTTCGTCGCCCGCGGTCGGCACCTGGAGGCGATCCGGGCCAACGGCGAGCTGGCCGTCCGCAGCCCGCTGGGGGAGTTCCGGGCACCGGCCGACCGGTTCGTGCCGGACATCGGTGACGTCGGTCCCGCCGACGTCGTGCTGGTCGCGGTCAAGCTGTGGGACACCGAGGACGTCGCCACCCGGCTGCGCGGCCTCGCCGAGGCGGGCGCGCGGGTGATCTCCCTTCAGAACGGCGTCCAGAAGGACTCGGTCCTGCGCCGGCACCTGCCGCCCGAGGCCGTGTGGGGCGGGGTCTGCTACATCTCCGCCGTCATCGAGGAACCCGGCGTCGTCTCCCACCGCGGGACGATGCAGAAGCTGGTCTTCGGCCCGTACGACGGGCAGGGGGCGGCCCGGGCGGAGGAGTTCCGCGAGGTGTGCGAGAAGGCCGGCGTCGACGCGGAGGTCAGCGCCGACATCGCGCGGGTCCTGTGGCAGAAGTTCGTGTTCCTCACGGGCCTGTCGGGCACCACCTCGGCCGTGCGCCAGCCGATCGGCGTCGTCCGCGCCGATCCCGCGACGCGGTCGCTGCTGCGCGACGTCATGGCGGAGGTCGTCGCCGTCGGCCGGGCCTCGGGCGTGCGCCTCGACGAGTCCTTCGTCGACGAGCAACTGGCCTTCTGTGACACGCTGCCCGCCACGATGACCTCCTCCATGCACAACGACTTGGAGCAGGGCAACCGCCTGGAACTGCCGTGGCTCAGCGGAGGCGTCGCCGACCTCGGCCGCGAACTGGGCGTCCCCACGCCCCGCAACCGCACCGTGGCCGACATCCTCGCGCCCTATGTGCCGGGCCGGCCGCGCGTGCCGTGACCGCCGTAAGGGGCGGCCGGTCCCGCCCCCGGTCAGCGCACCGAGAGCGTGTCCTGCAGCCAGTCGAAGACGACCTCGCAGTGCTGCTGGGGGGCCATCGGGGAGCAGTGCAGCTGCGCCCCGGTGGCCGCGGTGAGCTTCACGTAGTCCTTCGGGGCGGTGAGCCCGTCGTACATCCGGCGCGGCTGCCCCGGGTAGAACTGCTCGAACTCGTAGTCCAGCACCAGGGTGGGCGCCTTGATCCGGCCCAGCACGTCGCTGACGTCCAGTGAGGCGATGAGGCGGGCGGGGGTGAAGAAGTCGGTGAACATCCTGCCCTCCCGCGCCTCGGTCATCGCCGGGGCGGAGAAGGGTTCGAAGCGCTTCTTGAGCGTCGCCGCCTCGGACGGGCTCAGCGCCGGGACGACCTCCTTGGTCCAGACGGCGTTGGTCCGCTCCTTGTCGGCGGTGAGGATCTCCCGGACCTCCTGGGGGAAGGCCAGCCAGGGGGACACACAGCCGGGCATCGCCACCAGGGCGGCGATCCGGTGCTCGAAGGCGGCCGCCCGGGGCGCCAGGTTGCCGCCCATGCTCAGCCCGGTGAGGGCGATCCGGCCGGGGTCCACGTCGGAGCGGGCGGTCAGCCAGTCCACCAGCGGGGTGACGACCTTCTCCCAGCGCGGGGTGAAGACGACTTCTTCCACGAAGAGCACATGGCCCTGCCCCGGGCCGTCGTAGACGAGTGCGTTCCAGCCGCGGTCCAGGGCCGCCGACACGCCGTACGTCCACATGTCGACGTTCTGGCCGTCGCTGCCGTTGGTCAGGATCACCGTGGGCCTGCGCCGTTGCGCCCCTTCCGGGCGGAAGAACCACACCGGCATCCGCGTCCTCCCGCAGGCCACGCCCGCCGTCACCGGGGCCGGATCGCAGCGCTCGCAGAAGGCGTCCCAGGCGCGGCGCCCGGCACGGTAGAGCTGCTCCTCGCTGCCCGGGTCCTCGGAGCCGAGAACGAAGAACAGCGCTTGGCCGTAGTACTGGGCCGCCCGCAGCGTCCGGAACCGTGTGGTCTGGCGCCCGGGCATGCTGCCCCTCGGCGTCGTGAGCAGCCGGTCGCCCAGCTCTCTGAAGGTGCGGGTGTACGACTGCGCCGACACCCCCGCCGTGGTGACGGCGTTCACGGCGGTGAGCACCTCACCGGCCTCGGCGGAGCCGTAGCCGCAGGCGCCGAGGGCCAGGAGCGCGTTGAAGTCGTAGGCGGGGTCGTCGAAGAGGGTCATCACCCCGGGGGTGGCGCCGCCCGCGGGACCCGCAGCGGAGGCCGACGTCCGCCCGGACCCGGACCCGGACCCGGGCCCCGTTCCCGGACCGCCGGGCGAAGGCGGGCCCGCGGGGGAGGCGCCCGAGGGCGTGCACCCGGCGGCCGCCAGGGCCCCGGCCCCTGCCGCGAGCCCGGCCAGCGCGGTGCGACGGGTGGGCGCGGGGGCGGGGCCGTGCGGAAGGTGCGTCATACCGGCCGAACGTACGAGCCGCGCCCCGGCACGCCGGCCCACGACACCGGCCGTTCCCCCGAACGGCCCGGCGCACCGGTGCGGTCCTCCGCCGCCGGCGGGGTAGGCGTATCGGACAGTCACCGGAGGGGAGAGGGAACATGACCGAAGACGTCGCCGGCATCGTGCGCAGGGTGGTCGCCGGATGTGCGGACGTGGCGCCGGAGGAGATCGGGCCGGACACGACCTTCGCCCGGTTGCGCCTGGGCGACCGGGCCAAGCAGCGTGCCGCCGACGCCGTCGAACGCGAGGTCGGCGTGATGCTGCTGGCCGACGAGGTCGAGCGGATGGGCACCGTGCGCGACCTCGTCGAGCACGTGGCCGGCAAGCGCGCCGAACAGGAGGCCGCGGAGGCCCCCTGACGACGGCCACGCCTCGTCTGCGGCGTGGTCGTCCCACACCGCGCACGGCACCACGTAGCTCTCGCCGAGGACCGGGAAGGCCGTGTCCCGCGGCAGGTCCGGGACGCGGGTGCGGGCGGGGCCGGCATCGGGGACGCCGCGCTGCGGCACCGCGGCATCGACACCGGCCGCCCGGCCGCGGTGGCGGAGCCGGGACCGTAAGCGCGCGCGCACGGGCTCGTGGCCGACGTCGGCCCTGCGGGTGACGGCTCCCTCGATGCCGGGAGCCTGCGTGCCTACGCGCCTCCTGAGCACGTCGCCGTCGTACGCGCGAGGGGCCGTCACGGACGGCAGGACCCTTCCGGCCTCACGCCGGGGTCCGCCCCCGGCGTGCCGGGACGTCCGGCACGGCTCAGCCCGCGTGGACGCGGATCTTCGACTGCCCGTGGCCGCGCAGCTCCCAGTCGTCCATGAAGCGGGCGCGCAGCCCGTGCCGGGCGGCCAGATCCATCAGCGTCTCGGTGCGGTAGTAGAAGTCCTCGCGCAGCACGTGGTGTTCCTTCCCCTCGGTGCGGTCGAACGTGAAGTCGAACCACCCGCCCGGGGCCAGGATCCGCGCCACGTGGGCCAGGCACTCGTCGATGACCTCCAGGGGCGAGTGGGAGAAGACGCTGTGCGCGTGGACCACGTCGAAGTGGCGGTCCGGCAGGAAGTCGAAGGTCAGGTCGTGGGTGAGCGTGAGGTACGGCAGCTTGCGCTGCAGGCCCTGCGCGGTCACGGTGCGCTTGGCGGCGATCAGGATGTCGGGGGAGATGTCGATGCCGTAGTAGTGGCCGGCGTCGAGGTGCTCGATGAGGCGCCAGCCCGCGCGCAGGTTGCCGCACCCGATGTCCAGCAGCCGGTGCCGGGGCGACAGGCCGTGCTCACGCAGGTAGTCGAACTGCATCGCGCCCAGCGCCAGCCAGCGGTCGTGGCTGCCGCTGCCGACGGCGGCCTCGGGGTCCCGCGCGGTGTCGCTGGCCATGACCGCCCGGTAGTACGCCACGTGGTCGCGGTGCCGGTGCGCGAGCCAGCGGTCCCGCGCGGCCCGGCGCGCGTACCCGGCGACCCGCGTGGGGTGCCGGAGGGCGTAGCCGACCTTGTGGGTGAGGCTCGTCCGGTCGGCCCGGAGGTTCTTCCTGGTGGCCATGGCGGGTACTCCCTCGGGGGTCACGGGGGACGCGTTCTTCGTCCCTCTCGGGAGGCTGCCACGCAGCGCCCCCGCCGTTCCCCCTCCGAACGGGTGGTACCGGTGTGCGGGGCGCCCCGGCCGGGGCGCCCCGCACGCGACGGCCCGGCGTCAGCCGGTGAGGCGGTTGATCTGGCGGAGCTTGTTGGTGGCGTCGAGGGCGGCCACCTTGTACGACTCGGCGAGGGTCGGGTAGTTGAACACGGCGTCGACCAGGTAGTCGACCGTGCCGCCGCAGCCCATCACCGCCTGGCCGATGTGCAACAGCTCGGTGGCGCCGGTGCCGAAGCAGTGGACGCCGAGCAGCGTGCGGTCCTCCGTGGACACCAGCAGCTTCAGCATGCCGTGCGAGTCGCCGATGATCTGGCCGCGGGCCAGCTCTCGGTAGCGCGAGATGCCCACCTCGAAGGGCACGTTGTCGTCGGTGAGCTGGTCCTCCGTACGGCCGACGAAGCTGATCTCCGGGATCGTGTAGATGCCGATGGGCTGCAGGCCATGCATCGCGTTCACCGGTTCGCCGCAGGCGTGGTACGCGGCGAGCCTGCCCTGCTCCATGGAGGTGGCCGCGAGCGCCGGGAAGCCGATGACGTCGCCGACGGCGTAGATGTGCGGCACGGAGGTGCGGTAGTGCTCGTCCACCGATATCCGGCCCCGCTTGTCGGCGGTCAGGCCCGCCTTGCCGAGGTCGAGGGCGTCGGTGAGGCCCTGCCGCCCGGCCGAGTACATGACGGCGTCCGCGGGGATCTTCTTCCCGCTCTGCAGGACGGTCAGCGCGCCCGTCGCATGCCGCTCCACGGCCGCCACCGTCTCGCCGAAGCGGAAGGTGACGGCGAGGTCCCGCAGGTGGTACTTGAGCGCCTCGACCACCTCGACGTCGCAGAAGTCCAGCATCCCGTCGCGCTGTTCGACCACCGTCACCTTGCTGCCCAGCGCGGCGAACATCGAGGCGTACTCGATGCCGATGACGCCGGCGCCGACGATGACCATGGAGCGCGGTACCCGGTCCAGGTTGAGCACGCTGTCGGAGTCCATCACCGTGCGGTCGTCGAACTCCACGGTCGACGGGCGGGCCGGGCGCGTCCCGGTGGCGATGACGATGTTCCCGGCGGTGACCAGCACCTCGCGGCCGGAGGGGTCCTCCACGGCGACCGTGTGGTCGTCCATGAAGCGGCCGGTCCCGGTGAGCATGGTGACGCGGTTGCGGGAGAGCTGACTGCGGATCACGTCCACCTCGCGGCTCACCACGTGCTGGGTGCGCGCGGTGAGGTCCGCGATGGTGATGTCCTCCTTGAGGCGGTAGCTCTGGCCGTACAGGTCCCGCTGGGTGAGCCCGGTCAGGTAGAGCACGGCCTCGCGTAGCGTCTTCGACGGGATGGTGCCGGAGTGGATGGAGACCCCGCCGACCATGTCGGGGCGGTCGACGACGGCGACCCGGCGGCCCAGCTTGGCCGCGGCGATGGCGGCCTTCTGGCCACCCGGGCCGGATCCGATGACGAGCAGGTCGAATTCGGTCACCGGACGAGTCTGTCAGGCCACGGCGTCCCCGGGAAAGGGCTGTCGGCGATGCGGCCGGTGGCGTCCCCGGGTCCCCGGGCACGGGTGCGGGACCCGTGCCCGGGGGCCCGCCGGGGGACGGGGCACGGGGGGCTCAGCGAGCCTGGGCGGGCGTGACGACCTCGGTGATGCCGCGGGCGGCCAGGTGCGCCGCGTCCGCTGCCCGGTCGGCGAGCACCACGGTGGGCCGTACGCCCCGGGCGGTCAGCGCGGCCCACGCCTCGAACACCTCGCCGCCGGGGGCGCATCCGGACCGGTGGGGCGCCGTCAGGGTGTCGCCCACGTCGACGACGAGCGCGGTCGTCCGCGGCCGCGGCGCGTACCCGCGGTCGCGCAGCTCCGCCACGGCGCGGGCAACGGCGGTGCCCGCCGGCTTGACCTCGCGGTCGTTGGTGAGGAGCCCGAGGGTGTACTCGAGTTCGGGGAAGTCGGCGAGGGACCGGGCGACGTCGTGCGAGCACCACCAGGTCACCCCCCACACGTCCTCGCAGTCCAGGGCGCCCGCGACGGTGGCGGTGGCGAAGGCCGCCGCGTGCTCGGGCGGCACCACCGGCGCGGGGGCGCCGACCTCCTGGAGCCAGACCGGGCGGTGGGGATCGGTGGCCCAGGCCTTCGACAGCTCGATCAGGTACGCGGCGTGGTGCTCGGTGGCCACGCCCGCGTGGCCGTGGCGCTGGGCCGTTCCGTTGAAGACCCAGGAGTGGACGGCGGTGGCGAAGCCGAGGCGGGCGGCCTGCGCGGGGGTGAAGGCGTGGTCGTCCTGGTACCAGGCGGCGTCGTACTCGGCGTGCAGGTGGAGCTTGCCGGGGGCGCCGCGCTCGCACGCGTCGAGCATCAGGCGCAGCCAGGCCTCCGCTTCGGCCGGGCCGATGGGGTCCGGGTCCGGGTGCGGCGGGCCGGAGAACTGGTTGATCTCGTTGCCCACGGTCATGCCGAGGAAGTTGGGCCGGTCGGCGAGCGCTGCGGCGAGCGTGCGCAGGTACTCGGCCTCGGCGGCGACGACGTCCGGGTCGGTGAAGATGTTCCTGCGGTGCCAGGTGGCCGTCCAGGAGGGCAGGAAGTCGAAGCTGGACAGGTGGCCCTGCAGCCCGTCCACGTTGACGTCCAGGCCGTGCTCGGCTGCGGCGTCGACCAGTGCGACCAACTGCTCCACGGCGCGCGGCCGGATCAGGGTGCGGTTGGGCTGGAACAGCGGCCACAGCGGGAAGACCCGGATGTGGTCCAGGCCGAGGCGGGCGATGGAGTCCAGATCGGCGCGGACGGCGTCGAGGTCGAAGTCGAGCCAGTGGTGGAACCAGCCCTGACTGGGCGTGTAGTTGACGCCGAAGCGCGGTGTCATGGCGGTTCCCGTGATCGTACGAGCTGGGGTGGGCGCGCGGCGGCGGAACCGGTGGTCGCGGGGCGGTCGGGGGATGTCCGTCCCGTGATCGGCGCGGCTGGGGGAGTCGCCGCCGGCGCCCACGACAAGGTGACACCGCGCTCCGGGAAAGTCAACTCGGCTCTTACGCCTACGTCTTGGGGCCTTGAAGCCACAGGTCAACGGAATGCGAGAGGAATTCGGGCGTCAGCGCTAATGCGCTTTAGGGCCGTGCCGCTCAAGCGCTTTAGTACCCGACCCTCCCAGGCTGGGGGATACTGGTCCCCGCGTCGCGCCGCCCGGGCCCGGCGCGTACGACGTCAGGCGGACGATCCGAGGGGGCCCACGATCGCGGCGCACGAGCCACCGGTGGAGCCGCCGCCCGCTGCCCGGACCGGCCGCCGCGTCCCCGCCCGGCGCCCCACGATGAAGGACATCGCCCGGCGGGCGGGCGTCTCCGAGAGCGCCGTGTCCTTCGCCCTCAACGACCGCCCCGGGGTCTCCGAGACCACCCGCAGGCGTGTGCGCCGGGTCGCCGACCAGCTCGGCTGGCGGGCCAGCACCGCCGCGCGGGCCCTGTCGGGGGAGGGCGCCGCCACCGTGGGCCTGGTGCTCGCCCGCCCGGCGAGCTCGCTGGGCATCGAGTCGTTCTTCCTCCAGCTCGTCTCGGGCATCCAGGAGGTGCTGTCGGAACGCCACCTCGGCCTGCTCTTCCGGGTGGTGGCGGACGCCGAGGAGGAGTGCGCGGTCTACCGCAGGTGGTGGGCCGAGCAGCGGGTCGACGGGGTCATCGTCGTGGACCCGCGGATCGGCGATCCCCGGCCGGTCCTCCTGGACGCCCTGGGCCTGCCCGCCGTGGTGGTCGGCGGCCGCGACGTCGACCGTGAACCGCACGAGCCGGTCCCGTACCCGGTGATCTCCACCGTCCGGGTGGACGACGCGGCCGCCATGGGCGCGATCGTCGACCACCTGGCGGGGCTGGGCCACCACCGTGTCGTCCACGTCGCGGGCCTGGCCGGCCTGGCGCACACCACGCGCCGCATCGGCTCGCTGCGGGCGGGGGCCGCGCGCCGGGGGATGTCCGGTGTCCGCTCGGTCACCACCGACTACTCCGAGGGCCAGGGCGCCGAGGCCACCCGCCTCGCGCTGGCCGGACCCGAGCCGCCCACGGCGATCATCTACGACAACGACGTGATGGCGGTCGCGGGCGCCGGTGTGGCGCTCGGCATGGGCCTGTCCGTACCGCGCGACCTGTCGGTGGTCGCCTGGGAGGACTCGGCGCTCTGCCGGGCCACGCATCCGCGCCTGACCGCCCTGGACCGCGACGCGACGGCCTTCGGGCGGCGTGCGGCGCAGGAACTGGTCTGCCTGCTCGGCGGCCGCCCGGCCCGCGACGTGGCCCAGCCGACGCCGGCACTCGTCGTCCGCGACAGCACGGCGCCGCCGCGCGGCTGAGCGGGCACTTGCCCTGGAGCGCACACCAGCTCCCAGCATGGGGGGCATGACAGCTCAGACCAGGATCGGAACCGGATTCGATGCCCGCACGACCGCGCGGGAGGTGCTGCGCGGGATCGACCTCACCGGGAAGCTCGCCGTCGTCACCGGTGGTCATGCGGGCCTCGGACGGGAGACCACACGCGCCCTCGCCGGCGCGGGCGCCCACGTCGTAGTGGCCGCCCGGCGTCCCGAAGCGGCCGGGAAGGCCCTCGCGGGGATCGGCGGGACGGAGGCCGACGCGCTCGACCTCGCCGACCTCGACAGCGTCCGCGACTTCTCCGAGCGCTTCCTCGCCTCCGGCCGCGGCATCGACCTGCTGATCGGCAACGCCGGGATCATGGCCTGCCCGGAGACGCGGGTGGGCCCGGGCTGGGAGGCGCAGTTCGCCACCAACCACCTCGGGCACCATGCCCTGGTCAACCGGCTGTGGCCGGCGCTCGCCAGGCGCGGTGGGCGCGTGGTCTCGGTGTCCTCGCAGGGCCATCAGCTTTCGGGCATCCGCTGGGACGACGTCATGTTCGAGCGCGGTTACGACAAGTGGGCGGCGTACGGGCAGGCGAAGACGGCGAACGCGCTGTTCGCCGTCGAGCTGGACCGGCTGGGCAGGGAGCGGGGTGTACGGGCGTTCTCGGTGCACCCGGGCGTGATCCTCACGGACCTGGCGCGTCACGTCCCGCTGGAGGAGAGGGTCGCCGCGGGCTGGATCGACGCGGAGGGCAACCCCGCCGATCCGGCGCTCAAGACACCGCAGCAGGGCGCGGCGACCCAGGTCTGGGCCGCCGCGTCACCGATGCTCGCCGGCAGGGGCGGTCTCTACTGCGAGGACTGCGACGTGGCGGAACGCCTGACCGAGGGCGTGGACGGGCTCACCGGAGGGGTGCGCGACCACGCCACCGACCCCGAGCAGGCCGCGCGCCTGTGGCGGCTGTCCGCGGAGCTGACCGGCATCGACGCGTTCGACGCGGGCGCCTGAACGCCCCCCGCCCCGGGCGCCTGCACGCCCCCGCCCCCCGCCCCGGGCGCCGCGCGGCCGGTCTCAGGCCGTCGCGCCCGCGGAGGGGCGGGGCCGGGCGCTGGGGCCGGGGCGGCGGTCGACCTCTTCCGGGGCGTCGACCACATGGCCCTCGTCGCAGACCAGCCGGGCCCGGACGGGCGCGCCGCAGCCGTGGTGGGTGGTCAGGAGGGAGGGCCCCTCGGGGTCGGCGAGGTACTTGTCGCCCCATTGCCGCAGGGCGGTGATCAGCGGGTACAGGTCGCGGCCCTTCTCGGTGAGCACGTACTCGGAGCGGCTCCGGGCGCCGGGCTCCCGGTACGCGCGCTGCTCGAGCAGCCCCTGGGTGACCAGGCCGTTCAGCCGGTCGGTCAGCACCGAGCGGGACACGCCCAGGTGCTCCTGGATGTCGCTGAAACGCCTGACCCCACGGGTGACCTCGCGAAGGACCAGCAGCACCCAGGAGTCGCCCACGAGGCCGATGGCGCGGCCGACGGAGCAGTTGGAGACGTCCTGGTCGAGGTATTCCATGGTCCGGATCCTACCTGAGTTCGCGGAAAGAACTCAGGGCTGGTAGCGTTCGCTGCGCAGCTAGGTTCGAAATGCGGACTCAGCTCAGGAGGGAACCGTTCATGACGAGCACGAGCGCCGCCGCGGCCAAGGCCGTGACCGTGGGTGCGACCACAGCAAGGACCACCGCGAGGACACCGGACGCGGGGGAGTCGAGGAAGCGCTGGATCGGCTTCGTCGTCGCGAGCCTCGGCCAGATGGCGATGTTCGTGAACATCACCCAGACCGTCGCGGTCCTCGCCCCGCTCCAACAGGACCTCCGGGTGTCGGGTGCGGCGTTCGTGTGGATCGCCGGCATCTACTCGATGATGGTCGCCAGCTTCGTGCTCGCCGCCGGCACCGTCGGCGACCGCTTCGGCCGTCGTCGCGTGTTCGCCCTCGGCATGCTGCTGCTCGGCGCGGGCAGCCTGGTCACCTCACTGGCCTCCGGCGCCGCGGGCGTCATCGCCGGCCAGGCCCTCATGGGCCTCGGCGGCGCCGCGATCCTGCCGAACAGCCTGTCCCTGGTGACGCACATGTTCGCCGAGCCGCACGCCCGCACCCGGGCCGTCGGCATCTGGGTCGCCGTGTCCGGCATCGGCCTCGCCTTCGGCCCCGTGGCCGCCGGGCTGATCCTGGAGCACTGGTCCTGGCACGCGGTGTTCCTGGTCAACGTGGTCCTCGCCGTCCTGGTGCTGGTCCTCACGCCCCGTTTCGTCACCGAGAGCCAGCAGGCCGGACGCCACCTCGACCCGCCGGGCCTGGTGCTCGCGGTCGCGTCCATCGGCGCGCTGAACTACGGCCTGATCGAGGGCGGCCACACCGGCTTCGGCACGGCCAAGGCGATCACGGCCTTCGCCGTCGCGGCCGCGGCGCTCGTCGTCTTCGTCGTCCACGAGGCGCGCACCCGTACGCCCATGCTGAAGCTCGGGCTCTTCCGCGGCCGCTCCTTCGCCACGGCCAACGTCGTCGCGATGATCGCCCAGTACGCCTTCGTGGCCACCGCCTTCGCCCAGGTGCTGTACTTCGAGCGGATCCGGCACGAGTCCATCCTCGACGCCGGACTCCTGCTGCTGCCGATCATGGGTTCCTACGTGCTGGTCAGCTACGTCGCCGCGGGGATCGCACGCCGGATCGGCTTCAAGGCCACCCTCGGCGCGGGCGCGGCGCTCGCCGCGGCCGGCGCGCTGCTGATGACCGCCCAGACCCCCACCGCGTCCATACCCGTGCTCGCGGTGCTGATGGCGATGTTCGGGGCCGGTGCGGGCCTGGTCCTGCCGCCGAGCACGGCCGTGGCCGTCATCAGCGTGCCGCACACCGACGGCGGCATGGCCAGCGGTACCGTCAACCTCTTCCGCCAGGTCGGCGGCACGCTCGGGGCGACCGTCACGGGCACCGTGCTGACCAGCGGCCTCGCCTCCCGGCTGCCCGGCGAACTCGCCGACCGGGGCGTCCCGTCCGGCATCGCCGACCAGGTGACCCAGGCCGTCGGCACCGGAGACCAGGGCTCCACGCTGCCGGCGGCGCTCCGCGACACCGTCACCTCGGCCGTCGGCGACGCCTTCACCGGAGCCCTGCACCTGGCCGTGCTCATCCCGGGCGTCGGCCTGGCGGTCGCCGCCGTCGCGGCCCTCGTGCTCATCGCCAACCGTCCCGCTCCGCAGGCCCACTGACCCCGCGCACGTCCAGGACGAACAGGAGAGCCACGATGACGGAGACGACCGACCCCGCCCTCGACCCGGAGGCCGCCGGAGCCTTCCTGCGCGCCGTCGGGCTGCGCTTCGACGCGATCAGCGCGCAGGAGGTCACCGCCCACCTGGAGGTCACCGAGGACCACCACACCCCGTGGGGGATCACCCACGGCGGCCTCCACACCACCGTCATCGAGAGCGTGGCGAGCGTCGGCGCCTCCCACGCGGTGCGCTCCGAGGGCCGGTTCGCCGTCGGTGTGAGCAACCAGACCGACTTCCTGCTCCCGTACGTCAAGGGCCGCCTCGAGGTCCGCGGCACACCCCTGCAGCAGGGCCGGAGCCTGCAGCTGTGGCTGGTGGTGATCACGGACGCCGAGGGCCGGACCGTCGCCCGTGGGCAGGTGCGGCTGTTCAACCGGTCCCTGCCCGGTCAGTGACCCCGGGCAGGGACCGGCGACGTCAGACCGCCGGGCGGAGCTCCTGCGTGCAGCACTTGATGCCCCCGCCGGCCTTGTGGAACTCCGTGAGGTCGACGGGGACGGGCACGTAGCCCCGCCCGGCGAGCTGCTCGACCAGCCCCGCCGCCGCGGGCGCCACGAACACGTGCCGCCCGTCCGACACCGAGTTGAGGCCGAACGCCAGCGCGTCGTCCACGGTGGCGACGACCGCGTCCGGGAACATCCGGCGCAGCACCTCACGGCTGCCGGGGGAGAAGGCCTCCGGGTAGTACGCGATGTTCGCCTCGCCGCCGCCCGCCCCGTCGTCCAGGACGAACAGCGCGGTGTCCAGGTGGTAGAAGCGCGGGTCCGTCAACCGCAGGCCGATCGTCGGCACGCCGAAGAACTCCTGCACCTCGTGGTGCGCCGCCCGGACCGTGCGGAAGCCCGTACCCGCCAGGACGAACCCGCCGACCGGCACCAGGTCGCCCTCGCCCTCGCAGACCGACTCCGGGCGGTGCACCTCGAAACCCGCCGCCTTGAACCAGGCCGCGTACTCGTCGGCCTCCGGGCGCCGCTCGGGCGCGTGGAAGGAGGAGCCGAACACCCGCCCCTCCACCACCAGCGCCGAGTTGGCGGCGAACACCATGTCGGGCAGCCCCGCGACCGGCCCGACGCACTCCACCGTGTGGCCGTGCTCCCGGTAGGCCCGCACCAGCGCGGCCCACTGCTCCCGGGCGAGCGCGGTGTCGACCCGCACGCCCTCACGCATCCAGGGGTTGATCGCGTAGCGCACGTCGAAGTGGTCGGGCGGGCAGACCAGGTAACGCCGGGGGCGGGCCACACGGTTCTCGGGCACGGCGAACTCCTCCGCTTCCTGCGGGACGGCCAGGGGATGACTCAACGGTAGGAACCGCAGCCCGCGGGCGACAAGATCGGGACGCTGCGCACAGGCGCAGCGATGCTGCGTCGAAGGGCCCGTCAGCGCAGGTCCGTTGCGCTTTCCGCGGCGGACCGCCCCGCCCCCGCCTCCGGGCTCTCCGGCAGCAGGTGCGACAGCACCATGTAGCTGATCGTCTTCCGGATGAAGGGCTCGGTCCTGATCCGCTCCAGGACCTCCTCGAAGTGCTCGACGTCGGTGGCCCGGACGTGCAGCAGGGCGTCCGCGCCGCCCGTCACCGTCATGGCCGCCGTGATCTCCGGGTGGTTCCTGACCACCTCGGCCAGCCGCCGGGGCGGCGCCGCGCCCTCGCAGTACACCTCCACGTACGCCTCCGTGCGCCAGCCCAGCGCGGCGGGCCGGACGGTGGCGGTGAAACCCGTGATGATCCCGGACTCGCGCAGCCGGTCCACCCGCCGCTTGACGGCCGTCGCCGACAGGCCGATGTCCGCGCCGATCTCCGCGAAGCTCGTCCTGGCGTTCAGGATCAGGGCCGCGACGATCTTGCGGTCGAGCTCGTCGAACGGCACGGGTCTGTGGACCATGCCCGGTGCTCCTTCCCTCAGCCGTCCTGCTGGGCCGCGACCAGGGCGTCGCCGGTCTCCGTCCGGTAGTAGAGCACGGAACGCCCCGCGCGCCGCCGCCGCACCAGACGGGCGTCGAGCAGCACCCTCAGATGACGCCCCACCGAGCCCAGTCCCTGACCGGTCAGGGCCACCAGCTGCGTCGTGCTCATCGGCGTCGCGAGCAGCACCAGGACCGCGGCCCGCGCCGGACCGAGCAGCGGGCCCAGGGCCTCGGGGACCCGCTGCCGCCCCGCCTCGGCCAGCGCCCCCGAGCACGGGTACACCACCGCGTACCGTACGTGCTCGTCCCAGGACACCCACCCGGTGCGCGGGGTGACGGGCACGAACATCAGCCGGGCGCCCGACAGGTCGCGCGGCGGGTACTCCCGCGTGTTGATCTGCAACCGGCCCTCACCGAGCCAGCGCATCCCCCGGCGCATGTCGTCCAGCGCCTCCGCCCAGCCGCCGCGGCCCAACTGGGCGGTACGCGCCACGATGTCGGCCTCGATGACCCGCCGGCGGCGCGGCCAGTCCGGCAGCACCGTGTGCGTCCACACCCAGGCGACGACGTCCGCCGCACGCTCCGGCAGGTCCGCGCGGCGCAGCCGTTCGGGGAGCGGTCTGCCCAGCGACACCGCCAGATGCTCACGGGCGGCCTCCGGCGAGGTCTCCCGGATCCGCCTCAGCTCCTCCTCGAATCCCGGACTGCCCTCGCCGCTGGGCGTGGGCGTCAGGAAGTCCGCGTTCCAGGTGCGCCCCAGGGCGGCGCGCACCAGCAGCCCGGTCACCGGGTCGGCGGCCAGCCGCTCGCGGTACGCCGCCAAATGAACGTCGAGCCAGGCGCGCTCCCCGGGGTGCGCGGCCGTGCCCCGGTCGAGCAGCTTCAGTGCCGCGATGGTCTCGGCCAGTGGGGAGACGACGAAACGGCTCGCCACCAGCGTCTCCGCGTCGACCAGCCACCAGCCCATGCGCCGCCCTCCTCACCTTTCGCGTCTGCGCGAAACATTAACCGCCCTGTGCGCCGCCGCCGAGACTCAGGTCCATGCGCACTTACCAAGAACTCTTCCGCACACGGGAGTTCACCCCGTTGTTCGTGGTCTCCACCGGACAGGTCGCGGCGCAGACGGTGAGCGGGCTGGCCCTGAGCACCCTGGTCTACGACGCCACGGGCTCGCCGCTGCTGTCCGCCGTCGCCATGTTCGGCCCGTCCCTCGCGCAGGTGGTGGGCGCGACGACGCTGCTGTCGGCGGCCGACCGGCTGCCGCCGCGTGCCGCGCTCACGGCGGTCGCCCTGCTCTTCGCCCTGGGCACCGCTGTTCTGGCCGTCCCCGGTCTGCCGATGTGGGCCGTCTTCGTCATCCTGCCCGTCGAGGGCCTGGTGGCGTCACTGGGCGGCGGAGTGCGCTACGGACTGCTCCACGAGATCCTGCCCAAGGGCGGCTTCCTGCTGGGCCGTTCCGTGCTGAACATGGCGACCGGCACCATGCAGATCTGCGGCTTCGCCGCCGGCGGCCTGCTGCTGGCCGCACTCTCCCCCCGCGGGGTCCTGCTCGCCGGCGCGGCGCTCTACCTCGCGGCCGCGGCCGCCGCCCTGACCGGACTGCGCCCCAGGCCCCCGCGCGCGGGCGGCCGCCCCTCGGCGGCCGAGACCTGGCGGACCAACGTACTCCTGTGGTCCGCCCGGCCCCGCCGCTACGTGTACCTCGCGCTCTGGGTGCCCAACGGCCTGATCGTCGGCTGCGAGTCGCTCTTCGTGCCCTACGCGCCCGACCACGCCGGGCTGCTGCTGGCCGCCGCGGCCTGCGGCATGCTCGCCGGCGACACGACGGCCGGCCGGTTCGTCCCGCCGTGGTGGCGCGAACGTGCCGGCGCCGCGCTGCGACTGCTGCTCGCGGCCCCCTACCTGCTCTTCGCGCTGCACCCGGGCCTGCCCCTGGCGGCGGCCGTCGTCGCCGTCGCCTCCGTCGGCTACGCGGCGAGCCTGCTGCTGCAGGAGCGTCTGATGGCCCTCACCCCGGACGAACTGAGCGGTCACGCCCTCGGACTGCACTCCTCGGGCATGCTCGCCTGCCAGGGCCTGGGCGCCGCGCTCGCCGGTGCCGTCGCCCAGCACACCTCCCCGGCCACCGCGATGACGGTCATGGCCGCGGTCTCCGTCGCCGTCTCCTTGGCGCTGGCCCCGGGCCTGCGCCCGGGCCCCGCGGACGCCGTCACCGCCGCCGCGCCCGCCCCTGCGTCCCGTCGTCCAGTCCCGTGACCCGCATCGTGATGTTCAGCCGGCCGGAGGCGAGACCGGTGGCCGGGTCACCCGTGCCCGGGTGGACCTTCGGCACGGCGTGGTAGGCGAAGCGGGACGGGCCGCCGAAGACGAACAGGTCGCCGGAGGCGAGCTCCAGGTCCGTGTAGGGGCGGTTGCGGTTCTCGGTGTTGCCGAAGCGGAACACACAGGTGTCGCCGATGGTCAGCGATACGACGGGGGCGGCGCTGCGCTCGTCCTTGTCCTGGTGCATGCCGAGCTTGGCGTCGCCGTCGTAGAAGTTGATCAGCGCGGTGTCCGGGGTGTAGCCGTCACCCGCCGCGGGGTCCTCGTACGCCTCGACCAGGGCGCGGCGGCCCAGGTCCACCAGCCAGTCGGGGAAGGGGGCCACCCGGGCGCCGTTCACGTCGTCCGCGGTACGGGTGTAGCGGTAGGGCTGCCAGTGCCAGCCGATGCACACCGTGCGCACCGACATCACCCCGCCGCGGGGGAGGCGGGTGTGCCGGATCGGGACCGGGCCCATGGCCCAGGCACGGCACGCGACGACCAGCTCCCGCTGCTGGTCCAGGGTGAGCCAGCCCGGCACGTGCACCGCGCCCGGTGCCACCTGCAGCCGGGGGCGCGGGATGAGCGCGCTCACCGGGCGCCGCCCGTCCCCGGGGCGGCCGCGGTCACCCAGCCCCGGTCCACGCGCCAGGTCCCGCCGTCGGCGGCCGCGCCGCGCAGGCCCTGGAGCGTCTCCGCGCCCGCGGCGGCCACCACGCGCGCGTCGCCGAGGGAGGCGAAGCCGTACGTACGGGCCGGGTCCCACGGTGTGCTGTGCCGCAGACGCCGGGCCAGCTGCGCCCACCCGGCGGGCGCCGCGGCCACCACCCAGGCGTCCGGCGCCGGCGCGGTCAGCCGCCCGGCGGCCCGCAACCAGGACGCGGCCCGTTCGGGCCAGTCCACGACGGTCACCACGGTGCCGCCCGACGCGCGCCACGCCGCGGCGAAGGCCCCTGCGGCGGTACGAGAGGCGGCGTCCCGGCTGTGACCGACGGCGACAGCGCGCGGGCGGGGGCGGGCGTCACCGAGCAGGCCGAGCAGGGCGGTGAGCTCCGAGCCGGTGTGCGGCCGCGGCGCCGGCACGCCGTCGAGCACGGCGATCCCCTCGGGCGTGACCAGCGGCGAGGCCGGTGCCGCGGCGGGTGCGTCGGGGTAGATCATGGCGTTCCGCTCCCTCGGTGTCGCCTTCCATTGTCGGTACCGTCCGGGCAGGCAGCGGGCGCAGGGCCGGTGGCCCGCGGCGACCGCCGTCGCTTCGTCCGCGAAGAACACCCGCTCCCGCACGTATCCGCCGCGGGCGATCGCTCGCAGGGCGGCCGGGCAGTCGAGGCGGCCGTACAGCCGGCCGCGCCGGTGCCCGCCGAGCGTCCCCGGGACAGCGCTGCGGTACGGCTGCCCGTCCGGGCCGGTCAGCACGTACGTGGTCACGCCGCGTCGTGGAAGACCAGGCCCAGGGTGTGGCGGCGGCCGGCGCGTACGGTGCTCACCCCGTGCCGCATCGGGCCGGCGGACCAGCCGCGGGCCGAGCGTACGGGCCGGTCGCGGGTGGTGAAGACCAGCGCGTGGCCCTGGGGGAGGGTGGTGGACGAGCCCCGGGTCTGCGCCCGCGGCCGCTGCTCCGTCATCAGGAACTCGCCGCCGGTGTAGTCCTCGCCGGGGGCGTCGAGCCCGATCACGACCTGGAGCGGGAAGACGAGGTCCCCGTACAGGTCGCGGTGGAGCGCGTTCCAGTCGCCCGCGCCGTAGCGCAGCAGGATCGGGGTCGGCCGCGTCTGGCCGGCGGCGTGGCACACGTCCAGCCACGCGTCGAGGGTGTCCGGCCAGGGCGCGGGCTGCCCGAGCCGGGCCGCCCAGTCGCGGGCGATCGGCAGCAGCCGCGGGTAGAAGGCCGCCCTCAGGGCCCGCACCGGCTCCGGGACGGGGTACGCGAAGTAGCGGTACTGGCCCGAGCCGAAGCGGTGCCGTGCCATGTCGACGGTCGAGCGGAACCGCCCGGTCTCGTCGTAGAGCGCGGCGACGGCCCGGCACTCTGCGGGGGAGAGGACCGGACGGGCCGTCAGGGCGCTCCCGTGGGCGTCGAGTCCGGCGGCGAGCGCGGGCCAGTCCATGGCGTCGACCCGCTCGGGCAGGGGTGTCGTGGGGGGTGCGGCGGTGGTGGTCATGGCCGTCGTCCTCACGCCGTACCGTGCCCGGCCTCGAGGTCCAGCAGCAGCCGCTTGCGCTCCACCCCGCCCGCGTAGCCGGTGATCGCGCCCTTGGCGCCGAGCACGCGGTGGCAGGGACGGACGACGAGCAGCGGATTGCGGCCGATCGCGGTGCCGACCGCGCGCGACGAGGTCCGGGGGATGCCCATCGCGTCGGCGACGTCCGCGTAGGTCAGCGTGGTGCCGTAGCCGATGGTCTCCAGGGCCTTCCACACCTGCTGCTGGAAGGCGGTGCCGGCGGTGGTGAACTCGATGTCGAAGTCGGTCAGTTCGCCGGCGAAGTACGCCCGCAGCTGGCGGGCGATCTCGGTGAACGCGGCGTCGTCGGCACGCGCGCCGTCCACCAGGTCCGCCGCGAGGACGCCGCCCTTCTGGTCCGGCACGGACAGCGAGGAGAGCGCAGTGCCGCCGTGAGCGGTGGGCGACTCCTCGCCGACCAGCAGCAGTTCGCCCAGCGGGCTGTCGAGCGTCGTGTAGACCGTCATCGGTCTTTCCCTTTCCTCGCACTTTCAGTGACATTTACGATTCTGCGGTGGTTCATCACCGATGTCCGGCGGGAATCGGACGTCGCATTCCCGCTGCCTCCCGGTCAACCGGCGCCCCACAGCAGGTGCATCGCGTAGGTGCGCCACGGCCGCCAGCCCTCGGCGTCCTCCAGCGGCACACCGGCACGCGCGGCCCCCGCGCGCACGGCGACGTCGCCCTCCAGCAGCACGTCGGGATCGCCCAGGGCGCGCATCCGGATGTAGCCGGCCGTCCACGGTCCGATGCCGCGCAGCGCGAGCAGGTCCTTCTCCGCGCCGTCCCGGTCCGCGCCCGGGTCGAGGACGACCTCGCCGGCGGCGAGGGCGCGGGCCAGGCCGCGCAGCGTCTCCCGCCGGGCCTGCGGCATCCCGACCGCCTCCAGCGACGCCCCGGCGAGGGTGTCTGCGTCGGGGAACAGATGCGTCAGGCCACCGCTCGGCGCCGCCAGCGGCTCACCGTGGGCGGCGACCAGGGCCGCGCCGAGCCGGCGTCCCGCCGCCACGGAGACCTGCTGCCCCAGCACCGCCCGCACCGCCAGTTCGTGCGGGTCCGCCGCCCCGGGAGCGCGCAGCCCGGGGCGGGGGCGGGCCAGGGCCCCCATCGACGGGTCCGCGGACAGCCGTTCCGCGACCGCGTAGGGATCGGCGTCCAGGTCGAACAGGCGCCGCACCCGCTGTGTCCCGGTGGTCAGGTCGCGCAGCCCGGTCAGGTGCAGCCGGCACTCGAGCCAGTCACCGCCCCTGCCGGGCGCCGCCTCCTCGACCTCGGCGACCGCGGGCCCGTGCGGCAGTCGCAGGGTGCGCCGGTAGACGCGCCGGCCGCGGGTCCCCGTGATCTCCTCGACGCCGGTGATCGCGCGGGCCGCCAGGTAGTCGAAGACCTGCCCGGTGTCGTACGGCCCCCGGTAGGCCAGCCGCAGCGGCACCCCGGCGGCGGCGTCGGCGACCGCGTGCCGGGCGGGGCGCGCCTGCCGCAGCACGGTCGGCGTGAGCGCGTACACCTCGCGGACGGTGTCGTTGAACTGCCGTACGCTCGCGAAACCGGCCGCGAAGGCGATCTCCGCGGCCTGCAGGTCCGTGGTCTGCAGCAGGATCCGGGCGGTGTGCGCCCGCTGCGCACGCGCGAGGGCGATCGGTCCCGCCCCCACCTCGGCGTTGAGCTGCCGTTGCACCTGCCGCGCGCTGTACCCGAGCCGTGCGGCCAGCCCCGCGACGCCTTCCCGGTCGACGACGCCGTCGCCGATCAGCCGCATCGCACGGCCCACCACGTCGGCCCGCGCGTTCCACGCCGCGGACCCGGGCACCGCGTCCGGACGGCACCTCCGGCAGGCCCGGAAACCGCCCCCCTGGGCGGCCGCCGCCGTCCGGAAGAAGCGGACGTTGCGCCGCTTGGGCGTGACCGCCGGGCAACTCGGGCGGCAGTAGATCCCCGTCGTCGTCACCGCGAAGAAGAACTCGCCGTCGAAGCGCGCGTCGCGGCTGCACACCGCCTCGCACCTGCTGTCCTCGTCGGTCGCGTCGTTCGTCACCCCTCCACTGTGCGGCATCGCGGGGGCGGAACGCTGGCGGGATTCGGACGTCGCGTTCCGGGCGTGGCCCGCCCGGCACGGCCGTGCGGGGGCGGGTCGCCTCGGTGATCCTGAAGGGGTGACAGCCGGCTCCGCCCCGCGGGACCTCGCCGGCCGGGAGGCTCCCGGCACGGGACGCGCCAACTACACGGGCGCCGTCTACGGGTCGCTGCTGGCCGCCTCGGTGGTGGCCGGGGCCGGCTCGGCGGGGCCGTACCCGCGCCTGCAACTGGTGCTGCTGCTGATCTGCACCGGCCTGGTGTTCTGGGCCGCCCACGTCTACGCGGGCTTCGTCGGCGACCGGTTGCGCGGGGGGAGGGTCACCTGGCACGAGATCCGCCAGGTGTGCGTCCGCGAGTGGCCGATCGTGCAGGCCGCGCTGCTGCCCGCGACGGCGGTCGCGGTGAGCCCCCTGCTGGGGCTCGGGCTGGAGGGCGCGGCCTGGCTGGCCCTGGCCATAGCCGTCGTCCAGCAGGTCGTGTGGGCCAGTGCGGCCGTCATCCGGGTGGGCGCCTCCCGCTGGGCGGTGGTGTCGGTGGGGATCGTGAACCTGGTGCTGGGCCTGGTCATCGTGGCGGCGAAGGTCGCGCTCCAGCACTGAGGGCCGGTGCGTCGTTCATGCATTATGGGGCGGTTTGCATTGTTTCCTGTGGGGGACGTGTGCCCTGAGGGGAGTGATCGCGCATGGCCCGCCACCCGCAGACCGGCGTCAGCAAGCCGACCGAGCTCCCCCAGGAGTCCTGGCGCGTGGTGCTCCGGCGCACGGTGAAGGAGTTCTGGGCGGACCACCTGACCGACTGGGCCGCGGCGCTGACCTACTACGCCGTCCTGTCGGTCTTCCCCGCCCTCCTCGTCATGGTCTCGGTCGTCGGTCTGCTGGGCGGCCCCAGCGTCAAGCCCCTGATCGTCAACGCGAGCGGACTCGCGCCCGGACCGGTGCGCGACACGCTGACCGGTGTGCTCGGGCAGTTGCAGCACGGCGCCGGCCGCGGGGGACTCGCCCTCGCGGTCGGCATCGCGGTCGCCGTGTGGTCGTCCTCCGCCTACGTGGCGACCTTCATGAGGGCCGCCAACGCCCTCTACGACATCGACGAGGGCAGGCCCGTGTGGAAGACCCTGGCCGCCCGATTCGTCATTCCCGTGGTGTTGTTGGTGGTGACGGCGCTCATCGCGCTCGGCGTGGTCCTCACCGGAGCCCTGGCCCGCAGAACGGGTCAGGTGCTGGGAGTCGGCGACCCCGCGCTCGGCGTGTGGGGGATCGCCAAATGGCCCGTGATGCTCGTGCTGTTCAGCCTGGTCCTCGCGCTGCTGTACTGGGCCGCGCCCAACGTAAAGCACGGCGGCTTCCGATGGGTGAGCCCCGGCAGCATTGTGGCCGTGGCCATCTGGGCCGCCGCCTCCGCCCTCTTCAGCTTTTACGTGTCCAACTTCAGCAACTACAACCGGCTCTACGGCAGCCTGGCGGCGATCATCGTCTTCCTCGTCTGGTTGTGGATCTCGAACATCGCCGTCCTCCTCGGGCTGGAGTTCAACGCCGAGCTCGAACGGGCGCGGGCACGGCCGGACGGAGGCCCGGACGACGGTCCGGACGAGACGGTGCCCAAGGCCGAGCCGGAGGACACCGAGCGGCTGCACGCCGACGAAGGGCGATGACGGGACGGCGCCACGGCCGCCGCGCCGTCGCGGCCGTGGACCGTCACGGCCGTGAGCCGACGCCGGTCGCGACCTCATGGAGCCGGCTGCCGGCCCCGCCCGGTGCCAGTGGGGCGGTGGAGGTGTCGCCCGCGCCCTCGCGCAGACCCGCGAGGAACTCCTCGATCGCCTGCGTGGCGGTGTGGCGGGGCTCCCAGCCCAGCTCGCGGCGGGCCCGCGCGGTGTTCATCAGCGGCAGTCTGACGACGGCGTCGAACAGGCCGGGCGACGACGGCACCAGGTGCAGCCGCCACGCCCCGGCCAGCGCCGCCCGCACCGCGCCCCGCGGCATGCGGACGACCTGCGCCCCGAGCAGCGTGGCGAGTTCACCCGCGTCCAGCGGTGGATCGGCCGCCAGGTTGAAGGCGCCGCGCACGGGACGGTGCAGCGCCGCCCGGTAGGCCTCGGCCGCGTCGTCGGAGTGCAGCGCCTGGAAGCGCAGACCGCGCAGGTCGGGGACGACCGGCACCAGGCGGGGCCGTACGAGCCGGTTCGGCAGGAACGGCCCGGCGAACAGCCTGCGTTGCTGAGCCGCGGACTCCCGTTTGAAGATGAAGCCCGGCCGCATGCGCACCACGCGCAGCCGCGGGTTCTCCCGCTCGAAGGTGTCGAGGTAGCGCTCGACGTACGCCTTCTCCCGGCAGTACGCGGCCCCCGGCCAGCCGTGCGTGGGCCACGACTCGTCGACCGGGTAGCGCTTCGGGCCGGGCGAGTACGCCGCCACCGACGAGGCGTGCACCAGGGCCGGCACACCGGCCGCCGCGGCCGCCTCGAAGACGCGGATGCTGCCCAGGACGTTGGTGCGCCACGTGATCGCGGGGTCGTGGGTGGGCTGCAGGAGCCAGGCCAGGTGCACGACGGCGTCGGCACCGCGGAAGTGCTCCACCAGGCGCGTCCTGTCGTCGCCCAGGTCGGCGTGCACCCACGAGGTACGGGCGGGCTGCCAGTCCTCGGGGATCCTGCGGGCGATGCCGACGATCTCGGCCACCGCCGGGTCCTCGCCGAGCGCCCGCACCAGGCTCGTCCCGACGTTTCCGGTCGCCCCTACGACGACGACGCGCAGGCCGCCGCCGCTCCCGGGCGTGGAGTCGTCCATCACGTTCCTCGCCTCCCTGGGGCCGCCGCGAGCGCCCGGGCACCGCACGGTGCCGGACCGCGCTGCCCGGCGTGACGGCGGCCTCGTCCGACGTGCCTCGGTCTGCCAGGGCGGCTACCCGGCGAGGGACCTTTCAGACCCCGGCCGCGGCGTCAGCCGACCGCCTTCGCCATCCGGCGCACCGCCTCCGTGAGCACCTCGGGCGTCGTCGCGAGGTTCAGCCGTACGTGCCCGTCGCCGCCCGTGCCGAAGTCGGGCCCCGCGCTGAGGGCGACCCGCCCGCGGGCGAGGAAGGCGGCGGCCGGGTCGTCGTCCAGGCCCAGCTCCCGGCAGTCCAGCCAGGCCAGGTAGGTGCCCGGGGCCGGCCGGTAGCCGACCGACGGCAGGTGCTCGGCCAGCAGCCCCGCGAGCAACCGCCGGTTGTGCGCGAGGTCGTCCAGCACGGCGTCGAGCCATGGGCCGCCGTCGCGCAGCGCCGCCGTGTGGGCGATGACGCCCAGGTGGCTCGGTCCGTGACCGACCTCCTCCGGCATGCGCGCCAGGTCGTCCGCCGCGGCGGGCCCGGCCAGGGCGAGGGCCGCCTTCAGACCGGCCAGGTTCCACGCCTTCGAAGCGGACATCAGCGACAGGCCGCTCTCGCCGCCGGGCACGCTCAGGTAGGGCACGAACGCCGCCTCGGCGGTCACCAGCGGCGCGTGGATCTCGTCCACCACGACCCGCACCCCGTACGACCCGGCCAGCGCCGCCACCGCGGACAGCTCCTCGGCGGTGTGCACCGTGCCGGTCGGATTGTGCGGGCTGCACAGCAGGTAGGCGGCCCGGCCGCCGCCGGCCGTGGACCGGGCGAAGGTCTCCTCAAGCGCCGCGAGATCCAGCCGCAGGCCGGAGCCGAACGGGGTCTCCACCACGCGCCGGTCCATGTGCGTCACGAACTGGTAGAACGGCGGGTACACCGGGCAGTTGACGATCACCGGGTCCCCGGGGTCCGTGACGAGCTTCAGCATCTCGACGACACCCAGCATCACGTCGGGCACGATGGAGGCGCGCTCCACGGCCAGACCGTCCCAGCCCCACCGCTCACGGGCGAAGTCCGCCAGCGCCTCCGCGTACGCGGTGCCCGCCGGATACCCCGTGTCGCCGACCGCGATCGCCTCCGTGAGCGCGCGGGCCACGGGACCGGCCAGCGGCACGTCCATCTCCGCCACCCACAGGGGCAGCACGTCCTCCGGATGGGTGCGCCACTTCATGCTCGTCCGGCGCCGGAGCTGGTCGAGCGTGAGGCGGCGCAGCGGGTGGTCGTCAGTCGACGCGGTGTCCATGACACCAAACATAGGTGCCGGTCAGCCGCCGGGGCAGTGGGCGGCCGGTGGACGTGTTGCCGAACCGGCAAGAAGACTTGCCCGGCGAGTGCGCGGGACCGCATGGTCGGGGCAGGTCCACATCCACGGCACGGAGGAGACGACACCCATGACCGACGGCACCACCAGCGCGACCGGCGCCGCATCCGAGGCGGAGTTCTGGGACGCCCGGTACGCCGGGAGCGACCGCGTCTGGAGCGGCAAGGCCAACGACGTCCTGGTCCGCGAGGTCGGGCGCCTGAAGCCCGGTACCGCGCTCGACCTGGGCTGCGGCGAGGGCGCCGACGCGGTCTGGCTGGCCCGGCAGGGGTGGCGGGTCACCGCCGTCGACATCTCCCGCGTCGCCCTGGAGCGTGCCGCCGCCCACGCGACGGCGGAGGGCATCCCCGACGGCATCGTCGACTGGCAACGGCACGACCTGTCCGAGACGTTCCCCGGGGGAACCTACGACCTGGTCTCCGCGCAGTTCCTGCACTCGCCGAACGACATGCCGCGCGAGCGCATCCTGCGCGCCGCGGCGGCGGCCGTGGCACCCGGGGGCGTGCTGCTCGTCGTCGGGCACTCCGGGTTCCCGGCCTGGCAGACCGAGCCGCACCCTGAGGTGCACTTCCCGACGCCGGAAGAGGTGCTGCGGAGCCTGGAGCTTGCCGAGGAGGAGTGGGAGGTGCTGCTGACCGACGAGCACGAGCGCGTCCAGAACGACCCCGACGGACGGCCCACGACGCGTGTGGACAACACCCTGGAGATCCGCCGCCTGGAGCGGTGAAACGACGCGCGGCGGGCCGTGCCGACCACGGCCCGCCGGGGCACTGTGGGTGGGGGCGGAGTGACGGGACGTCAGCGGCGGGCGTCCTCACGTACCGCTGGAAGTGCTTGGAGTCGAGCCGCCGACCGCGGCCTTGGGCATGGCAGCTGAGGGCGATGTGGGTCAGTGCAGGGCGCCGGACGATGCATCAACTCGTTGTCCCGGTGGAGACCTTGTCGCCCGCCGGCCAGGTTCTCCATTCGGGCCCCGACGAAGCCGAGGGAGCCGTCAGCAGTCGATCGATCCAGGCCGGCAGCCGGTGCCACACCGGTGTCCTGTGCTGTTATGGCGATAGGGCTACCTCCGCCGTGTGGACGCCTTCTTGGCGGCCGTCTTCTTCGCGGCGGACTTCCTCGCAGGTGCTGCGGTCTTCTTCGCCCCCCGCTTGCCGGCCGGCGCCGCGGTCTTCTTGGCGGCGGACTTCTTCGCCGGCTGTGCCTTCTTGGCGGGGGCGGGGGTCCTCTTGGCGGGCGCCTTCTTGGCCGCGGTCTTGCGCGCCGGCGGCCTGGGGGCCTGCCGCTTGGCCGGGCGACGGCGCCGAGGGGCCTGCTCGTCCGCCTCCGGCTCTTCTTCCTCCTCTTCTTCCTCCTCGGGTTCCTCGTCCTCGAGTTCCTCTTCCTCTTCCTCTTCCTCGGGTTCTTCCTCGGGTTCTTCCTCTTCCTCCTCGTCCTCCGGTCCGTACTCCTCTTCCTCCTCGTCCGGTTCCTCGTCCTCGCGCTTCTCCTTCTTGCTGCCGATGCGGGCCGTACGGTCGTGCAAGGTCCCTGCGAGATCCGCGAGCTTCCGGTCCGCGACGGCGACGACCGCCTTGCGCCCGGCGTCCATCAGTTCTCCGCCCACCTGTTCCTTGAGCTGGGCGACCTGAGGCAGGTCCTTGAGCTTGTGAATACCCTCGGTCACCAACTGTTGCGGATCGAGTCCGGCGCGGCGACCGGCGAGAAAGGTCGCCATTCCGAGGGCGAGCCGCCCCTTCTTGGTGCGACCGAGAACGTAGCCGCCCGCTACCGCGGCAGCCAGAGCGAGCCTGGTCGAGTCCTTCATCACTTGTTCCCTTCGGGAGTTGCGCCCTGCGGGAGGCGACCCGTCGCCGCGCACCTTGTGAGGTGTATATGCTGAAATAGTACGTTTTGTTGTAGGGGTGGCGCCGCTCCAGAGCCGGAGATGTGGATGGCCGCAAGCGACAAGAGCGACCCCGGAAGGGGCCCGCGCTCCACCCGGAGCGAAGGCACGGCACGGCGTTCGAGCGCCGAGCGGTCCCGGCGGCCCCGCAAACGTTCGGCGGCCTGGGCCATGCGGTCCGCGTCCGAGCAACTCTCCGAACTCCTCGGTCGCAGGCCGGAATCCGTTTCCGCGGTGAAACCGACCGAAGACGGCTGGGAAGCGGACGTCGAGGTCCTGGAACTGGAGCGCGTGCCCCAGACGACCAGTGTGATGGCCACGTACCACGTGACGTTGGACGAGGAAGGAGACCTGGTGGCGTACGAGCGGACACGCCGTTACACGCGGGGGCAGATAGACCGACGCGCCTGACCCGACACAAGGCGCTGAAGGGAGGCGCCATGACCGTGGTGCCGCAGAGCGGGGGCGGCATGTCGAGGGGTGGTGGCGGGGGGAGCCTCTACGACGTCCTGGAACTGATCCTGGACCGGGGGCTCGTCATCGACGTCTTCGTCCGCGTGTCCCTGGTGGGCATCGAGATCCTCAAGATCGACGCCCGGATCGTCGTGGCGAGCGTCGACACATATCTCCGTTTCGCCGAAGCCTGCAACCGGCTTGACCTGGAATCCGGGCGAAAGCAGCCCACCCAGCTCACCGATCTCGTGGGTGAGATCACCGAGGGCGGGGCCAAGGGCAAGTCGAAGGGTGCCCTGTCCGGCGCCGTCGAGGCCGTGACCGACACCTTGAAGGGCGGGAGCGACGAGGACGAGGAGGAGGACGAGTACGAGGAAGAGCCCGAAGAGGAGGAAGCGGAGTACGAGGAGGAGCCCCGGCAGCCGCGGCGCAGGAGCACCGGGCGGGCTTCCCGGCGGGAGAGGGAATGAGCATGGCCGTCTACGTCTACTCCATCACCGCGAAGGACCACCCGTTGCGCCTGGACGGCCTCACGGCCGTCGGCGGATCGGGCCAGGAGTTGCGCACGGTGACGAATGCCGAGCTCTCCGCGGTCGTGAGCGAGGCCCCCGAGGACCTGCGTCCCCGGCGCAGGGACGTGCTCGCCCATCAGGAGGTGCAGGAACGGCTGATGGCCGACGGTGCCGTGCTGCCACTGCGCTTCGGCTTCACGGCACCCGACGAGGAGGCCGTGAAGGCCGCGCTGGAGGACCGTGCGGTGGAGTACCGGGAGCAGCTGAAGAACCTGCAGGGCTGCGCCGAGTACCACCTGAAGGTCTCGTGGGACGAGGACTCCCTGCTGCGCCGGATCCTGGAGGAGAACGACGAGGCGCGCCGGCTGAACGAGGAGATCCGCGGCGGAGCCGCGTCCCCCGACATCCCCCTGATGCTGGGCGAGCTGCTCGCCAACGAGGTGCAGGCCCGCCAGCAGGCCCTCGGGGCGGGCATCGTCGAGGCGCTGCGCCCCTTCGTCCGGGACGACGTGGCCTCCCCGCCGGGCGGACAGGACTTCCTCAGCGTCTCCTTCCTGGTGGACGACAGCAAGGAGGAGATGTTCCTGGCCACGCAGCTGAGCCTCGCCAACCAGGTGGGCGAGGAGTGCGACTTCCGGCTGCTCGGACCGCTGCCCCCGTACAGCTTCGTGTGAGAGGGAGTGGCCCCCATGGGACTGTTCACCCAGATCGTCACCCTCCCCCTGGCGCCGGTGCGCGGGGTGGGCTGGGTGGTCGAGCGCGTACTGGAGGCCGCGGAGCAGGAGTACTACGACCCCGAGCCCGTCGAACGCGAACTCGCCGCCCTGGAGAAGGAGCTCCTCGCCGGACGGATCGACGAGGAGACCTTCGAGGCCCGCGAGGAGGAACTGCTCGACCGGCTCGACGAGATCGCGGCCTTCCGGCGCGGTGAGCCCGCGCCCTGAGACGAGGTGACGCAGTGACGGATTCCCCGGCGGGCCGGCTCGGCTCGTACCCCACGAGGGCCGCTCCCCAGCAGTACGCCCAAGGGCAGGGGTCCTCGGCCAACCTGGCGGACATCCTCGAGCGGGTCCTGGACAAGGGCATCGTCATCGCCGGCGACATCCAGATCAACCTGCTCGACATCGAACTGCTCACCATCAAGCTGCGACTGCTGGTGGCCTCCGTCGACAAGGCCAAGGAGATGGGCATCGACTGGTGGGAGCACGATCCGTCGCTGTCCTCCCGGGCCCACGGGGAGAGTTCGCTCGCGCAGGAGAACCGCAGGCTGCGCGAGGAGATCGAAGCACTGAAGGAAGGGCGGGAGCTGACGGACACGCCGCGGGGCAGCGTGGCCTCCCGCCACCGCACGCGGTCCTCCTCGGCGACGCACCGCCGCGGCGGCGATCCCGGGACGGACGATGGATGACCGGGTCAGCTACGCGTACGCCGTGCTGCGCGGCGGCGGCGTTCCGGAGGGCGCCCTGGCCGCGCTGACGGGCGTCGCCGGGGCGCCGGTGGGGCTCGTGACGTCGGGTCCGCTGGCCGCGGCCGTCAGCCCGGTGCCCGCCGCGGACTTCCGGGAGGACGCCCTCCGCCGCCACCTGGAGGACCTGGACTGGCTGGAGACCGTCGCCCGCGCCCACCACACCGTCATCGAGGCGCTCTCGGCGCACACCACCGTGCTGCCCCTGCGGCTGGCCACGGTCTACCTGGACGACGCACGCGTCCTGGCCGTGCTGCGGGACGACGACGCGGCGTTCACGCAGGTCCTGGAGCGGCTCGCAGGACACCTCGAATGGGGGGTCAAGATCTACGTGGAGGCCCCGGCGGCTGCGTCCGCGGGCCCCGCCGGAGCCGGCGCCGGCGAGGACCTCAGCCCTGGCCGCGCCTACCTGCGTGCCCGCCGCGCCCAGCGGCACTCCCGCGACGAGGCCTACCGCGCGGCGGAGGAGGCCGCCGCACGCGTCGAGACGATCGGCCGCGAACTGGCCACCGGGCACGCCCGGCACCGCGTGCAGCAGGGGCAACTCGCCGCCGGCGCGGGGGAGAACGTCCTCAACGACGCCTTCCTCCTCGCGGACGAGCAGGCCGAGGCCTTCCGCGCCCGCGTCCTTGCCGCCGGCGAAGGACTGCCCGGGGTGCGCGTCGACGTCACCGGCCCCTGGGCCCCGTACTCGTTCGCCGCCCTCCCCGACGCGGACGTGGCGGACGTGCCGCCGTGACCGCCGCCGACCGGACCCCCGAACGGACCCCCGACCCCCTGGCGGAGCGTCAGGTGGCCCTCGTCGACCTGCTCGACCGCCTCCTGAGCGGCGGCGTCGTCCTCACCGGCGACGTGGTGCTCTCCATCGCCGACATCGACCTCGTCCGCATCTCCCTGCGCGCCCTGATCGTCTCCGTCAGCGAGCGCACCCCCTCCCCGTGGGGCCCGGGGCCCGGCCCATGACACCCCCGGCGCTCCCCGGCGACGCCCACCCCCCGGACCGCCTCGGCGAGGTCGCCGACGCAGCCGCCCGCGCCTTCCGCCTGCTCCCCGCCGTCCCGCGCGACACCCCGTCCCCCCGCCCCGCGCGCCGCATCAGCACCGACCCCGACACGGTCGAACGCGACCTGATGAAACTCGTCCTGACCCTCGTCGAACTCCTCCGCCAGCTCATGGAACGCCAGGCCCTCCACCGCGTCGACGCGGGCGACCTCACCGAGGAGGAGGAGGAACGCCTCGGCGCCACGTTGATGATCCTCCACGACCGCATGGAAGGCCTGTGCGTGCAGTACGGCCTGTCCATGTCCGACCTCAACCTCGACCTCGGGCCCCTGGGCACGCTCCTCCCGCCCGACTGAGCCGCGGCCCCGGAGCCGCAAGGCCTCAGGGCGTGGGGATGCCGCCCGGGCGGGAGGGGCGGCCGAAGCGGACGGGGACGCCGGGAGAGTACAGGACGCTGACCGGGGGGCCCACGGGGGCGGGCAGGCCCGCGGCCGTGATCAGGCTCTCGTCGCACTCGAGCAGTTCGGCGCGGTGGAGCGGCCAGCGGGGGTGGGAGTTCGGCAGGTACAGCTGCCGCTCGAAGAAGGTGTTGTGCAGTCCCCAGCGCGCGGTGAGGAAGTGCTCGAGCTCGGTGGGTTCCGCGACGGGCTCGCCGACGCGCACGCTGATCCGCGAGTGCGCCCCGCGCGGGCCCGGCCAACGGCGCGTGCTGGTGTACGTGAGGGTGTCGCCGTCGCGGCGGATCGCCATCCGCGACCACAGGTACGGCAGGCGGAACGCGGCGCGCGCGACCGCCACCGGTATCAGCCGGGACGCGTCGAGCGACCGGAAGACGACACCGCGCCGCCCGTGGGCGTCCACGGAGTACAGCCGGACGTTCGTCTCGGGGAAGGTGCCCAGGTAGGGGACGCCCGGGAGACGGAACCAGCCGACGCGGTGCATGCGGAAGGCGACGAGGCCGGCGTAGGTGGCGCCGTCGAGCGTGTCGGGGACGGTGCCGGCCGGCAGGAGCGGCGCGATATCGGCGGGGTCGGCCGCCCAGTGGAGGAAGGCCAGGTCGAGCCACGACTGGGTGAGCAGCGGGCCGGCGGCGACGTCGGGCGGGTCCGCGGTGATCGGTTCGGGCGTGGTCTGCGGGGGCGGCACGCGACCAGCATCGCAGACGTGCCACGGGCCTCCGGCAGGCGCTGCGCAACCGCTGTGACACGTGGGGTTCAGGAGGTCACAGCCGGGTACACCATGTGAGCGGGTGCCGGGGCCCCGCATCCGTTGGGGACGGACAGGGGGTTCTTCCCCATACCGGTGACGCTGCGGAGCAGCCCTTCGGCGTGGGGAGTGATGGACATGACGCACTGGTACGCCACCTCGTCATCGGCCGGCCGCACCGACGTGTACGTGTGCGAGCTCGAGCACCGCGCCGTGGCCGTCGCCGTCGCGCGACGCACCGCCCGCACCGTGCTGACCGGCTGGTCGGTGCCGGAGGAGGCCGTCCACGACGCCGTCCTCGTCGTTTCGGAACTGGTGACCAACGCCGTGGAGCACGCGCTGCCACCGGTCGCCCTGCGCCTGCGCCGCGGCGAGGTCGACGGCACGGCGATCATCCGCGTCGAGGTCACCGACGGCGGGCCCGCGCCGCGGCACGGCACCTGGGCCGCCGGCCGCGGCCCCGGCGAGCACGGCCGTGGAGCCGCCATCGTCGACAGCCTCGGCATCGGTTCCGGCGTCGGTACCCGCAGCCGTGGCAGCGGGCGCTGGGCGGATCTGCTGGCCGCCTGAGCCCCCGGAAAGTGCCCGTGGATCTTCCGCCCATACCTCCGGACGTCGGATGATGGATTCCCGTACGAGAATTTTGTCCGGAAGAAAACGAAAAGCCCGTATGTTGAGATCGCGCAGAGGGAGGGCTTGTCGTGGTCGCACCCGGCCCGGGTGCGGGAAGGGAGGCACCCGCATGGAGCTCGGGTCCCGTCTCTCGGCGATGCAGGATCCCATCGGATCGGGTTGCAGGGTCTTCCTCGCCGTGATGATCGCGATCATCACGGCGGTGCCGGTCGCCGACCACTTCCTCCCGGAGGACATCCACCTCGCCCACGTGCTGGTCATCCCCGTCGCGCTGGCCTCCGCCTTCGCCGGAGCCGTGTACGGGGCCCTGACGGGACTCGCGGCGGTGCTCGCCCTCGTCGCCGCGGGCGCCGAGCGGCACACGCTCCTCACCGAGAACGTCCTCGTCCAGCTCGGTTCCCTGGTGCTGCTCTCCTTGCTGCTCGTCCTCATCAGCGCCCTGCGCGAGCGCCGCAGACATGAGCTCGCGGAGCTGCGCGCGGTGTCGCAGGCGACCCAGGGCGTGCTGCTGCGCCCGCTGCCGCGCCAAGCCGGGCCGGTGTCCATCGCCACGGCGTACCGCAGCGCCGGCGACGGTGAGCGCATCGGCGGCGACCTGTACGCCGTCGCCCGCACGGCCCGGGCCACCCGCCTGCTCATAGGCGACGTGCGTGGCAAGGGACTGGGTTCCATCGGCGACACCGAGACCGTCCTCGGGGCGTTCCGCGCCTCGGCGCACCGGCAGGCGCCCTTGGCGGAGCTGATGGAGTCGCTGGAGGGCAGCGTCCGCTGGGAGCTGACCCAGGCGTGGGACGGGCCGGGCGAAACCGACGTCGGGGAGCGCTTCGTCACCGCCGCCGTCGTCGAGATCCCCGACGACGAGCCGTACGTGCACGTGGTCAGCTGCGGGCACCTGCCGCCGATCCTCCTCCACGACGGCACGGTCACCACCCTCGACGTCCCCGAACCGGCGCCGCCGCTGGGACTCGGCGGACTGACCGGGAGCAGCTACGCTCCCACCACCTTCACCTTCGCCCCCGGCGACCGGCTGCTGCTCTACACCGACGGCGTGACCGAGGCCCGGAACGGCGACGGGGAGTTCTACCCGCTCATCAGCCGGGTCGCGGAGTGGGGCGACCGCGGCCCCGACCAGCTCGTACGGGAGATGACCGACGACCTGCTGGCCCACACCTCCGCCCCGCTGCAGGACGACATGGCCGTGGTCGCGATCGTGCGCGACGCCCTGGGAGGACCGCCACCAAATGCACGGACCCCCGCTGGAGCCGACACGGCAGCGGACGCCGATGAGCCAGGCGTTCGACCTGCTGGCCGCGGACTATGACGACGACCATCACGACGCCGTCGCCGCGGCCCTGATCGAGCTGGCGGACCCCACGCCGGTGGACCGGAGGGTCGCCGACGTGGCCTGCGGCACCGGGGCGGTGGCCCTGACGCTCGCCCGCTCCCGTTCGTCCGCCGACCCCGCGGTGCTGGCCGTGGACGTCTCCGCGGCCATGATCGCCGCGGGCCGGGCGCGCGCCGAGCGCCTGGCGGCCCCCGGGGCGATCGACTGGCGGGTCGCGGACGCCGTGCCGCTGCCCTGCGCCGACCGAGCGCTCGACCTGGTCCTGTGCGCGTCGTCCCTGCACTTCCTCGGTGGGCGGGCCCTCGCCGACTGGCGGCGCGTCCTGCGGCCTGGTGGCCGTGTCGGGTACAGCCTCCCCCTCGCGTCCGGCTTCCGGGCCTCCGGCCCCTTCGCGTCGCTCGTCGCACGCGACCTGCCGCTCCCCGTGACGGCACGCGACGCCGCGGACCTGGCGGCCGCCTCGGGCCTGCACGCCCCGGTCGCCCGCGTCGTCCGGATCGGCGACCGCTCGGTCGCGCTGACCGTCGCCCGCACCCCCGGCGCGGCGCCCTGACCGTCCGCCCCCGACGCCGGCGGCGCGTGAGGGGCGGTGGTCCGGGAGACGGGACCGGACCACCGCCCGGTGTGCGGGGCGCGCCTCAGTTGGGGGAGGACGAGCCCGTTGCCAGGGGGTCGGCGGACGCGTCGAACGTCGCCGTCGGGGCGGCGAGACCGAGCGCGGTCGGGGCGTCGGGCAGCCCGGCGCCGACGCGGAGCGGTTCGGTGACGGGCAGCGGCCGGCTGGCACCGCGGAGCAGCGCCATCAGCTGGTCCGTGCGCGCGGCGCCGCGGGGGTGCGGCGTCGCCCGCAGCTGCTCGTGGTGGGCGAGCAGCAACGCGGCCAGCCCGGTGAGATGGGCCGCCGCGATGGCGGTGCCCTCGGCGACCGTGTAGGTGGCGCCGAGCGCCGTGGTGACGATCGCGGTTCCGGGTGCGGTGAGGTCGACGCCGGGCCCGGTGGGCGTGAAGGGCGCCGGGTACGGACCGGGCCACGGAGGCTGGGTGGCGGCCGCCGGGCTGTCCGGCGGGTACGTGCCGGTGTGCGCGAGCGCGCCCGCGGCCAGCACGGTGGGCAGGGCGGCGAGCGGGCTGAGCGCACCGGAGGTGTCGCCCGCCGGGGCGATGACGGCGATGCCCGCCGCGTGCGCGTCCATCAGCTTCCACGCCGCCAGCTGCGAGGGCTGGTCGTAGGTGACGTTGATCTGCGCGACGTCGATGTCGTGGGAGATGCAGTGATCCACCGCGCGCAGCAGGTCGGCGACGCGGCCGCCGGGGAACAGCTTGAGGGCGTGCACCGTGGCGTCCGCCGCGATGCCGGTGACCCCGGTGCGGTTGTCGGCGGCGGCCACGATCCCGGCGCAGCGGGTGCCGTGCCCGGTCGCGTCCGTCCGCCAGCCCGCGTCGTCGGCGGCGGGGGTGAAGTCGGCGCCGGAGCGGACGGTGTCCTTCAGGTCCGGGTGCGCGGTGTCGACGCCGGAGTCCAGCAGGGCCACCGACACGCCGTGGCCGCGGTAGGTCGGGGGGATCTCGTGCAGGCGCATCGCCTGCCAGCCCCAGCCGGTGAGCGGCCGGTCCGGGAAGCCCTCGAAGGTCTCCGCCAGGGAGCGGACCACCACCTCCACCTCGGCGCCGGACAGGGTGTCGTCGTCCGGGAAGGGGCGGCCGGTGCGCACCGGCCAGTGGTCGCCCGCCGGTCGCACGTACAGGGACCGGAGGGTTGCCGGGGTGTCGGCCGGCAGGACGAGCTCGGCCCGGCCGTCGGCGCCGGTGACGGCGTACGCCGTCGTGCCGGTGCCCGTCGCCCACACCTGCGCGTCGGGCACGCCCTGACCGCGACTCGTCACGCGCACCGTGATCCGCGGCGGCTCCTGGAGGGTGACCTCCATCGCCGGGTCCACGGCCGCGGCGGCCGGCCGCGTCGCGGGGGCCGGCGTGTAGGCCAGCGGCTGGTCGGCCTCGACCACCACCTGGGGGTTGGCGGCCAGCGCGCGGGCGCGCTCGTGGGGCATCGTCACCACGGCCACCGGGGGGCACACCGGGTGGGGTTCGGCGATCGCCTCCAGGCCGCGGGAGCGGGAGGGGTGCACCTGGGCGACCACCTCCACCTCCGGATCCTCCTCGAGCAGCGTGAACAGCGCCGAGGCCTCGACGGGCGGCACGCCCGCGGTCAGCCAGGGGACCGGCCGGGGTGCCACCAGGTACCGGCCCCAGGCCGCGCGGCCCGGGTGCCCGGCGTGCGTCCCCGCCATCCCCATGTAGTGCCCGGGGCCCTGTTTCGTGTCGCCCGGTGCCGCGACCGGTCCGTTCGCCCCGCCGGCTTCCGATCCGGCACCGGGCTTGCGGCCGCCCTTGGCGCCGCCGTGCCCCTTCGCCATGTCGCCGTTGCCCTGCTGCTCACTCATCACGCTTCCGCCTTCACCGATCACCTTGCGTTGGACCACACCGCGCCGCTGCCGCGGCCGGACGGCCCGGTCGGCCGGGGCAGCCGCAAGGGCCGCCCCGGCCGACCGGGAGACCGCTCAGATGCCGAGCGGCATCTGACCGACGTGCTGCCCGTACGGCGACTGCCCGTACGGGGACTGGCCGTTCTGGAACTGGCTGTTCTGGAACTGACCGTTCTGGAACTGGCCCGGGAACTGGCCGTACTGGCTGAACTGGCCGAACTGCTGGCCGAACTGCTGGCCGTACTGGCCGAACGGCGACTGGCCCTGGGCGATCTGGCTCAGCGCGCTGTGCACGACCGGCGCGATGCGGCGGGCGCACTCGGTGAGCACGCTGCTCCAGGCGTGCGGGGGGATCTGGCCCTGCGCCTGGATGCCCATCATGATCTGCGGGTCGATGCGCACCTGCTCGACCACGGCGTTGACCGCGGTGGCCGCACAGCGCAGCGACAGCTCGGTCACCAGCAGCGGCAGCTGCTGCTGGCCCTGCCCGATGCCGGGCTGGCCGAAGTGCTGCTGCCCGTAGCCCTGCAGACCCATGAACGGCTGGCCGATGCCCTGCTGTCCGTAGCCCTGCTGGCCTGCCCACGGCTGCGACTGCTGCTGACCGGACTGCTGCCAGTGCGGCTGCTGCAGCTGCTGACCGTACTGCTGGGGGGTGTAGACCGACATCAAGCTCCTCCTTGAGCTGTGACGGAAAGGGATGAGACGGCGGCTCCGTGGAGGGGGCTCCCAGAACCGGTCCGCCGCCATGCGCAGCAAATCACCACCGGACAAAAAGCGCTTCTCGTGACATACCGCCACCAGAGGGTGCGTGGCAGCCGAGCTGCAGCGACCTCTTCGTGGCCGCCTCACCCGGACGGCCCACGCCGGGGGCGCGCCGCGGCGGGAAGACCATCCCCATGGGCATGATCGAGGTCGGCGGGGTCGCGCTCCACTACGAGCGCCGCGGCCAGGGGCCGCCCCTCCTGTGCGTCTCCGGGGCGGGCGGCGACGCGGGTGTGTGGACCAGGACGGCCGAGGCGCTCGCGGACGAGTTCACCGTCGTCTCCTACGACCGCAGGGGGAACGCGCGCAGCCCGCGTCCGCCGCGATGGACCTCGACGTCCATCGACGAGCAGGCCGACGACGCCGCCGGGCTGCTCCGCGGCCTCGGCTTCGGTCCGGCGGCCGTCCTGGGGTCCGGGAGCGGGGCGGTGATCCTGCTCAACCTCGCGCTGCGCCACCCGGAGACGGTGCGGGCAGCCATCGTCCACGAGCCCCCGCTCCTGTCGGTGAGCGCGGATCCCGGCGCGGTGCGCGCCCGGTTCGACCGTGCCTTCGAACGGGGCATGGCGGCGGACGGGCCGAGGGGCGCGCCGGAGGAACTGGTGCGCTGGCCGAGTGGCTGGCGGGAAGGCTGGGAACCGAGCTGGTCGGCATCCCCGGCGCGCACGCCCCCTACCTCACACACCCGGTCGAACTCGCGCACTTCCTGCGGCCGTTGCTGCACGACGTGGCCGGGTGAGCACGCGTACGCGGTGGGGTGCGCGTCGCAACGAGGCGGCGGGCGGGGGAGGATGGGGCGGGACAGCACCACCGACACCGAGGAGGAGCCCGTGCCATTGGAGGGCGAGTACGAACCGAGCCCGCAGACGTGGGCGCGCGAGCAGGTCGAGCGGTACGAGAGCTCCGGGGGCACCGAGGGGACCACGATGCGGGACCTGCCCGTGGTCATCCTGACGACCCGCGGCGCGAAGAGCGGGAAGATCCGCAAGACCCCCCTGATGCGGGTGGAGCACGGCGGGCAGTACGCCGTGGTCGCCTCGCTGGGCGGCGCCCCCAAGAACCCGGTCTGGTACCACAACGTGGTCGCCGACCCCCGGGTCGAGCTCCAGGACGGCCCCCGGCGCCAGGACATGACGGCGCGTGAGGTGTCCGGCGAGGAGAAGGCGCTGTGGTGGGACCGGGCCGTCGAGGCTTTCCCCGACTACGCGGACTACCAGAAGAAGACCGACCGCGAGATCCCGGTCTTCGTCCTGGAACCGGCGGCCCGTCCCCACTGAGCGCGGCGCGGGGGTGATGCGCACCGGGCCGCGCCCGGTGCGCATGAACGGCGTCATCGCGGACAGGCGCGCGGTGCGGGTGCCGGGCCACGTTTCCCCCGTCGCGGTCCGGCACCCGCGGGTCGTCAGGGCGCCGGCGTCCGCAACTCGACGTCGTCGGGCCCGAGCGGCCGGCCGTCGGCGTCGCGCATCCCCAGCGGGGCCACCGGGCGACCGGTCGCCCGGTCCACGAGGGTGGTCCGCTCCTCCCCGGGTTCGAAGAGGTTGGCCTCGCCCCACTGACGCAGGGCGAGCAGCACCAGCCGCAGACCCTTGCCCTCCTCGGTGAGTTCGTACTCCCGGTACGGACTCCCGTCCGAGGCGGGCACCGTGCGCAGCACCCCGTGCTCCACGAGCTTGGTGAGGCGGCTGCTCAGGATGTTCTTGGCGCAGCCCAGGCTGCGGTGGAAGTCGTTGAACCGGCGCACCCCGTTGAGCGCGTCCCTGACGATCAGCAGCGACCACCAGTCGCCGACGATGCCCAGGGTCCGCGCGACCGGGCACGGTCCGTCACTGAAGTCCTTCTTCTGCATCGCCCTCTCCCGGTTGCGACTTTAAACCGAGAGGTCGGGCGGAGCAAACACCGCACCGGGGGCGGGGGCTACTCGGGCCGTGCCGGGACGTAGAAGCCGGTCGTGGCGGTGACCGCGGCGGCCACGGTGTCCTCGGGGGCCCCCGAGGCGGCGTACGCCGTGCCCCAGGCCCGGCTGCTGCGGGTCATGAAGTCCCGGGCCTCGTCGGAGAACTGCCATTCCTCCGCCTTCTCCGGCCCGATGCCGCCGCCGGCCAGGTACAGCCCGAGCCCCAGCAGCCCCAGGTCCCAGCCGACGCCGACCGCACCGGGCCCGAACCGGTCCCACATGCCGGGCGGCACCACGGCCGTGTGCTCCAGTTCCAGGACCGTACGCTCCGCGTCCTCCGCGGTCAGCCGCACCTCCACCTCGCTGAACCCGGGCGCCCCGCCCATGACCCAGCTGACCCGGAGCAGTTCCGGCGGCTCGCACCGCAGGATCTCCCCGCCGGCGTTGCCCTGCAGCTGGTACCGGCCGCCGAGCCGCAGATCGCCGGTGACCGGCAGGAACCAGCGCCCGATGCGCTCCGCGGTGGTGCAGGCGTCCCACACGTCCTCGACCGGGGCGTCGTACGTACGGCGCAGCAGCACCGTGCGCGCCTCCTCGCCGGAGACCTCCCGGCTGCCGGTCGCGCGGTGGATGGCGTTGATCTCGTCGACGATGTTCATGCGGTGTCTTCCCGTTCCTTCCCGGGGTCTCGGGCCTGTCCCGTTCCCGGTCGCTGCTGTTCCTGTGCCGGGCGGCGCTCCCGGCGCCCCCGGGCGAGCTCGGTGCCGAGCGCGTCCAGCCGCTGCTCCCAGAAACCGCGGAAGCGTTCCAGCCACGCGTCGACCTCGCGCAGCGGCGCGGCCTGGACGGCGTAGAGCCTCCGGGTCCCCTCCGCGCGCACGGCGGCGAAGCCGTTCTCCCGCAGGACCCTCAGGTGCTGGGACACGGCGGGCTGTGAGATGCCGAACTCCCCGCTGATGACCTCGGTGATCGCACCGGACGGCTGTTCCCCGGAGGCGAGGAGCTCCAGGATGCGGCGCCGCACCGGATCCCCGAGTACGTCGAATGCATGCACATCCGTCACTATGGCAGCAGCTGCTTATATAAGCAAGAACTTAGATTGGCCACCGGTATCGACGCTTGTGAGGGAAATCTCCGTTTCCTCCCCCGGGTCCCTGAGCAGCCACGACGCACCCTGCGCGGGACTCACCCCATGAGAGGAGGGACATGCCGGGCATAGGGGTGGCTTCAGGGACGTTCCCTGACGCGGGCAACAGTGCCCACGACGTAGGACTGGAAGGGTCCGCCCACCACGGGCCGCGTTTCCGAAGGAGTGATGACCATGCGCCGCATCCGCGTCCAGCGACCGAAGAAGCCGGCGCCGTCGCGCCCTCCGATCGACCTGCGGACACCGTCCGGGAAGCCCCTCCCGTACTGACACCCACCCCCGACGCACACCGTGCACGTCCAGAAGGGTCGCCCGAGATGAGCGACACGTCCTACCGGCCGGGGAGCACCGTCCCGGCCTTCCGCCCGGTCTTCGCCTACGTGGTGAGGCGGCTGCGCTACCTCGCCGAGGGCTTCCGCCGCGTGGCCCTGGCGGGGTGACGGGGCCGGCGGACAGCGCCGCGCCCCGGGTGCCCGGGGGCGCGGCGGGCCGCTGCGGGGTCCCCCGGACGGCCCACGCGGAGCGCTGTTGCGCGTCGGCGCCGACCGGGTGACCCTTGACGTGATTCGGGTGCACCGGGACGCGAGGTGGCCATGGTCGAGCCAGCGGTGACGATCCGGCAGGACGGCGACGGTTACGTGGTCACCTGTCCGGGAACCGACGCGGTCGGGCGCGGGCCGACGGAGACCCAGGCGTGGACCGACTTCTGGGCCGCCCTGCACGCCGACTGGAAACCCCCGCAGGAACTCAGGGCGGGTCCCGGCGAGGACCACGTCCGAGGCCTGCGGGTCCTGCGGCTCTTCCGCTGACGCCGGTCAGCGCGCCCGGCCGGACCACACCGGCTCGACGCGCGCCCACTCCCGCTCCCACGTCCTCAGCCGCCCGCGCAGCACGAGGGCGCCCACGGCGTGGTGCACGCCCCAGGCCACGGCCGACCACAGCAGGAAGCACATGATGCCCAGCACCAGGCCCGCGCCCCGCGCTCCGGCCGTACTGCGGGGTTCCGGCGCCGGCGAGCCCCGGTCGTCCACCCAGATCCGTACCGGCTCGCCCGCCTCGACGGGCCGCCCCACCGGGACCCGTCCGGTGTGCGAACGGCCGTGCGGGTACTCCCAGCCGGCGCTCACCGGCGGTAACGACCGCATGCCGTGCTCATGGAAGACCGGCCCCGTCGAGGACAGCGCGGTGCCCTCCACGAGGTGCCGGTGGCCCCGTTCGGCCAGGGCCTGCGCGCGCTCCGCCCGGTGCACGGCGAACCCCGCGCACGCCGAGACGAGTACGGCGAGCACCATCAGCGCGGAGGCGGCCAGCCGCGGAAGGGTGTGCGCGCACGGGCGGCACCGGGACGGCAGCACGGCAGGACAGGCGCAGAGCAACATGGGACCCCCCTCGGACGAGGCGCGCGGCCCGGTCTCGACCGGACTGCCGACATGCTGCACCCGCGGGGCCGCCGCCCGCCGGGAATTCGCCCCCCTGGCTGCCTACTAGTCGGCGACCGCAGGCGACGCAGCCCGCGGACCGGGGACCCGGTGCGCACGGCCCGCCGCGGGTGCCGGCCGGGACAGGACCACCACGCCCCGCCCCGCCGCCACCGCCCCCGCCAGGGCCACCGCCAGGCCCACCGAGCCGCCCCGGAAACCCTCACCGAGCAGCAGGACGCCGACGCACCCCGCGACCAGGGGGTTCGCCAGCGTGACCGCAGCCAGCACGACGCCCAGCCCACCCCGGTACGCCTCCTGCGACCACAGCATCCCCGCGATCGCCAGGACACCGGTGCAGCCGGCCGCCACCAGGAGCATCGGGTCGGCGAAGGCAGCTCCGAGCCCGCTCGCGGCCAGGTGCACCGCCAAACCCTGGGTCAGGCACGAGGCGATTCCGAACGCCGCGCCCGCCGCCGTCGCGAAGCGCAGCGCGCGCACCACGGAACGGTCGGCCCCCCACGGCACCCGGGTCAGGGCCAGAGACGCCGCCGCCGTGATCGCGGCCAGCAGGACCAACTCGGCACCACCCAGTACCCGTTCCGTACCGGGCGGCGCCGTGGACAGCACAAGGGCCACCAGCCCCAGGACGGTCAGCCCGGCCCCGCCCCACTCGCGGGGCCGCACGCGGCGCCGGCCGAGGGCCGCGTGCAGCGGCAGCGCCAGTACGAGGGTCAGCGCGCCCAGTGCCTGGACCACGGTCAGCGACCCGTACCGCAGGGCGACCGCGTGCAGCCCCGCCCCGGCGGCCTGGAGCACCAGCGCCAGCGTCCACAGGCCGCCCGTCGGCTTCCGCCCGGCAGCGGCCGTACGTTCCTGGGCGACCGCCGCCGTCGCGTAGCAGACCGCCGACAGCAGGGCCGCCGCCAGGGACAGCACGCCGGGGTTCATGCGAGCACCCTCCGAACGGGCATGGGGCTCCTCCTGGTGTGCGGGGGTGGTGGCGCGGGCCCCCAGCACATCGTGTGCGCCGCCGCCGGGGCATCAGGGTCCACCCCGAGCCGCCCCCGAACCCTTGTCGGGGGCGTCAGGCGCAGACCGTGCCCGCGGGCGGCAACTGGCCCCGCGTCAGGTAGCCGTCGACGGCGTCGTCGACGCAGCCGACCGACCTGAGGTAGGCGGTGTGGCCGTCGCCGTCGTAGGTGAGGAGCCGGCCCGAGGAGAGCAGGCGGGCCAGGGTCCGTGCTTCGGGGTAGGGGGTCGCCGGGTCGCGGGTGGTGCCGACGACCAGGATCGGTGCGGCGCCGGATGCGGTGAGGGCACCGGCCGGCTGGTCCGCGGGGACCGGCCAGTGGGCGCAGGTCGACAACTGGTCCGCGAAGTACGCGCCGAAGCGGGGCGAGGCGCGGACGAACGCGGGGAACGCCGCGCGTGCTTGCGCGGGCGTGGCCCGTGGTCCCAGGGTGCCGCTGAGGCAGCTGATCGCGACGTACGCGTCACCGCTGAAACCGGAGTCGCCGAAGGCCCCGCCGAGTTCCTGCACGGTGGTGGTGCCCCCGGAGCGCACCTCGCCGAGCGCGACGCGCAGCTTCTCCCACGCGGGCGCCATGAGCGCCGTGGTGACCGCGCTGATGAGGGCGTCGCCGTCGACCACGACGTCCTTGCCCTGCCGCAACGGGCTCCGGTCGAGGGTCTCGACCAGGGCGTCCAGGGTGCGGCCCGCCCCGTCGGCGGAGTGACCCACGGGGCAGGCCGGGCGGGCGGCGCAGTCGGCGGCGAAGGAGTCCCAGGCGATCTGGTAGCCCCGGGCCTGGCCCAGGAGGCTGTGGACGCCGTCGAGCGTGGGGTCGACGGCGCCGTCCAGCACCATGCGGCCCACGTGGGACGGGAAGAGGCCGGCGTAGCTCGCACCGAGGTAGGAGCCGTAGGAGAAGCCGAGGTAGTGCAGCCGCTCGTCGTCGAGCAGGGCGCGCACGAGTTCCATGTCCCGGGCCGAGTCGAGCGTGCCGACGTGCGGCAGCAGACGCCCCGCGCCGCGCTCGCACGCGGCGGCGGTGTCGCGTGCCGCCTCGTCGGCCGCGGCGAAGTCCGGCGCGTCGGCGCCGGGCAGGCCCCACACCCCCAGGCGGGTGCCGGCCGTGCCGGTACCGCAGTGCACCGGGGTGCTGTCGCCGACCCCGCGCGGGTCGACCGCGACCAGGTCGTAGGCGGCCCGTACGGCCGGTGAGAAGGTTCCGGCGTAGGACCAGAGCGAGGTGATCGCGGGTTCGCCGGGGCCGCCGGGGTTGAACAGCAGCGACCCGATGCGCTGGGCGGCGGTCCCGGTGGACCGCTTGCGGGTGGCGGACAGACGGATGTCGCCCGCCGACGGACGCGTGTAGTCCAGCGGGGCCCGCAAGGTGGCGCACTCGAACGACGGCTCGTCCGCGCAGGGTTTCCAGTCGAGCTTCTGCCGGTAGTAGCCGGCCAGTGCGGGAGGAACGGTCGCCGCGGCGGCGCCCGGCGGCCCCGCGGGGCCTTGCCCCGCGCTCCGCCCCGGCGGACCGGCCGTGCAGGCGGTCACCAGGAGTGCGCAGGCCCAGAGCGCGACGAGCGCCGCGTGGTGGAGCCCGCGCCGGGGTCCGGGGGATATGGGGCCGGTCGTCCGGGCTGCCTTCATCGCCACGTCTCTCCTTCACCTTCCGGTGCGTGATCAGTGCACCACGCAGCGTGTCCGGGGGAGCGTTCGCGTACGCCGGTGGAGTGAACCGCGGCGGGCGGGCCCGGGCCGTGACGGGGGCGGGAACGTACGGCCGGCCGGCGGCGGACAGCAGCCCGCCCCGGGCCCGTGTGCGGGGCCCGGGGCGGAGTGCCGTGCTGTCGTGCGCGGGGGTTGCGGGGCGGTCAGGCCTCGCCGCCCTGCGTGCGACGCCGGCGCAGGAGGAACACGCCGCCCGCCGCCGCGGCGGCGAGGAGGGAGGCGCCGGTGAGGCTCTCGGCGGTGTTCATGCCGGTCGAACCGCCGAAGCCGGTGTCGGGCGCGCCGCCGTTGTTGTCGTTGTCGTTGTCATTGCCGTAGTCGTTGTCGTTGTCACGGTCGTGGCCGTGGTGACGCTTCTTGTAGCACTTGCGGTCGTGGTCGCGGCCCCGGTCGCCGTAGCCGCCGCGGTCACCGTAGCCACCCCGGTCGCCGTAACCGCCGCGGCCGTTGTCGTCGCCGCCGCGGTCGTCACCCCGGCCGCCCCGGCCGTGCCCACCCCACGAGCACTTGTCGCGGTCGTGGCCGCGGCCGTAGTTGCCGTAGTCGTCCTCGTAGTCGTCCCCGTACTCGTCGTCGTTGCCGTTGCCGTTGCCGTTGCCGTTGTCGTAGTCGTTGTTGTTGTTATTGGTGTTGTTGTTCGTGTTCGTGTTGGTGCCGTTGTTGTCCGTGGTGGTTCCGCCGTCGCGGTCACCCTCCGTGCTGGTCGTAGCCGGAACGGTGAGGGTGCCGACGCTGCCCTGGTCGGACTTCGGGCCGATCATGCAGCTGACGGTGATGGTGTACGTGTTGGCCGGCGCGTCCTCGGGGATCGTGAACGTGCCGGTCAGGGGGCCGCCCGGGGTCGCCGCGCTGAGGGACAGGGCGTTGCGCAGCAGGCCGGACGGGAAGGCGTTGGCGTTCACCATCGCGCCGGGCGCCTGGCAAACCTCCGAACTGGCGGTGACGGTGACGGAGCGTCCGTTCTGGGCGACGTTGACGTCGACCACGGCGAAGGCCTGCGAATTCGGAAGGATGACGGCCGCAGCGGTCATCGTCGCCATGGCCAGGATGCGAGCACCACGCATGGAGCTGAACCTCCTTGTGGACGGGGCAGGCGGGATGTGGCCCCCGGCACGACTGCCAGCGCGTCCTCGAGACCTATATGGCGATCATCCGCAGCCGCTCCGCACCCTGAGACCGGCGGAGGGGTAGGGCCGAATGGGGTGGGGCCGCGCCGCCGCCCGGGAAGTTTCTGCAGGTCAGGGGTGGTGTGGTGGCCCGAATAAGAAAAATGTGAAGAGATGTCCAACTGGGTGACGGAGTATCAGCTAATCTTGCGTCAGCAGGGCAGCGAAGCTTCGGGACATCCGAGGCTGCTCAAGCTGATGGTCCGTCAGCGTTCTTTGTCGTGCCCTGACATGGCTGTGGGGCGAGGCCCGATCGAGTTCGGACGGTGCGTCAGACCCCGTGTGCGGGCGTGGGATTGGGCCGCCCGTGATCAGAACCGGATGCGGGCCGCGACAGGCAGGTGGTCACTCCCGGTCGCGGGCAGGGTCCGTACGTCCGAGACCGTCGCGGACCGCGCCAGGACCTGGTCGATCCTGGCCAGCGGGAACCGCCTCGGCCAGCTGAACGCCAGCCCCGACTCCGGAGCGTCCAGCTGCGAGGTGAGCGGGGCGAGCCCGCGGTCCTCGACGGTGCCGTTGAGGTCGCCGAGCAGGACCACCCGGTCCAGCCGCTCGGCCGTGATCTCGGCGCCGAGGAGGGCCGCGCTCTCGTCCCGCCTGCCGGAGCCGAACCCGGACGGGCCGAGGCGGAGCGAGGGCAGGTGGGCCACGTACACGGCGACGTCCCCCCGCGGCATCCGGGCGGTCGCCCGCAGGCCCCGGTCCCAGTCCTCGCCGAGGTCCGCGGGCCGGATGTCGATCCTGCGCCCGTCCACCAGGGGGTACCGCGACCACAGCCCGACCGTGCCGAAGCGCACGTGATGGGGGTACGCCGCGTCCAGGACGGCGCCGAAGTCCGGCAGCAGGGACGGCGTCAGCTCCTGGAGGGCGATCAAGTCCGGTTCTGCCGAGATCAGTTGCTCGGCGGTACCCGCCGGATCCGCGTTCTCGTCACTGACGTTGTGCTGCACCGCGACGAGGTCGTACCCGGCCCCGCCGCGCGGGCCCAGTGGATCACCGAAGACCGCGAGCCAGGCCGCCAGCGGTACCAGGAGCGTGCACAGGGCGACTCCCGAGCGCAGCAACAGGGCCGCGCACAGCAGCAACGGGACGCCCAGCCCCAGCCACGGCAGGAACGTCTCCAGCAGGCTCCCCCACCGGCCGGGGCCGTTCGGCACCGAGGCGTGGCACACGAGCAGCAGCGCCAGCAGGAGGGGAAGCGCCACCAGGAGCCCGTCCCACCGCCGCGGGCCGCGCCATCCGCGGGCGTCCCCTGCCGCGTCCATCCGCCCGTGATCGGCCCGCCCGTGAACCGTCCGCCTCAGTGATCGCACGCAGCAACCACGCCGGGCCGCGTGATCCGGTTCCCGTGGTACCCCGTGACGGGCCGGCACGCCCCCGCTACGCCGTCTCCCTCTCGTCCTCCACGACCCGGAACTCCGCCGGCCCCAGCGTGAGCACGCCGTCGCTCAGCGGCGTGCACCGCACCCCGCCCTTGCCGCGCAGCGCGCGCTGGGCCCCCGGACCGATGACGGCGTCCATCCAGGCGCAGGGCCGGGCGGGGCGCCGCACCGCGAACAGGACGGGCCCCGCGCCGGTGTCCAGGGACACGGTCGTGCCCACGTACGCGTCGATGTCGACGCCTCGGAGCAGCACGTTGCGGCGGGTGTGCCGCAGGTCGGTCTCCGGAGCGATGTCCAGCGGCAGGCTCTCCGCCGCCATGAGCGTGACGGCGGCGTTCCGATGGGCCGGCCGCGCGTAGTAGCGGTCGCCCACGAGCCCGAGCCCGCTCCGCACCTCGGCGCTCCGCACGAGCTCGCCGTCCGGCGCCGCCGACGGCCCCTCCGACGGCCGCCCCGTGTACCGGTGCGCGGGCGACACCAGCAATTGCACGACTTCGACCTGCTGAGACATGCGGCCAGCCTAATTCGCCGCCCGCCGTGCCCGGTGCGGGCGTCTCAGGGCTTTCCGAGGCGACGCCGGTCCCACTCCGTCCGGGACATCGCGATGGGGCGGGGGAGCGGCGCGCCGTCGACGTACAGGTCCACGTGCTCGTTGTAGAACGCGACCATCCCCGCGACGGGGGCGCACGCCGCCGTGGGGAAGTCGTACGCCCAGGCGATGTCCTTGTGGGTGGCGACGTCCCCGTCGAACGACCAGTAGCCGCTCGTCGTGCCCTTGTACGGGCAGTGCGTGACCGTGTCGGAGGGACGCAGCCGGGTCCAGTCGACGTGCACGCGCTCGACGTAGTAGCGGGTCGGCAGGCCGGTCTCGAACAGGGTCACCGCATGCGGCGCGTCGGCGAGGACGGTGCCGTCGACCTCCACACGCACGCTGCTGGAGGAGCGCAGGGCGTCCACGCGGGTGTAGGGGCTGCGCGGGTGGACGAAGACCTGCTCGTCCTCCTCGTACCAGGCGTCGAGTGCCTCCCAGCGGAAGCGCGCGGTCCCCAGCAGCCGGTCCGGTGAGCCCTCGTCCCAGACCCAGGCCGCGCCCTCGCGGACCTCGGAGCCGACGCGCAGCGAGTGGCGGCGTGCCGGGCCGGGGCCCAGCCGGCCGGCCCGGCCGTCGTCGGTGAGCACCCCCTCGGTCAGGTCCTCGACCGGGATGCTGTACTGCGGATAGCCGGGCCACTCCCACACGTACACGGCACGCCGGGTGTCGAGGACGGTACGGCCCCCGACCAGTGCCCGGATGCGACGTGGGACGGGTTCGACGTGGCCGACCGGGACGATCAGACCCGGATGGTTCACGTTCTCGTCCGCCATCGGTGATCACCTCGGTCCGTTCACGGATTCCGTACGCCCAGCTTCTCCGGCGGCCGCGTGATCGGCCACCCCGGCGGTGCCCGGGGCACGCCGCCGTCTCAGCCGAACACCACCGACCACGGCCGCGGCGGCCCGTCCGGCGCCGCAGCCGGGCCTGCGCTGCGCTCCTCGGCCACCGCACCGTGCCGCGCCAGCACGCGCGCGGCGAGCGCCGCGAAGCGCGGGGCCGCGGGG